>JANXMC010000258.1 GCA_025354825.1 Myxococcales bacterium
CGCTCCCCTCGGGCGGCCACTTGATCCTCGACCAAGCCGAAGCCCTCACGGCCATCGACGTGAACACCGGGCGGTTCGTCGGCAAGGGCTCGAAGGACATGGAGGAGACCATCCTCAAAACCAATCTCGAGGCCGTGCACGAGATTGCCTATCAGCTTCGATTCCGAAATATCGGCGGCCTCATCATTCTCGATTTGATCGACATGGAGAAGGCGCAGAACCGCGAGAAGGTTCGGAAGAAGCTCGAAGAGGTCCTCCAAAAGGACAAGGCCAAGACGACGCTCAACCGCATCTCGGATCTCGGCCTCATCGAGATGACGCGCAAGCGCACGCGCGAGAGCCTCGGCCGTTTGCTCCACGAGGCGTGCTTCTACTGCGACGGCACCGGCCAGCTGCAGTCGAAGGAGACGATCGCCTACGAGATTCTCCGCGAGATTCGCCGCAAGCGGAACGACTTGCCTGGCTACTCGATCGTCGTCAATGCGCACCCGGCCGTCGCCGATTTGCTGAGCGGGCCCGAGAAGATGGCGCTCGCCGAAGCCGAGAACCGCTTCATGCGGAAGATCATCGTCGTGGCCCGCAAGGAGTACCACTACGAGCAGTTCGACATTATCGGCAAGTAGCCGATACGTTGCCGGCAAGTAGGCGTCCCGCCCTGTGATCTGCTCATCGCGCCTGCTAACTTGGGCGCGATGAACGACGCCGCTTCCGACAAGCGCGTAGATGCGCGGCTGACGATCAACAAAGAGTTCGAGTCGTTCGACGCGTTCATTCAAGAATACGTCACGAACATTTCGCGAACGGGCGTGTTCATCAAGTCGAGCACACCGCTCGCGATCGGCACGCGCGTGAACCTTCTGTTCACGGTCATCATGGATGACATCGAGACGATCGAAGGCGTCGGCGAAGTCGTTCGCGTCGAGAACGACCCGCCTGGAATGGGCGTCGTTTTCTGCGAGCTGAGCGGCTATTCGAAGAACCTCATCGAGAAGCTGCTCACACAGAAACGCTGACCCACGGTGGATGAAACGGCTCTGCGTCGTGCGCGCGAGGCCGTTTAGAATTTCTCCAAATGACGCTAGGCTCCGGCCCCCCAACCGCTAGGAGGCCAGTCATGGCGTTTACGCTTCCCCCGCTCCCGTACGAGAAAACCGCGCTCGCTCCCCACATCTCGGCGGAGACGCTCGAGTACCACCACGGCAAGCACCACCAGGCTTACGTGACGAAGCTCAACGAGCTTCTCGCCGGCAAGCCCGAAGCCGAGAAGCCCCTCGAGGAGATCATCAAGACCTCCGAGGGCCCCGTGTTCAACAACGCGGCGCAGATTTGGAATCACACGTTCTACTGGCACTCGAAGAAGCCGAACGGCGGCGGCGCCCCGACGGGCGCGATCGCCGACGCGATCACGCGTGACTTCGGGTCGTTCGAGAAGTTCAAAGAGGAGTTCACCGCAGCGGCGACGACGCAGTTCGGCTCCGGCTGGGCGTGGCTCGTTCTCGAGGGCGGCAAGCTCAAGGTCACGAAGACGGGCAACGCCGATCTCCCGATGAAGCACGGCCAGACGGCGCTCCTCACGATCGACGTGTGGGAGCATGCATACTACATCGATTACCGCAACCTCCGCCCCAAGTACATCGAGACGTTCCTCGCGAGCCTCGCCAACTGGGACTTCGCGAACGAGAACCTCAAGAAGGGCTGACCGCTCTTCTTCGTTCGGTTTCGATCGACGCCCCGTCGCGCTCTCGAGCGCTGCGGGGCGTTCGCCTTTATGGCGTCGAACAGGTTGGGCTTAGCCCGTTTTGTCGCGGGTGCGCTTCGGTGTCGGGCGCTTCCATCGATACAGCTGCGCGGGCCTGTGGCGGCCCACGCGCTGCTGCGCGGCGACCGGCTCGACGAGGCCGTGGGCGGTGATCTTCGCGCGGAAGTTCCGCTTGTCGAGGGCACGACCGAGGACGGCCTCGTGTACGCGCTGAAGCTCGGTCAGCGTGAAGCGCTGGGGGACGATCTCGAAGGGCGCCGTGCGGGTCGGATCGGTCAGGTGGTCTTGAAGACGGAGCCGCGCGATCTCGATGATGCGCGCGTGGTCGAAGGCCAGCGTCTTCGCGGGCGGGCGCGACGACGGGCGACGCGGGCGCGCGGGTGGGGCGTCGTTCGCGTCGTGCACCGGGAGATCGCGCAGCGGCACCCACGCGACCTCGGCGGCGTCGTCGCCGGCGTTCACCGGATGCGACGCTGCGACGACGAAGGTGAGGAACGCGACGGACACCGTGTGGCCGCGCGGATCGCGACCTGGATCGCCGAACGCGCCGAGCTGCTCCATTGTCGCGCCGCGCACGGCCGTCTCTTCTTCGAGCTCGCGGCCTGCGGCGTCGAGCAGCGACTCGTTCTCGTTCACGAAGCCGCCGGGAAGCGCCCACGCACCTTTGAACGGCGCGTGCTTTCGGCGGATCAGCAGAATCGCGAGCCCCTCGGCCTGCATCGTGAACATCACGACGTCGACCGTGACGGCGGGGCGCGGATACTCGTACGTGTAGGGCACGGGCGAAGGCTCGTGTGGTTCGCACACGAAGTCAATGAACCTAGATGACGCGGCGGCCCGCGGAGAACTTGCCCCGCGCAACGCTAAACGCGCTTCGCGAGCTCTTTAATCGCCTTCGGCGATGCGGCGTCTTCGAAGAGCAGCGGCAAGAACGACGGCTTCACCGGTAGCTCTTTCGCGAGGCGCCCGAGGCTCTCGGCCTGCACGCGCTCGCGGGTTGCGCGGTCGCGCCCCGAGGCGACCGCCGCTTCGCCAGGGCTCGCCGGCGTGAAGGGGCCGACGTGCTCCAGCACATCGCGCTCGTCCTTCGAGAACAGCGGCGGCAAGACGCCGTTGACGACGACGCGGCCGATGGGGAGCTTCAGCTCGCCCGTGAGCGCGGCGGCGAGCTCGATCGTCTCGGTTGTCGGCATCTCTTCGGGGAGCGTGACGAGGACGACCGCCGACGTATTCGGATCACGCAGAAGGACGAGGGCGCGATCGGCGTCGCGGCGCAAAAGCCCGGGCGGCACGACCTCGGAGATGACCTTGGGGACGCGCAACATGTCGAGACCGTGGCCCGTCGCCGGCGCGTCGAGGATGACCGTGTCGAAGCGCCACGTACCGTCGCGGAGGGTCTCCGTCGTGTGCCACCACGCTTTGCCGAGCATGGCCCATTCGTGGAGGCCGGGGACGGCGCGAAAGAACGTGCGGACGTACTTGTTGTCGAAGAGCAGCTTGTAGAGCGTGCGCGAGTGCAGCGTCATCATGCCGTACTCTTCCATGGCCCTCTCGGGGTCCATGTTCACGGCCCAAATGCCGCCTTCGCGCGCGGCGCCTAGACCGGCACCAGCACCAGGACCCGCACCAGCACCCGGTGCCACGATGCTCTGGCCGACCTCGATGACATCGGAGCCGATAAGCTCCGACCCGAGCATCGTCGACAGACGCTCTTTCGCGTTGCACATCGCGACCAGCACGCGGTGCCCGCGGGATGCGAGATGCACGGCCAGCGCGGCGGAGACCGTCGTTTTCCCCACGCCACCTTTGCCCGTGACGATGACGAGCCGCTTATCTTCGAGGCCTGAGGTGGGGGCTGTGCGGGCGGTGCCAGTCGTGCTCGCCATGCGTACGTGCTGAAAGAGATAGGAGAGCGGGGCGGGAACGGCAACCCGCAACTCGAACGGGCGAACGTGGGGGCGTCTCGCGGTAAGCGCGCGTGGTACCTTCGAAGATCAAGTGCTTCGAGTATTTCCCTTGGGTGGCCTGGGTGAGGTCGGGATGAACTGCCTCGCGCTCGAGCAGCGCGGCGAGGTGCTTCTCATCGACTGCGGCGTGACGTTCGACAACCGAGGCCTGGGCATCGACGTGGTGCACGCCGACTTCCGCGTGCTCGACGAGTACCTCAGCGACGGCTCGCGGTCGCGGACGGCGGGCGGCGCGACGTCGCGCTCGGCGCGCGTCGTGGGGGTGTTCATCACCCACGGGCACGAAGATCACATCGGCGCGCTGCCGTACCTGCTCAAGCGCTTCGACGTGCCGGTCTACGGGCCGCCCTATGCGCTCGGGCTCGTGAAAAATAGGGCTCACGAGCACGACATTCTCGCCCACGCGCGCTTCATCGAGACGAGGCCCGGCGAGGTGTACGAGGTCGGCTCGTTCTTGGTCGAGCCCGTGCGCGTGACCCACTCGATTGCCGATGCAACGGCCCTCGCGATCACGACGGACGCAGGCACGGTGATTCACACCGGCGACTTCAAGATCGACGACGCGCCTCCCGACGGCGAAGACTTCGACGAAGCGCGCTTCCGTGCGCTCGGCGATGCGGGGGTCGAGCTGCTGTTCTCGGACTCGACGAACATCGACGCGCAAGGGCCCACGGGGAGCGAGAGCGGCGTCGGCGAGGTCTTGGAGAAGCTCGTGACGGAGGCCGATCAGGCGGTGATCGTCGGGCTCTTCGCGTCGAACGTGCATCGCCTGAAAATGCTCGGCGCCATTGCGAAAAAGACGGGGCGCAAGATCGTGCCGCTTGGTCGCAGCGTGAACACACACTCGCGCGTGGCGCACGCGACGGGCTACCTGAATTGGCCGAGCGATCTCGTCTGCGCCCCCGAGCGTGCGCGCGACTTGCCGCGGAACAAAGTGCTCGGCCTCGCCACGGGCACGCAGGCCGAGGGGAACGCAGCGCTCGCCCGCTTGGCGCGCAACGAGCACCCCAATTACGACCTTCATGCGGGCGACACGGTGATTCTTTCGAGCCGTGTGATTCCGGGGAACGAGCCCCAGGCCTACGTACTGATGGGCGATCTCTTGCGCCGCGGCGCCATCATGAAAACGTGGGCGTCGGATCGCGGCGTTCACGTAAGCGGCCACGCGCATCGGCAAGATCAACGGAAGATGCTTGAGCTCGTTCGCCCGCGCGCGTTCGTGCCGGCCCACGGGACGCTGCACCACCTCACGCGCCACGCCGCGCTCGCGACCGAAATGGGCGTCGGCGAAATCTGTCTGCTCGAGAACGGTGACATCGCCGAGCTCACGAAAGAAGCCTTTTCCAAGGTCGATCGCATGGTGGTGCCGCGCGTCTACGTGCACATGGGGCGCGAGATTCCGCGGAGCGTCGTGAAGGATCGGCAGGCCCTCGCGGCCGAAGGCGTCGTCTTTGTCGTCGTGACGATCGACGCGAAGGGCAAGCTCGTCGGCGATCCGTTGGTGCTCTCGCGCGGCGTCGTCGACAGCGTCGAAGGGCGCGATCTCCTCGAGGCGGCGCAGCTCGAAGTGAAGCAGGCGATCGGCGGTCTCTCGAAGGCGGCGGCCAACGACGAAGCCGCCATCGAGTCGGCCGCGAAGCTCACCGCGCGCCGCGTGATCGGCCGCGCCGTTGGCTACAAGCCGACGACGATCGCCACGGTGCGGAGGCAAGTGCCGGCGGCACCCCAAACTGGTAACGAAGGGGGATGACGACCGCAAAAACGGTGGCCGCGATGACCTGGTCGCGGCAGCTCGCGGCGAAAGCGGCGAGAGCGGCGAGAGCGGCGACCGCGAAGAACCCCGCTGCGACGGCGAAGGCGGCCGCCGCGAAGGCGTCGGCGAAGCCTGTCGCGAGGAAGACGGCAGCCAAGCGCGCGCCCGGGAAGAAGAGCCCCACGAAGCCGCCCGCCCCGCCGAAGAAACTTGCGAGCCCGTACCTCGCGCGCACGCTGAAAGAGCGCGACGAGGCCCTCGGCGCGACGCTTCCGCGCGTTCACGGAGCTCTGGACGACGAAGCGATCCACGACATGCGTGTCGCGATTCGCCGCATGCGGACGATCCTCAAGCTCGCACGGCCGATCTACGGGCGGTTCCTCGCCGACGCCGTTCGCCGCGACTTTACGAACGTGCAGCAGGCCACGGGCGCGCTGCGCGACGAAGAGGTGTTGGGCGAAACGCTCGAGGGCGTGAGCGTGAAGGACGCGCCGTTCGTCACCTGGCGAAAGCGGCGGCACGTGCGTGATCGCGCGTTGCGCGCAACGGTCGTGCAGTCGTTGCGCGAGGGGGCGCTCGACCGCGCGCGGAAGATGCTCGAGGCGCTCATCGC
>JANXMC010000282.1 GCA_025354825.1 Myxococcales bacterium
CGGCCTTCACGGCCAACGGCATCAACCTGGACGACCTCGGCGACTACCGGCCGGGCATCGTCGCCGCGCGGGAGAACCGCGTTCGAAGCCCGCTGGTCGAAGCCGAGATGCGCAAGGACGACGTGCGCGCGGCGGCGGCGAGCATCGGCCTGAGCGTATGGGACAAGCCGGCGTCGGCGTGCTTGTCCAGCCGGCTGCCCTTCGGAACGGAGGTGACGCGCGAGCGTCTCGCGCAGATAGGCGGCCTCGAGGGCGAGCTACGAATCCTGGGATTGCGCCAAGTGCGCGTCCGCTTCCACGCGCTCGGCGACGTGAAAGGAACCGCGGGCGGCGCCATCGCGCGCGTCGAGGTCGCGAGGGACGAAATGATGCGCGCCTTCGAGCTTCGCGACGCGGTAGTCGAAGCTGGAAAGCGCTACGGCTTCGCCTACGTCACGCTCGATCTCCAGGGGTACCGCCTCGGAAGCCACAACGAAGTGTTGAACGGCAAGAGCCTCCGCGTGCTCTGAAGGCGCGCCCGCACGAAGCGTCACCCCGGGTGCTGCGAATGCCACAGGTTGGCGAACGTCTTCACCCACCCAACGCGAACTGCCGGATCGGGGTGGCTCTGCATGTACTTCTCGAGGAGGTGCTTGTCGGCACCTGCCGCCGTGTTCAATCGGCCAAAAAAGTCGAGAAGCACGAGCCCTCCCCCTTCGGTCCATTGATATTGCGGACGACGGGCGCGCCCCGTGTCGAGGACGTTGAAGAGGCCGACGTTGTCGGCGGCCGACTCGTTCGGCTGATTGAAGACCGGCACGATGTTGGTCGCGATGTGACCAATGACCGAGAGCGGGTTGAGACTGTCGCCGTTCGCGCACCCCGTGTGGCCGAGATAATGGTGCGACAGCTCGTGGCCGAAGGTAAAGGCGATGAGCTCGTCGAACAGCTCGTGGGCGCGTGAGAGGCGCCGCGGATCGAACAGGTATTGCGTGGGAATGATGCCGTTCGGAAGCGCCGGCGTCGCCGTCTCCGAGCGAACGAGCTGCGGCGTCACGACGTTCGCGTACTGGTTGTACGTCTGCGTGCCGAACATCTCGTCGGTCGCCTTGGTCTGCGAAATCGCGTCGAAGGCGATGAGAATCCCCTCGGTGCCCGCCATGAACGACTGCCCCTTTTCGTCGCAGCCTGCATAGGCATTGATCTCGGCGGGGTTGTTCTCGAATTGGAGCGGAATGCCCTTTACCTTATTTAGGAATAGCGGGTTCAAATTGGCAATCAGCTCGCCCAGCACGCCCGCGACCTCGGCGCGCCACGCGAGGCTCCCCACGAGCGGCGCAAGGAGCGGCCGCGTCGGAAGCGTCGCTGCAGGAAAAGTAGGCGTCGCGACCGTCGGCATCGGCGCAGGCTGCTGCGGGTATTGCGGCTGCTGCTCCTGTTGCGGATACGGCTGTTGCTGCTGCGGATACGGCTGCTGGGGATACGGCTGCTGCTGCTGTGGATACTGCTGCTGCTGGGGATACGGCTGTTGCTGCTGCTGCGGATAGGGCTGCTGCTGACCGTAAGCCGTCGTCTGCGCCTGCGTGCGCGGCGTCGTCGCCCCGCCTCCGCATGCGGGCGCGACGAGGGCGGTCGAGATCAGAAGCGCGGGGGCGAAGGCGTAGCTCGCGTAGATGGCTCTCACGCGGGCAAGTGTACCGAGTCAGGGGCCGGTGTCGACGCGTGCGATCTCGTCGCGGACCTCGCGCAGCGCACCCGCGAAGGCGCGCGCGTCCTGGAAGCGGTCGTCCGGCACGGTCGCCATCGCGCGCTCGATGATCGACCGCCACACCGGCGGGACGAGCCCCGAGACCTTCGGCGCCGACCAGTCGAAGCGCGGCCCGGTGGGCATCGGGTAGTTGCCCGAGCTCGTCCGCGTGACGCCGCTGGGCGCGAGGGGCGGCGGCGGATCGCCCACGAGGCATTCGTAGAGCGTCGCGCCGAGGGCGAAAATATCGCTCCGCGCGTCGATCTCGCCGCCGGTCTCTTGCTCGGGCGACATGTATCCGGGCGTTCCCAAAGGCGCGCCCATGTTCGTGATGCGCGTCTCTTCCCATTCGACGCGCGCGATGCCGAAGTCCAAAAGCTTCACGCGCTCGGCGCCGGCCGGATCTTCGCGATCGACCGCCATGAAGATGTTCGACGGCTTGAGATCGCGGTGAACGACCCCGGCCGCATGCACCGCGACGAGGGCGTCGCAGATCTGGGTCGCGAGGCGGAGGACGTCTTCCGTCCCGAGACGCCCCTTCGACCGCAGACGATTGGAGAGGGAGTCGCCATGGAGCAGCTCCATGACGAGGTACGACGTTCCGTCGGGCAAAAGGCCGTGATCGATGACCTCGACGACGTTGGGGTGCCACGAGAGGCCCAGCGCTTCGGCTTCGCGACGAAGCCTGTCCGAAGCGACGGCGTCGTGCGCGGCCGCCGCACGAAGGAGCTTGATCGCCACAGGGAAGCCGTCGCTGATGCGCGACGCTTCGTAGATGACGCCGCTCGCGCCCGAGCCCATTCGCTTTTGAACGCGGTACTGCCCCGCGACGACCGACCCCTCGACGGTGCGCGCCGCCGAGCGCTCGCGCTCTTCTTTGAGAATGATGCTTCGCTCGAGGGCATGCACGCGCGCCGCTTGGGCGTGGGAGTCTGCGCGACGAAGGCGGTCGCGCGACACGAAAAGCCCTAAAAACCCGCCCGCGAGGGCGCCTGCAGCGAGCACCGAGAGGCCCATTCCGGCCGTCGCGAGGTGCAGGAGAAACGGCACGCTCGCGACCGATCCGCCGGCCAACGCGCCGACCGCGATCGACTGCGTTGTGTTGGGCACGCGCCAGCGAACTTCGTATTCATGGTAGGGCCCCGCGCGCGAGACCACAGGCTTGCAGGTGACGAAGGTCGCATGGCCAAAGCCAAAGAGCGCGGGGACGGCGCTCAGCTCAGCGAGGCGCGCGAGGGACAAAAGGCCGTCGGCCTCGATCCCCGGATCGTGTGCAATGTGCATGCGGCCGCGCCAGAAGTCTTCGCCCGACGCGACCGTCTCCCAGCGCGTGGTGCGGCCGTATTCGCTCTCGGACGCATCGAGCCGCGCAAACGCTTCGGCGGGTGTGCGCGTTCCACGGAGCACCCGCATCCAGACGCCGAGGTTGGTCGGCGAAACGAGGAAGCGCCACGTTTCGCCCACAGCTTCGCGCGACATCTCGGCGACGAAGGCGACGAGCGCCGTGTGCAGCGACGCGAGGGGGATAGGGCGCGTCTCGTCTTCGAGCTCGTCGCGGGCGATACTCGACGTCTTCAGCCACGCCTCCGCCGCGGCGGGCCCACGCTCGGTCTCGAGGTGGCGCATGAGCGCCTTGACCATCGAGGAACCGGTCGTCCCGGCGGGAAAGCTGCGGCGATTCAACGGGCCATGCTCCGGGACGTCGGGCTATAGATTACGCGCGAAAGGTGGGTGAGCGCCCTTTGGATCCCACTATAGACCTCTCCGGGTCTACCGAAAACGGAGAGCGACTTCTTTCGGGCGCGCTCGTGCAGCGCGTACATCTCGTGTCGGCCGCTCCAAACGGTGACAAATCGCCGGTCGCGCAGGGAGATTCTGCGCTGGCCGTCGTTCTCCGCGTGCGGCGGCCAGGCGAAACGGCGTTCGTCGTCGTGGCGCCGGGGAAGCGCTCGGATCGCATCGGAATCGTCACGTTGGAGATGTGGCGCGCCGCGGCTCTCGGGGTTGCCGAAGGGGCGAGCGCCGAGAAAGCGCGGTGGCGCGCGCAGCTCGAAGGGGCGAAAATCGTGGCGCTCACGGGCGATTCGGTGGCCCTCGAGCGCGAGGGGCGCGCGCTCATCGTGGTACCGCCTGCCGTGGGGTCGGTGGTGGTGAAGCGCGATTCCGCGCGGGACGAGAGCGCGTTGCACGCTGCGACGGCCGCAACGACAGAGGACCGCGAGGCGTGGCTCGTGCGGGGTGCCGAGCTTCTGGAGCGCCTCGCAAGCGGCTCCATCGAGGCTCGCCGGGCGCAGCTTCGGCGGGCGCTCGATCGCACCGTGCAGCGCCTCACGCGGCGCGCAGAAGCGATTCGAGGAGACCGCGCGAAGGTCGCCGAAGCCGGAGATCTCGCGGCGGTCGCGACGGCGTTCGTGGCCGCCGCGAAAGGCGCGGCACGTGGAGCGCGCGCGCTGTCGGTAACGGATTGGTCGACGGGCGAGGCGCGCGAGGTGACGTTGCCGCTCGATCCATCGAAGCCCGCGCGCGCGCAGATCGACGCGATGTTCAAACGCGCAAAGCGGCTGAAGCTCGGCGGCGTCATCGTCGAAGCGCGCTTACGCGAAACCGAAAGTGCCCTCGCAGCCATCGACGCGCTTCGCCCGCTCGCCGACGCGGCCGAATCCGTCGACGCGCTCGATGCGCTCCGCGACGACGCCGTCGCCGCGGCCAAACGGGACTTCGCCCTCGCGACGCCGAAGCCAACGGCGGGCAGCGGGCGAGCCTCGCGTGCGGGGGAAAAGCCGCCCTATCGCACGTTCACCAGCACGTCGGGTGCACGCATCCTCGTGGGGCGCGGCGCCGCTCACAACGACACGCTCACGCTCCACGTGGCCAAACCTCACGACCTCTGGCTGCACGTGAAGGGGCGCGCGGGGGCCCACGTCGTCGTGCCTCTCGCGAAGAAGCACGCTTGCCCCGGCGACGTGCTCGTCGAGGCGGCGCACTTGGCCGCGCACTTCTCCGACGCCCGGGAGGACGTCCTCGCCGACGTGCAGTACACGCCGCGAAGATTCCTCCGAAAGCCCCGCGGCTCGGCCCCCGGCGCCGTGATCGTCGATCGCGAAAAGGTGATCGCGTTGCGCAAAAACGAAGAGCTCCTCGCCACGCTCTTGGCGTGCGAGGAGCCCTTGTGACTCGCGAAAGCCGGCCGGTGACGACGCTTTAGAAGCGCATGCCGCCGCTGACGAATGCGTTGAACGAGTTGTAACCCGACACGAGAAGGATGCGCGCATCGCCCGCGACGAAGAACTGCTCGTTGATGTTGTAGGTCACGACGCAGCCCGGCCAGGCCGCGAAGTCGCTCCCGCTGGCACCCGGGTAGTTGAAGCTCACGCCGCCGACGCTTCCCGAGTAGCCGCTCACGTGCGACACGCCGATGCCGATGCCCAAGTAGGGGCGAACCCACACGGGACCCGCGTGAATCTCGTAGCCGCCTTCGACACCCGGATAGAAGAACGACTGCGACACCGAAGTTCCGGCGAGCGTGTCCGAGCTGACGAAGTGATACGTGAAGCTCGCACCGAGATAGAGCTTCATCGGCAGCGTGTAGCCGGCCCGCACGCCGAGCCCGAAGCCGAGACCGCTGCTACCGACGCCGAGGAAAACAGCGGCGCTAATGGGCTTCGCCGTGACCTCTTCGTCACCGCCCGTCTGCGCGAAGGCGGAGCTCGCGAGGAGCATCGACGAGAGACCAACGGCGGCAGCAACCAGGGGGCGAACAGTCTTCATGGGGGGCTCCGTGCAACGGTTTCGTGCGGGGTGCGTAAAGTGGTTTACGGGCGGTTATCGAAGGAGCGCGCCGTAGAGAGACCCTGGATATCCGAATCGCGCGGCCATTGGCAAATGCGCGGTGCCCGCGCCCCATGGTTTTCCATCATCGCGCGTTAGCGACGCTCGCGTAGAGCGCGGCGTGGGCGCGGACCATCGCATCCACGCCGAAGAGCGCGGCGTGCTTCTCGCGGTTGCGGCGCCCCGCATCGGCTCGAAATACCGCGTCGTTCACGACGGCGAGCATCTGCCTCGCGAGAGCTTCGTCGTCGCCGGGTGGCACGAGGAAGCCGTTTACGCCGTCTTCGACGATTTCGGGAATGCCGCCTACGCGCGTCGCCACAATCGCTTTTCCCATGGCGAGCGCCTCGAGAAGCGCGAGGGGCAACCCCTCCCAAAGAGACGACGAGGCATACGCATCGAAGGCATTCGCGAGATCGGCGATATCGCTCCGATATCCGAGAAAGCTCACGCGCTCCCCAAGCCCCCGTGCCCCGACGACCCCTTCGAGGCGTGCGCGCTCCAGCCCCTCGCCCACCACGATGATTCGTATTTTTCGCGCGCTCGACGCGAGCCAAGTGGCCGCATCGACCACCGAATCGAGCCCCTTTTGCGGTGTGAGCGAGGCTACGGCGCCGAAGACGAAGTCGCCGTCGGCGATGCCGAGCTCGCTTCGGACGCTCTCGCGCGATCGCGTCGGCAAAGGGCGATCGACGCCATTGTAGAGTACATGCACGTCACGCCGCACGTGAAGACGTTCACGAAAGAAGCGCGCGAGATCGCGCGAGCACGTGACCATTTCGTCGGCCAGCTGAAGATAGATAAGAAACTTCAGTCTCTCGGCCGTGCTCGCTCGGTAAACCTGATTGTGCTCGGTATAGACAACCCGTGATCGTCGCGACGGGCCGCGGACCGCGAGGCCTGCATAAAGGAGCGGCGCGAGGTTGTGGGCGTGGAGGACGTCGAGGCGGTGCGTTCGAACGAAGGCGCGGAGGTTGCCCAGCGCGAGGCGGTCGAAGCGCATGCGCGGAATGCCCGGGAAGAGCGGTCGGGGGCTCTTGTTCAGGACGAGAAGCGATGCGGCCGGGAGGTCGAGCGCATCGACCATGCGGCCCGGTCCGTCCAAGCAGATGACGAAAAGCTCGAATGCCTCGCGGTCGAGGCGCGAGACCAAGCTCACGACGACCTTCTCGAGCCCGCCCACGTCGAGGCTGTTGACGACCATTCCCACGCGGAGCTTGCGCATTCGGGCGCGAGCGTAGGAGCAGATAGGGCGCGCCGGGAAGCGCGCTCCTCTGCTACATGCGAAGGCGTGCGCCTCGCCGAACAGATCGCGAACTTCTTGGGGCGCGTCGAGGTCGTGCTCGCAGGCGTCGACGACGCGCTTCGCGAGGGGAACGACGCGGTCGCTGCGGGCGATGCCATGCGGGCACGAAAATCCGCCCGTCAGATCCTCGCGCGCGTTCCTGGGTCGCCGCTCGGTCTCGCGCTCTTGGCAGACGCCTGCGAGCTGGGCGGCCTGGATGCCGAGCTGGCGCTCACCCTCGAAGAGCTCGCCGAGCGCGTCCCCTCCCGCGCCGACGTCTGGACACGCCTTGGCGCCGCACGCGCCGCCACGGGCTCGCCCGTCGACGAGGTGCGCGACGCGTACGTTCGAGCCCTCGCCGTCGCCCTCGCGGGGAGCGATGCGCGGCGCGAGGCGCTGCTTACGCTGGCGGACATCGATCTCACCGCGGGCGACGGCGCGCGTGCCGAGCTCTGGCTCGATCGCGCGGCCAACGATTCGTCGGCCGATATCGCGCTTCGGCGGGCCGAGGCGAGGCTCGCGCAAGGCGATGCGCCCCATGCGCTGAAGCTTCTCGACGGCTTCGAAAGCGACCCGACCGATGGGCGCGGCGCCCTCGCCCGCGGCCGCGCGTACGCTCGCCTCGGCGATGCGCGGGCGTTTACGGGGCTGCTTCGTGCCGCGGTGCTGGAGACGAAGGGGGCGAGCGAAGAGCTGTCGTCGGCGCTCGCGTGGATCCCGACGGACGCGCCCACGCGAAGCCGCGTGCGTACGGTGGTCGAAGCCCGTGGCGAAGCGGGGCTCGCACGCTACCGCGCGGCGTTCGCGCGGGCCGAAGGGCACCGTCGCGAGGCCCTCGATGCGCTCCGCGACGCCGTCGCGAGCGGCGACACGAGCGCCGCCGAGCCGCTCCTCGAGGCGGCCCTCGAAGACCGCGACTTCGCCTCCCTGCGCGCGGCCCTCGATGCGCTCTCGGCGGCGCGCACAGACAGCCCGCTCATCGCAGATGCGCAGCGCATCCCGGCGCTCGACGCGGGCCTCTCACACCACGACGCGGGCGCGGATCTCTTCAACGCCCTCGACGCCGTCACCGAGGCTCGCGTCGCGCCGTGGGCCGACGCGAGCGCGCGTGCCCTCGCGGCGTTGTGGGTTCCCCCCAACGGCGCCGAGGCCGCGTGGAGCGCGCTCTTGTCGCGCCTCGACAGCCTCGCCCGCGAGCTCGCGCTCCTCGACGCGATTGCCGATGTCGCCGAGCTTTCGGCCGAGCGCGCGCGCCCCGTGCGCGTCGCCATCGTCGGCGAGTTCAACGCGGGAAAAAGCACGTTCATCAACGCCCTCATCGGCGCCGACGTTGCCCCCACCGGCGTTCTTCCGACCACCGCGACGCTCCACCATTTGCGCTACGCGCCCGACCCCTTCGCGCGGATCCTCTTCGCGACGCGCGAGGGCGAAGCCCACCCCCGCGCCGATCGCATGGTGCCGACGACCTCGCTGCGCGCGGTTCTCAAAGGCGACCTCGAGTCGCCCGTTCGGCGCGTCGAGATCCTCCTGCCAATTGCGGCTCTCACCCGCGTCGAGCTTCTCGATACGCCCGGCTTCAACGCGCCCGACGCAAGCCACGCCCAGGCCGCGCGCACCGCGTTCGAAGAGGCGGACTTCATCCTGTGGCTCTTCGACGCGGCCCAGGCGATGAAGCAGACCGAGCGGGTCATCCTCGAAGAGGCGCGGGCGGCGAAGCTCCCCGTGCAGGTGCTCGTCAACAAGGCCGATCGCCTCAAGCCCGACGATCTCGCGAAGGTGATGGCTCTCGTCGAAGCGTCGCTGACAGAGCTCGGCATGGCGTCATGGAGCCCGCCGATTGCGCTCAGCGCGCGGCTTGCGCTCGCGGGGAAGCTCGGCGACGCGACGGCTCTCACGGCGTCGCATTGGGACGACGTGCAGAAGCTGTTCGACGAGCAGATCGTCGCGCGTAGCAGCGAGCTCAAAGAGCGGGCGCTCCGTCGCAGGGCCGCCATCGTGGTCGCGAAGCTCGCGTCGCGCGCCGCCCGAATCGCCGAAGAGGAGCGCGTCCGCAGCGACGCCGACGCCGCTCGCGTGCAGTCGCTGG
>JANXMC010000283.1 GCA_025354825.1 Myxococcales bacterium
CCCGTTGCGTGTGCTCAGTGCCTGAAGTGCCGCGTCCCCGTGAGGATCATCGCGATGCCATGGGCGTCGGCGGCGGCGATGACGTCGGCGTCTTTCACGCTGCCGCCAGGCTGCGCGACCGCCGTGATGCCAGCCTTCGCCGCCATCTCGAGGCCGTCGGGGAACGGAAAGAACGCGTCCGATGCGAGGACGGAGCCCTTCGTCAGCGCGCCCGCTTTTTCGCATGCAATCTGCACCGAAATCACGCGCGACATTTGGCCTGCGCCGACGCCCACGGTGCGCGCGCCCTGGGCGAGCACGATGGCGTTCGACTTCACGTGCTTGCAGACGCTCCAGGCGAACTCGAGGCTCGCCATTTCTTGCAGCGTGGGGGCGCGCTTGGTCACGACCTTGCCGCCCGCGACCTCGCCCGCCGCCGTGGCGTCGCGCGTCTGCACGACGAGACCGCCGCCGACACGCTTCGCTTGAAGCGCTTTGTGGTTCGCCGAGAGCCACGCGCCGGTCGCGAGGAGGCGAAGGTTCTTCTTCGTGCGGAGCGCTTCCAGGGCGGCCGGCGCGAAGCTCGGCGCGATGACGCACTCGAGGAACGTCTCGAGGAGCAGTTTCGCCGTCGCCTCGTCGACTTCGCGATTGAGCGCGACGATGCCGCCGAACGCGCTGAGCGGATCGGCGTCGCGGGCCGTTCGGTACGCGGTGGCGAGGTCTTGCGCGATGGCGACGCCGCACGGGTTCGTGTGCTTGACGACGACGGCCGCGGGGTTGTCGAACTCGCGGACGCAGTCGAGGGCCGCATCGACGTCGACGAGGTTGTTGAAGGAGAGCTCTTTCCCGCCGGCGCCAAGGCTTTCGGCCTTTGCGAGAGAGCCCGCCTGGGCGTTGCGCTCCACGTAAAATGCGCCGGCCTGGTGCGGGTTCTCGCCGTAACGGAGGCCGTACGCACGCTCGAAGGGCAGCGTGAGGTACTTCGGAAACGCCTCGCGCGAGCCGTCTTCCGCGCGCCCCGAGAGGTAGCCGCTGATGGCCGCGTCGTACGCCGCCGTATGGGCGAAGGCCTTCGCCGCGAGCTCGCTGCGGGTCGCTTGCGAGACGTCGCCGGTGGCGTCGATCTCGGCGAGGACGCGGTCGTAGTCGGCCGGGTCGCACACGACGGCGACGCGCGCGTGGTTCTTAGCAGCGCTGCGGATCATCGACGGGCCGCCGATGTCGATGTTCTCCACGATGTGGGCGTGGCTCGACGCGGCGTCGGCGGCCGCCTTCTCGAAGGGGTACAGATTTACGACGACGAGCTCGATCTCGCGAGCGCCCAAACGCGCCAAGTCCGCCTCGTCGATCGCGCCGCGCGAGAGAATGCCGCCGTGCACGCGGGGGTGCAGCGTCTTCACGCGACCGCCCATCACCTCGGGAGAGCCGGTGTAGCTCTCGACCGTCTCGACGGCGATCCCTTCGTCTGCGAGGGCTTTCGCCGTCCCGCCGCTGGAGAGGATGCGGACGCCGCGCTTGGCCAGCGCATGCGCGAAGCCGAGGAGGTTCGACTTGTCAGAGACAGACAGCAGCGCGGTCTTGATCGGCATGCCGGCGGGGTACTCTCGCCGGCATTTGCGGTCAATCCGCGCGGATATCGAGCGTGTTCTTCGGCCAGCCTATTCGGCGTCGAGCTCGGCGCCGGCGAAGGCTTCGACGTCAAACTCGGGCTCGGCGGCCTTCTCTTCGACTTCTTCCTCCTCGTCCTCCTCGTCCTCGTCGTCGTCGTCGACGACGACAGGCGCGGCGAGGATCGGCAAGCGGCGCTTGCCGACGGGACCTTCGTCGACGTAGTCGCGGAGGGCGCTGATGTCCTTGAGCGCTTCGAGCTTCGCGAGGCCTTTGACCTCGACCTGACGAATGCGCTCGCGGGTCAGGTTCATGATGGCGCCAACCTCTTCGAGCGTGGTCCCGCCACGGTCCGACACGTCGAGGGCGCAGGTTTCGGTCATGTCCCAGACCTCGATGTCCGGGAAATTGAGCTTGATCGCGCCGGTGCGGGCCGACACGTCGAGATAGAGGTGGTGCTTGCACGAGACGAAGGGGCACGGCCGCTCGCCCTGCGCGCAGTCGGCGCGGGTGACCGGGCGGGAGATGTCCTCGACGTCGGGGTAGAGCATGCGCCCCATCTCGAGCTCGCGCTTCGTCATGCGCTTGACGCTGATCGTACGGGCGCGAACGGCGCGCTTGCGACGCGAGCGGCGCTGCTCACGGGTGACGGGCTCGCCGGTCTCCTCGCCGGGGGTAAGCGCGAGGGCGAGCGCGCCCTCGGTGCTCGGCGCGGACGACGACTGCCTCGCCGAGTCCTCGATCCTTTCCTGGCCGTGACGCGGCGTTGTCAGGGTCGCGCCGTCTTCCGGAATGTTCTTCGAGTTCATTGTCCGCTCCTCCCGTGGGGCCAGTACGGCCGCGCTTCGCACAAACGAGTTCCGAGCCGGCACGTGAGCCATCGCCCGACGGGCCCCGCCCGGTCGTCAAACGCTGCTCGACTGCGCCGATAAGTTTTAGAGAGAGAGAGCGACGACCCGGGACGACCCTCGGAAGGGCTGAGCGGATAACGCGCGCTCGATGGCTGTTACGACGCTTTCACGCCGCTTTGCGGACGAGACCGCGAGAGAAACGCACGCATGCCCCTGGACGAGCCGCGCCAATCCTCATCGGAAAAAGCTGCTGTCACCATTACGCACCTCGGAAGGTCCGCACCTCGGAAGGAATGCGCCCCGCCCCGTGACCCCGACCCGCCCAGACCGCGCCAAATGGACCGGCTTTGAACGCTGTCGTGTGAACGCGTCGGACTCTATTCCAGTCAAAAGATCAGGGTCAACGCGGGTGCGCTCTAAATTTCGCGGCGTTCCATTATGGAACTGCAATCGAGCAGTTAGGTCGTCGCTGTGACAAATAATGTCCTAGCCACATCATGATGTGACCCGCGCGCGCGCGGCATTCAACCAGGGCTACGCACAGCGCGCGGTGTCCACTATCGTGCGAGACACGCCATCGTGAGAGACACCGTCACCGCGAAGCCCGTCGATCTCGAAGATGCGCAGCCCGCGTCGTCGCAAGTCGTGTCGTCGACGTCGACGCTGGCGGCCGCCGCGACATCGACGGTGACGCGCGACGTGCTCGCAGAGGGTGCGCGCGTCCGCTTCTTCGCGTCGGGTAGCGGGCCGCCTCTCGTCCTCGTGCACGACTACCTCGAGAGCCGGATTAGCTGGGAAGAAGTCGTCCCGCTGCTCACGTCGCGCTTTCGTCTGATCGTGCCTGATTTACCGGGCTTCGGGGAGAGCGAGAAGCCTCCGAGCGCGCGCTTCGCCTACGGCCCGGGAATCTTCGCCGAGGCGCTCGTCGAGCTGCTCGCGTCCATCGGCGTGAACCGGGCGTCGTTCCTCGGGCAAGGGCTCGGCGGTGCAGTCGCGCTGACCATCGCCGCGCGTCACCCCGAGGCTGTCGACAAGCTGGTGCTCCTCGCGCCGCACGTGAACGAGACGAAGAGCGATAGACCCCGCGATGCGGCGGCGCGGCTCTCGTCGGTCCCCTTCGTCGGACCGATATTTTTCAAGCAGCTCTTTGGGCAGGCGCTCTTCCGCCGCCACTTCGCGCGTGCGGCAGGAGCGCGCGCAAGCGTAGGCGCGGCACACGCCGCGCGGATCGATCGCCTCTTCGAACAGTTCGACACGCCCGCCGGGCGCGAGGCGGCCTACGCGACGATGCTCGCGATGCTCGACATGCGCACACTGCGCGCGAGCCTCTCCCGAGTGATCGCGCCCACCCTCATCGGCTGCGGCCGTGATGATCTGCAGTTCTCCGTCGCCGAGGCGCGCAAGCTCGCGCGCGAGCTCCCCCGGGCGCGCATGGAGAGCTTCGAGTGCGGGCACTTCCCCGCCGAAGAGTGCCCGGAAGATCTCGCGCGCGCGACGGCGTCGTTCCTTCTAGGGACGGCCAAGGGCGCGTGATGCAGAGCGGGCGGGGACGGCCTCGGCCGCGAGCGCGTTTCCTCGCGCACCGCGGGGCGCGGGTCGGCGTGGCCCTCGTCGCCGCCGTCGTTCTGTTCGCCCTGGTGGGGCCGATGCTCGCGAGCCACTCGCCTCTTGCCAGCGACTTCGTCCGCGGCATCGGCGACGATCAAATGCCCGTCGGCCCGAGCCGCCATTTTCTCCTCGGCGCCGATCGCCTGTTTCGCGACGAGCTCGCACGTCTCGCCGAAGGTGCGCGCCTCTCGCTTTTCATCGCGCTCTCGTCGACCGCGGTCGCGACCACGGTCGGTGGCGTCGTCGGAGTCCTGTCGGGCTACTACGCAGGCACGTGGGTCGACGCGCTCTTGATGCGCATCGTCGACGTCGGTCTCGCCTTCCCTTTCCTGCTCCTCGTTCTCGCCATCGGCGCCGCGCTCGACGAGACGAGCGCATGGACGATCCTCGCCGTCCTCGGCCTCACCGGTTGGCTCGGCACGGCGCGCGTGGTTCGCGCGAAGACGATGCAGGTGAAAGCGCTCGACTTCGTCGCCGCATCCCGGGCCCTCGGGCAGAGCACGTGGGCCATCCTGCTGCGGCATATCGTCCCGAACGTGGCCGGCCCGCTGCTCGTCCTCGCGACGATGTCGGTCGCGCAGATGATCGTCGCCGAGAGCGTCCTCAGCTACCTGGGCGTCGGGATCGCGCCGCCCACACCCACGTGGGGCCACATGCTGTTCGAAGGGCAGGACTACTACGCCTCGGCGCCGTGGCTGCTGCTCGCGCCGGGCACGGCGATCGTCGTGGCGGTCCTCGGCTTTAATCTCGTGGGCGAAGGGCTGCGCGATGCGCTCGATCCGCGCGCGCTCTAAGGTGACGGCCGCGATGCACACGAGCCGCGTCGCCGTCGCGCTCGCGCTCACGTGCGCCGTCGGCACGGTTGCTCTCGCGCCCGGCTGCCGCGAGCCGCTCGCCGCCCCCATTGCGGCCGCCAGCCCCGGCGATGCGCTGCCCCGCTCCGGCGGAACCGTGCACTTTGCATCCTTTGCGGACGTCCGCAGCCTCGACCCCGCCGTCGCCTCCGAAGCCTTCGGCGGCTCGCTCATCGCGCAGATGTACGCCGGCCTCGTCGAGTACGACTTCGACGGCTCGGTGGTTCCCGACCTCGCCGAACGCTTCGAGCTCTCCCCCGACGGCCGTGCCTACACGTTTCATCTGCGCGAAGGGGCGCGCTTCCACGACGGCGACGAGGTCACGGCCGACGACGTAAAGCGCTCCATCGAGCGCGCGCTTCATCCGTCGACGCCCAACCCGTTCGCGTCGTTCTGCGAGAACATCGAAGGGTACGCGGCCTACGCCGGCGGCAAGGCCGACGCGCTTTCAGGCGTCGTCGTGGGCGGGCGCTACGTCGTCACAATCCGCCTGGAAACGCCGGACGCAACGTTCCTTCCCATCTTGGCCCAGTATGCCCTCCGCCCCGTCTGCAAGAGCGCCGGCGCGCGCTTCGAGGCGACGTGGGCGCCGTGCGGCGCAGGCCCGTTGAAGCTCCTGCCGGGTGGGTGGGAGCGCGGGCGGAGCCTCACCCTCGTTCGCCACGACGGCTACTTCAGGGCGGGCCTTCCGCGAATCGACAGCGTGACCTTCGCCTTCCAAATGCCCATCGCCACGCAGCGATTCAAGTTCGAGCAGGGCGAGCTCGACGCCGTGAAAGACTTAAACCAATCGGACTTCGTTCAGTTTACATCCGACCCGCGCTGGAAAGCCTACGGCGAATTCGATGCCGAAAAGGAGATCTGGGGCGAGAGCATGAACGTCGAGCACGCGCCCTTCGACAACATCGAAATACGTCGCGCTGTGGCGGCGGCGATCGACCGGAGCAAATATCGAAAGCTCAAAGCAGGCCTTTTGCACGAGGCGAATCAGGTGATTCCGCGCGACGTGCCGCTCTACGACCCGAATTTCAAAGGGCAGGAAGAGTCGTACGAGGCCGCCCTCGCCCACATGGCGAATGCCGGGTACGCCTACGACCCAATATCGAAAAAGGGCGGCTATCCAGGCGTTATTCCGTATTACACCTACCCTCAGAGCTATCCCGAATATTCGGGGCAAGTGCTGCAGCAGCAGCTCGCCACCATCGGTCTTCGCATCGAGCTTCGCCTCGTGAGCTACCCGGCGTACCTCGCCCTCACGCGAAGGCGCGGGCGTGTCGCGATTTCGCCCCAAGGGTGGCAGGCCGATTACCCGGATCCGAGCGACTTTTTCGAAGCGCTCTTTCACTCGAAGTCGATTGCCGACGAAGACTCGAACAACACGTCGTTTTACAAGAACGCGAAGGTCGACGACGTGCTCGACCGCGCCCACGGCGAGCTCGAAACCGCGACACGCGCGCGCCTGTACGGCGAGGCCAACCGCATCATCTGCGACGACGCGCCGTGGGCGTTCGCCTACGCGTCGCGTCGCTACGAAGTCCACCACCCGTACCTCCGCGGCTACCGCACGCATCCGGTTTGGGCGTATTTCCTTCGCGATGCGTGGCTCGATCGCACGCCGGTGAAAGCGCTCGCGGCGCTCGGCCTCCTCGGCGCGCCGACGGCGCCGCTCGGAGGCCTGCGGTGAGGCAGAGGCTCGCGCGACGGCTCCTCTCGGCCCTGCTCATCGTGTGGGCGGTCACGACCGTGTCGTTCGTGATTAGCCACGTGCTGCCGAGCGATCCGGCGCGCCTGGTCGCGGGACCCCAGGCGCGCCCCGCCGACGTCGCGCGCATTCGTACGCAGCTCGGCCTCGATCGCCCCATCGTCATCCAGTACGCGCACTACCTCGCGCGCCTCGCCCACGTGGGGCCGACCGTCGCGGACGGCGCGCCGGTCGACCCGTCCCACGCGAGCTGCGCGACCGTGGGGCCCCTCCACGTCGACCTGGGAACGAGCTACCAGCAGCGACGCCCGGTGGTGGCGATCCTGGCCGATCGCCTTCCGCGCACGGTGTTTCTCGGCCTCGCGGCGCTCGTCGTGCAGCTCGCCCTCGGCGTTGGTGCGGGCGTTCTCGCCGCCGCGAAGCGCGGATCCATGCTCGATCATACGGCCGTGGGGCTCTCGATTCTCGGCGTCAGCACGCCGACGTTTCTGCTCGGCGTAGGGCTGCAGTTTCTCCTCGCCCACAAGCTTCGCCTGCTCCCCCTCGACGGCTTCGGGCGAACGTTCGGCGAGCATGCGGCGTCGATCGTACTGCCCGCGCTGACCCTCGGGATCTTCGGCGCGGCCTACTACACCCGCCTCGTCCGCGACGAGATGCTCGACGTCCTCCACGACGACCACGTTCGCACTGCGCGGGCGAAGGGGCTCCCAGAGCGCACGGTGTTGACGCGCCACGTGCTGCGCAATGCGCTGCTGCCGCTCGTGACCGTCGTGGGGATGGACTTGGGCGCGCTCGTGGGCGGCGCGGTCGTGGCCGAGCACCTGTTTCGCTGGCCGGGGGTCGGAGCGTTGAGCGTGACGGCGATCCTCGATCGCGACAGCCCGCTCATCATGGGCGTGGTGCTCGTGACGTCGACGGCGGTGGTCTTGGCCAACATGCTCGTCGACGGCGTCTATGCGCTCGTCGATCCGCGCTTGCGGCAGTAACGCTCGCGCGCGCGCTACTGCCCAACAAGCTGCTTACACTCGGCGACGCGCGCGCCGATGCCGCGCAGAATGCACGTTTTGTAGGCCTGGCGAGCCGCCGCGGCGTTCCCCGACGCATCGTAGGCCGCGCCGAGAGTAAGCCACGCCTCGGCATCACTCCCGTTGGACGACGTCGCCATGCGAGCGAGCTTCACGGCCTCGCCCATGTGCCCCGCCTCGAGGGCGCGCTGCGCCTGCTTCGTGAGCGATGCCGGACGCGGCGGAGGCGCGGCTGCGGGCGGAGGCGAGGCCGGCGTTGCGGGCGGCGGAGTCGGCGCAACGGCGTGCGTGGCGGGAGGGGGCGTGCGCGGTGCGGGCGTGGTTGACGTGACAACCTGGATGGGCGCGATGACCTGCGGCTGGACGCTGGTGGTCGGCGCGCTCGTCGCCACGGCCTGGGGCGAGACGAGGGACGGCGTCGGCTCCGACGGGACGGGGACGGCGACGGGCGGCGTCGCGGTCGCGCTCGCCGTGTCGGCGTGGGCAAGTGTGGACGGCGTCTCGCCGCGTGACCGCGACCACTGGAACGCCACGAGGAGGATCGCCACGCCCGCGCCCACCGCCGCGGCGGCGAAGAGCCGCCCGCCCGACGACTGCGTCTTCGGGATCATGAACGTCTGGCGATCGCCCGTGAACGTGGGCTCGCCCGCATCGGCATCCGGCTGCGACGGGGCGCGCGCGAAGGCTGCTGGCGCGGCCGGCGCGTCGTAGGACGGCGACGATGGCGAGCGCGCATCCGGCGGCGACGACGGGCCTTCGGCGACGAGCTCGAGGCGGCGCGCCGGGAGCTTCGCAGGCTTCGTAGGCCGCGACGGAGGCGCGGGAGGCGACGCGGCGGGAGGCGCCGCCGTCGCCTCGGCGGTCAGCGCATCGGCGAGGGCGTCGCGCGTCTCGGCGTCGTCGGGCGCGTAGGCCGCGTGCGACGACGACGGCGCGCGCATCGCCGACATCATCGACTTCGACGATGCGGCACGAACGCTGTGCTCGCTGCCGTAAGCCTCCGTCGGGATGGTCGGCTCGGCGTGGGGGATCACCACCTGCCGCGTGTCGGCGTCGGACGGAGCGCGCGCGTGCGCGTCGAGCAGCGGCACGGGTAACGGCGGCGGCATCGAGCTCGCGGGGCGCGGCTGTGGGCCGCCCAAGGGCTCGGGCGCGACGGCGACGCCGACGAGCGTCTGCACGCGCTCGCGGAACGGAGCCGGCGGCGGCAGCGTCTGCACGCGGGGCCGCGCTTCGGCCTCACCGTTGAGCGGATAGGGCGCCGTCGACGGCGCGAAGCCGTCCGACGCGGGCGAGACGGACGTCGCCGAGAGGACCGTCTTGGTCAAATTCATCGGCGGCGGCACGGATCGCAGCTTCGCGACGCTGTCGCTCGTCGCGGGGTGGGACGCACGGAACGTCGCGCTCGTCCTGGGATCGACCAGCACCAACGCCGACGGGCGCGACGGCTGCGGGGGCAGCTCGGGCTGGAGCATCACGGTCGAATCGGGCGCGTCCGTGATGTCGCTCGGATCGACGAGGTCGTCGTCCGTCGCCGGGCCTTCACCGTCGTCGGTCGGCTCGCTGCCGGCGGCCGCGGCAAGCACGGCGGGCGCACTTTCGACGACGGGCGTCGGCTCCGACACCGGCGGCGTGAGCGGGTTCATCGGCGTGTCGCGTGCGAGCACGTCGCTCGTCGACGGCGGATCGGAGGAACGCTGCGACGGCGCGGAATCGATGTTCGGGGCCGCCGACGTGGGGTCGCCGCCGCCGTAGGACGCGAACGACGCGGACGACGACATCGCTCCACGCGCGCTCGTCGGTGAGGACGCGGCCGCGGACGCCGCCGCGAGCGCGAGACTTTCGGCCTCGCCCTTGGGGACGAGGAGCCCTTCGAAATAGAGCTTCGAGATCGTCGACAGCGACGAGAGATCTTCGAACGGCGACTCGTCGACCACATCCATCACGGTGCGGTTGCCGTCGATGAGGCGGAGAATGCCGTTCAGCTCATCGGGGATTTCGTTGAGCCGTTCGACGAGCTGCAGGTGGTCGATCTCGAAGACGGTCGACAGCGGCGGCAGCTGCTCCAAAAGGCGCCACCACTCGTCGACACGGCGCATCCCCTCCATGAGAAGGGCCTGCGTCGAGACGTCGATCGTGTCCTCGTTTTTCGGGACGATGAAGTCGACCTCGAACTGCGCCTCGTTCCAAATGAGCGCGCGGTAAACGGCCTCTTCACCGCGCAGCGGGCCGAGATCGGCGTCGACGACTTTCCCATCGCGAAAGAAAATGTTCGCGAGCAGCGCGCCGTTTTTGAGATGAACGATGCCGCTCTTGCGCGAGACCTCGAAGGTCTGAATGAGGTCGACGAGGGCCATGTCGGCCGTCGAGCCGGAGAAGTACGTGCGCCCCGCGGCGTTCGATCCGGGGCCCCCGCCGCGGTTGCCAGCGAGGCTCTCCTGCGCGCGGCGGCCGAGAAGAAGTGCCACGCGCGCGAGCAGCTCGCGGACGAAGATTGGCTTCGTGAGGTAGTCCTCGACGCCGAGCTCGAGGCCGCGAATCTTGTCTTCGATCGAGCGCTGGCTCGTAAGGAAAACCACAGGGATGTTCGCCCACTCGGGCTTGTCCTTCAGGCGCCGCACCAGGGCGTAGCCGTCGAGCTTGGGGAGCTTCGTGTCGCTCAGCACCATGTCGGGCGCGAGCATCTCGATTTTCGCGAGAGCATCGAGACCGTCGCTCGCGGTCGTAACGCTGTAGCCCGCCTTGCGCAGGCTCACTTCGAGGACGCGCAGGCTCCTCGGATCGCCATCGACGAGCAGGAGTTTTTGCTTAGCCACGGAGCGCCTGACGCAATCGTGCGGGGGGGGCAGAGTTTGTGTCAAGGAAAGGCCGTCACCAACGCGAGAGGACAGCGGGTTTCCCTCGAGGCGGCGCTACGCTTCGTCGGTGGAGATCCGACGTCGCACCTTCCTCGCCTGTCTCGCGGTTGCGCCCACCGTCACGCACTCGAAGCGCGCGAACGCCACGGACGCTGGCCTGGGTGATCTCGACGTGCGCGAAGTGCGCCTCGCGCCTTCGTCCTCGGCCTCGCCGTCCCCGTTCGGCGATGCGTTCGTCATGGCGACGCCCACGCATCTCGCGGCCGGCGAGCGCGTCCCCCTCGTCGTGCTCCTCCACGGCCTCGGCGAGACCGTCGACACGCGCCTCGGAATGCACGCGTGGGTCGACCGCTACGGGCTCGCCAGCGCCTACGCGCGCCTATGCGCCGCGCGCGCGGAAGCGCCGTTTCGCGGCCTCGCCTTCGCCTGCCCCTACGTGCCGAACGTCACGAAGCCGAAGACCGGGCAGACCACCGGCGGGATCCTCGACGCCTACACGCGCTTCGTCGTCGACGTCGTCGCCCCTCGCGCGCGGGCCGAGGCGGGCGTTCGAGGCGAGGCGAGCACCACGGCCGTCGCAGGCTGCTCCCTCGGCGGTTTCGTCGGGCTCGAGCTTTTCCTGCGAAAACCCGAGGCCTTCGGTGCATTCGCGGGGGTACAGACGGCAATCTCCGCGGCGTCGGCGAAGGCCTACGAAGGGCGCATCTCGCGGGCAGTGGCCGCCGCAGGCCCGCGCGCGCTGCTCCTCGAAACGAGCACGCAAGACCCCTTTCGCGCCGCCAACGCAGCCCTCTCCGCCGCGCTGCGTAGCCGCACCATCCCCCACGATTTCTCGTGTGCGCCCGGCCCCCACGATCAACCGTGGCTGCGCCAATCAGGCACGCCGACACTGCTCGCTTGGCTCGATGCGCGCCTTGCGTAGTAGGCTCTCGAAGTGATCGGTCACGTCCGCGCCTTAGCTCTCGGCCTCGGCCTCGCGCTCGCATTTGCGCGCGAGTCCTCCTGCGGCGGTGGCCCCGAGCCTTCCCGCAGCGGAACGAACGCGCCGTGCACGCGCGCGAAAGACTGCCGGTCCGGCCTCTCGTGCGAAAAAGGGGTCTGCACCGCTCCGGATGGCAACGACGATCACGACGGCACGACCAGCGGGCAAAGCACGACACGGGACGGGGGCGATGGGGGCTGACACGGACGAGTCCGAGACGGTGGGCCTCCCGCGCGAGGTGCGGCGCTGCCCCGAATGCGGGCAGCGTTTCGGCCCCGACGCGCGCTTCTGCCCCTTCGATGGCGGCCCGCTGCTCGCCGCGCCGTGGGACGCGTCGAAGGATCCGCTCCTCGGCAAGCTCATCGACGGTCGTTACCGCGTCGAAGCGCTCCTCGGTGAAGGGGGCATGGGGCGCGTTTACCAAGTTCGCCACGCTGCTCTCGATCGCCTCTTCGCGATGAAGGTCTTGAAGCGCGAGCTCGCGACGGACAACGAGCTCTCGACGCGCTTCGTGCGAGAGGCGCGTGCCGCGGCGAGCATCCGGCACCCTCATGTGGTCGCGATTACCGACTTCGGCGAAATCGACGCGTCGCAGTTCGCGTCGGCCACCGGCTCGTTTCACGACGCCGAAGCGACACCGTATTTCGTGATGGAGTTCTTGAACGGACAGAGCCTCGCGCAGCTTTTGCGACGCGGCGGCCCCGTCCCGGCCGGTCGCGCAGCGCGTATTTTGGCGCAAATTGCCGAGGCCGTGGGCGCCGCCCACGACGCGGGAATCGTTCATCGCGATCTCAAGCCCGACAACATTTTCCTCGTCGGGCGCGCCGACGGCCGCGATGGCGACGACGTACGCGTTCTCGACTTCGGCGCCGCGCAAGTAATGGGCAACAGTCGACTCACCAAAAAGGGCGTCGTCTTCGGAACTCCCCACTACATGTCCCCCGAGCAGGCCCAGGGGCACGCCGTCGATTACCGCTCGGACGTCTACGCGCTCGGCGTGATCATGTACGAGATGTTCACGGGGCGCGTCCCCTTCGAGGGCGACTCGTACATGGGCGTTCTCACGCAGCACATGTTCGCGGACCCGCCGGCACTGAGCACCTTGAGCGGCACGCGCGATCTTGGCGCGCTCGAGGCGATTACGATGCGCTGCCTCGCGAAGGCGCCCGACCATCGGTACCTCTCGACGCGGGCGTTGGCCGAAGACGTGGCGCGCGCGGTCTCCGTCGCGAGCGACGGGCAGGTGATGATCGCGCGATCGATGCTCGCGCTTCCGCCGAAGAAGACGCCGGGCGCGATGGGGACGCTGGCCGACGAGGTCGAGCCGCCGTCGCGCCGCCGAACGGGCTCGCAGGGGGTGGCGATCCCGACGAAGCGAATGGGGCCCTTGGCGCTCGCCGTCGCGCTGGGTGTGTTGGCGGTGGGCGTCTTCACGCTGGTCTGGGTGCGCACGAAGCACGGGCAGGCGAACGCCGCGGCGGCTGCCATTGCAACGGCGACGAGCGCGCCGGCGACCGCGCCCTCGACGACGGCGGGCGCCCACGTCGATGCGCCGCCCGCAGCGCCGCCGATTGCGACGATGTCGACGATGCCCGACGCCGTCCCCGCGCGAGGGCAGGCCCCTCTTGCGCCGCCGTCCCTGGTGAACCGCGCGGCGGCGAATCCGTCGCTACCGGCTGCCCTCGCGCCGGCGCGCGCCGCGCTCAGGCCGTCGATCGCACCGATCGCACCGATCGCACCGCCCGCGCCTTCCGCCGCCGCGTCTGCGGAGGCGCCGCGGACGACACCGCCGCAAGCGACGGAGCGCGATCTGGGCGACCCGTGGGCGCCGAAGCCGCCGTAGCGAACATTAAATCGCCCGTGAGCGAAACCGGATCGCGCGCGCGCCGTAGTGCTTCCGGGCACGGTGCCCCACGAAGGAGCAGCGACGTGCGCGACTCAGTGTCCAGAATCGGTTGCACGGCGCTCCTCGCTCTCGGTCTCGTGCTCGCCGGCTGCGGGGACGATCAGGATCCCGACGGCGCCGCGGCGCTTTGGACGCGCATTCACGCCGAGTCGTACGCATCGTGGGCGCGCGCGCCGGGCTACGCGACGAGGCAGCCAAGCCAGGCCGCCCACGGAAATGCCGTCGAGATCTTCGTGAACGCGGTCGCGGCCGACGCGTTGGCCGCACACGTCCCGCTGGCGGCGTGGCCCGAGGGGACGCTCATCGTCAAAGACGGCTACGACGGCGCCGAGCACAAGCTGGTCGCGGCGATGGAGAAGCGCAAGGACGGTTGGTACTGGGTGGAATGGAGCGCGAGTGGCGATTCGCGCTACTCGGGAAAACCTTCGCTTTGCATCAACTGCCACGCGAGCGGCCAAGACAGTATTCGCGCATTTCCGTTACCGAAATAGCGGGCTGGCCAATACGTTCCGCGTAAAAAAAGGGCGCGCCCCGAGGAGCGCGCCCTTTTGAGCTCGGCGAGGCTCGCCGGCTCAGCGCGGCGGCGCGGCGGCGGGTGCGCCCGGAAGCGCTTGGGCGTTGCCGCAGTTGGGGCAGAACTTCGCCATCACGCCGACCTCGAGGCCGCATCCGCCGCAGAATTTCCGCGGCGGCGTGAGGTTCACACCGCACTCACGGCAAAACTTCCCCGCGGGCTGCTTGGCCTGACAGCCATGGCACGTCACCTCGCCTGCGGACGGCGCCGACACCCCCCCGGGCGCAGGCGGCGCGCCGTACGCGCCCGTCGGGCTTCCACCTTGCGGCGGCGCCTGCG
>JANXMC010000284.1 GCA_025354825.1 Myxococcales bacterium
GCCGTTGCGTGGCTCTCGCGCGCGGGGATGGCGGTTCACGCCTACACGGCCGATCTCGCGCAGCCCGACGAGGAGAACGTCGCCGACATTCCGCCGACCGCGCTGACGCACGGCGCGGTTGGAGCGCGCCTCGTCGACTGCCGCGAGGCGATGGTGCGCGAAGGGATTCTCGCGATTCAGTGCGGCGCGTTTCATCTGTCGTCGGGCGGCAAGAAGTACTTCAACACGACGCCTCTCGGCCGCGCCGTGACGACGACCGCCATCATCCGCGCAATGCGCGAGGACGACGTCAACGTCTTCGGCGACGGCAGCACCCACAAGGGGAACGATATTCAGCGGTTTTACCGCTACGGAATCCTCGTGAACCCCGCGCTCAAGATCTACAAGCCGTGGCTCGATCAGGCGTTCGTGAGCGAGCTCGGCGGCCGCAAGGAGATGTCCGAGTACCTCGTCAAGGTCGGCCTGCCGTACCGCACGTCGACGGAGAAGGCCTACAGCACCGACGCGAACGTCCTCGGCGCAACGCACGAAGCGAAAGACTTGGAGCAGCTCACGGCGTCGATGCACATCGTGGCGCCGATCATGGGGCTCGCGCCTTGGAAGAAGGAGTCGGCTATCGAGCCGGAGACCGTGACGGTCGAGTGGGCGCAGGGCGTGCCCGTCGCGATCAACGGCAAGCGGTTCGGCAGCCTGTTCGAGCTGTTCAAATTCGCGAACACGGTCGGTGGCCGCCACGGCCTCGGCATGAGCGATCAAATCGAGAACCGCGTCATCGACGCGAAGAGCCGCGGCATCTACGAGGCGCCCGGCATGGCGCTTTTGCACGTCACGTACGAGCGGCTGCTGTCGGCGATCCATAACGAGAACACGATGGATCTCTACTTCACGCAGGGCCGCCGCCTCGGACGCCTCCTGTACGAGGGCAAGTGGTTCGACCCCGAGGCGCTTCTGTTGAAGGAAGGGCTTACCAAGTGGATCGCGCCCCCCGTCACGGGCACGGTCACGTTGGAGCTTCGCCGTGGCGACGACTACACGATCCTCGAGACGCAGTCGGAGTACTCGGCCTACGACCCGGAGAAGCTGTCGATGGAGCGCGTGCAGTCGAGCTTCACGCCCGAAGACCGCATTGGCGCTCTCGAAATTCAGAACCTCTCGGTCACCGACAACCGCAACTTCTTACTCCATTACGTCTCGAGCACCGGTCGCCTCGCGCAGTCGAACGACGCCACGACAGGTACCGACGTGAAGGCGCTCCTCGCCGGCGACGATCGACCGGCGAAGTAGCGGCTCTCACCCGTTCACCACGGGAACCACTGGCGCGGCACGTTCTGCCACGCCGTGGGGCGCTTCGGATCGCCGTCGGGCATCACGAGCGATCCGACGGCGTCGGCGTGCTCGTACACGCCGCCGAGGGAGCGCGCGATGCTGTCGAGATCGACGTCGCTGACGACGCCGTTGCTCGTCGCTTTGTAGAACTGCACGGTCACACGAATGGGGAACTTGGGATCGCGCACGAGGCGCGTCCCGAACCCTTCGCGAAACGGTCCCAAGTTTGGGCCATGGCCCAGCACCGCCTGCTCGACGTCGCTCTGCGGGGCGCCGCGAGCCACCGAAGCCTCGGCGGACGCGGGAGACGGCGCTGCCGCCTTCATCGGCGCGCCCGCCGAGCCGCCGATGCCGCCCATGCTGCCCATCGGCGCGGACGGCGGAGCGACAGGCCGCGGGCGCTCATGCATGAGCGGCACCTGCACGAGGAAGAGAACGTCGGCCCCCTTCGCGAGGGCGCTCGCTTCGTCGTCGTTCGACGGGCCGCCCTTCGCCTCGATGCGCGCGGTCACGTCGCTCTTTCGCTCGGCGGTGAACGACGCGCGCTGCCCTTTGTTGTTGAAGTAAATCTCCTGCCCCGTGCCCGTCACGCTGCGGTCGCCGCGGTTCTCGATGACGCGAATGCTCGTCCCTTGGCGCGTGACCAGAATCGTCATCACTGCTGGGAAGCCCGGCGACGATTGGTAGTTGAAGACCACGGGGTTGAACTCGGCTTTGCCGTCTTTCGGAATGGGCAAAAAGACGGCCTGCGCGCTCACGAGAAAGTGCGAGTCGCGCGGCGCGAGGAGATTGGTGGCGAGGCGCACGCTCTCGGGTGACGTGGTGAACGTCTTGAGGTTCGACAACACTTCGGTGAGCGGGACGCTGCGAAGGGCGCCGCTCGCTTCGTTGCCGACGCGGACGAAGAACTTGTCGGCCGGTATGTCGCCCGTGCGATCGATGAAGTTCGGCGGACGAATCACGGGCATGAGCGCGGCTGCGAAGCCGCCCCGCTCGCGGTCGTCGCGACGACGCACTTGCAGCGTGAGGTCCGAAATGTTCGGGCCGCCCGACGAGCCGAGCGAACGCCCGGTGTCTTCCCACGCCACGTTCACGAGCGACAGCTTTCGGCGCGAGACACGCATCGCGAGGTCGTGGTCGGTGACCATGGTCGCGACCTTCTGAACGACCTGCGCGTACTCCGCGCCGCTATCGCGCTCGACGATCCCCCACGTGCCCGCGCCCTGTCGCGGTTCCTCGCCCGGCGGCTCGGGGTCGTCGCCGTTCGCCGTCACGATTGGAACGGGCGTCGTCGGCGCGCTCGCGAACGTGGTGTCCGTGCTCGTCCCGTTCGGCGACGCTGCGACCGCCGGCTCGTGGACGACGACGATGCGCTCGGACTGACAGCCCGCGAGGAGGCCCAAGAGCGATACCGCAACGAACGATGCTGACCTTGCCATTCGATTCTCCCTACGTACGGAGCGTGGTGGGAAGCGTGTGCTGCGCCGCGAGGAGCGCGCGGCAGGCGCCTCCGAGCGTTCTTCTTCGACGGGCGCGCCGCGCATTCGGTCTGCGCGTTCGTCTGCGATCACACCACGCCGCGCGTCCCCCGTTCGAGCGACATCGCGCGAGCGACATCCCAGAGGACACCGACCTTTGCATCTGATGTAGGCGCGCGGCCTCGCCGCTTTCACGACGCCGCGGCGAGCCCGGGCAGAACTTTCGTTGTAGGCTCAAGGCATCGCGCCCTGCGATCGATTTGCTGGGTGTGCCCCTCTTCGCTCGAGGATGAATTGACCGCTTCCCGACGCTACGATGCGAACGCGAAAACGGCGACGGTGAACGCCGTGGGCGTTCCCTCCGCGCCGTCGTCCATGCCGCCTCCCGGCGCGGGCGCGTCCTACACATCGGGGCCCGTGTCGGTGCCGGGCAACTTCGTCACGTCGGCGTCGTCCCTGCCTCGCGCGGTGCAGGCGTCCTCGGGGTCGCAGCGGTCGTCGCGCGACGCGTTCCAGACCACCGGCGGCGGCAGCTTCACGCACTCGCCGCCCACGGTCATGGGGAAGTACGAGCTGTTCGCGTCGCTCGGCCGTGGGGGAATGGCCCAGGTCTTCCTCGCGCGCTCGCGCGGCAGCCTCGGCATCGACAAGCTCGTCGTCGTGAAGAAGCTGCGCGCGGACGACGCCGCGTCTTCGAGCCTCGTCGACATGTTCCTCGACGAAGCGCGGCTCGCCGCCCGCATCAACCACCCGAACGTCGTCGTCACCTACGACGTCGGTCGGGAGGATCTCGAGCTCTTCATCGCGATGGAGTACCTCGAAGGGCAGTCGCTGCAGCGCGTGCTCGCGACAGCGCGTGCCGCCGACTCGGTGCTCGCGCCGCAGATGGCCGCGCGGATGATGTCGGACGCGCTCGCAGGGTTGCACCACGCCCACGAGCTGCGCGACTTCGACGGGAGCCCTCTCGGCGTCGTGCACCGCGACGTCTCGCCGCAGAACATCTTCGTCACCTACGACGGCTGCGTGAAGATTCTGGATTTCGGCATCGCGAAGGCGAAGTCGTCGCAGGAGACGCAGGCCGAGGTCGTCAAAGGGAAGATCGGCTACATGGCGCCCGAGCACGCGCTCGGCGTCCCGGTCGATCGAAGGGCCGACATCTTCGCCGCCGGCATCGTCCTTTGGGAGCTGCTCACGGGGCGCACGCTCCTAGGCGGCTGCAACGCCGTCGCATCGCTCATGCGCCTCTTGAACGAGAAGGTGCCGCGTGTATCGAGCGTGATTTCGACGATCGACCCCGAGCTCGATGACATCGTCGCGAAGGCGCTCGCGCGGCAACCCGGCGACAGGTTTCAGACGGCGCTCGAGATGCGCACCGCCATCGAGGGGTACATCGCTCGAACCTCGAGGCTGCGCGAGGAAGACGTCGCCCTCTGGATGCGTACGGTCTTCGCGGTCGAGCACGCCGCCGAGGCCGAGAGGAACATGCACGTCATGGGCTCTCCGGGGCGCCGCTCGTCCCACCCCAACCCGCCGCCGCAGCTGGACACGCCGTCCTTCCAGCCTGCCCGCACCGACGACGGTCTCGCCGTGCCGTCGCGCGCGCTTCTCTCGACGGCCGCGCCCCCTCGCCCTCGGCAGCAGCGCGTCGTCCTCGCCTGTTTTCTCGGCGGCGCGGCGATTGGCCTCGCGGCGCTGGGCCTCGCTCGCACGACGGGCAATCGCATCGGCATCCTCGAGAATGGGAACCGCGCGGGCGCGGCGATGAGCCCGCAGGCGCTCGTGTCGCCTCCGGCGCTCGTCCCGAGCACGCTGCCGCTCGCGACGAACGTGCACGTCGGCGCTCCGGCGGTTGCGCCCGCCACGCCCGCCACGCCCGCCGCAGCTGCCGCGCTTCCGCCTTCGCCCCTCGTCGAAGTCGCCGCCGAGGCGACGAAGCCTGCGCGGCCGCCCGCCGCCGCCAAGGGGTGGCGACGCGCCAGGCGTGTCGCAGCCGCGCCCGCACCGTCGAAGCCCGTGGCGACGGCGGCGCCCGCGGGCGTGGGCTACCTCACGCTCGACACCTATCCGTGGACGCGGGTTTCGATCGCCGGAAAGTTCGTCGGCTCGACGCCCCTCGTGAAGCTTGCGCTCCCCGCAGGCAGCTACGTCCTCTCCCTCGACAACCCCGAACAGAACGTCCACCAGACCGTCACGGTCACCGTCCCCAAGGGCGACGTGGTGAGCAAGCGGTTCGCGTACCGCTAGAGCGCTCTAGCTGCTCGCCGACGTGTACGCGCCAATCGCGCGGACCCAGACGACGCGCGACACGGCGGTGAACGCGACGGCACCGAAGGTTGACACGACAACCGTCAGCCACGGGAGCGTGCCGAGCAGCGCCTGGGCGGGGTACGTGGTCATCACGATGAGCGGCAAAACCCAGGTGAACACGACGCGGAGCGCGCCACGAAAGACCGTCCCGGGCCAGCGCGCGGCGTCGAAGACGGCCCCGAGGAGGAAGGTGAGGTTGTCGACGCGAACGGCGTAGAACGCGATGCTCACGGTGAGAACCAGAAGCGCGTAGAGGATTGCGATGGCATCGACGAGAAGCACCAGCGCCATCGCGATCGCCGCTACGGACGGGACTCGCCCCAAGAGGCGAAACGCGTAGCCGAAGATAGCCATCGCCGTGACGACGTTGATCGCGCGCCACGGGTAAAACTTCGCCGTCGACACGAGGAACTGCGCGTCGGCGGGCTTGAGGAGCACGAAGTCGAGCGTCCCTTTCCGAACGTGCTCGACGACCGTCGCGATGCTCGGCGCAACGGCGCCGTCGAGGAGCGCTTTGAGCAGCGTGAAGAACGCGACGACCACGAGGCTCTCGCCAAACGAGAAGCCGCCGATGCTACGGCCGCCCTGCAAGACGACGACGAGGGGGACGACGGACGCGAAGGCCCACATGATTTCGACGGCGCCATCGACCGCGAAGTCGGAGCGGTACTGCAGCGCGAAGATCAGCGAAGTACGAAGCTGCAGCGCAAACAGTCGGAGGTAACGCACCCGTCACCCACCGAAGGCGGCGAAGCGCGTGAGGCCGCGGCGCCAGAGGACGACCGTGAGGGCGAGCGTCGCCGCGACGTACGACCACTGCACGGCGAGCAGGCGAAGCGCCGCGCCGACGCCGTGGGCGCCCGTCATGATTTCGACCGGCAGCCCGAGTTGAAAGTGGAATGGCAAGTAGACGAGCACAGGCCGGAGTGTCGCGGGGAAGACCTCGATGGGGACGAGGTAGCCGCTCAAGAGAAAAAACGCAGCGATGTAGAGGTCCATCACCTTGAGGCTGCTCTCGAAGAAGAACGCGAGACAGCCGATGGCGAGGTTCGTCAGCACGTTGAGCGCGAACGCGCCGACCATCGCGACGAGCCACAAAAACCACAGGCGCGGGTCGTGGGCGAGGGCTCGGCCGCCGCCGCCGTTCTGACCGAGGTAGACGAGCATGCCGATGGCAACCGGGATGCAGACGACGCCGCGCAATGGGAGCGCCGCGAGGTTGTCCGTCGCGTAGGACCAGAGCGGCGGCACCGGTCGCAAAAGGCGAACGGCGAGGGTACCGTCCCGGATATCCATGTTCATTTGCCACGACGCCCACGAGCCGGTCGTGGTGCGCACGATGAACGTGCAGAGGAAATAGGCGACGAACGCGCTGTCGTCGAAGCGGCCGATGGGCGCCTCGCGGGCGACCTCTCGAAACATGGCGAGCATCACGAGGGGCATCGTCGTCGCGAGAAACCAAATGAGGCTCTCGATGCGGTAGGCCGCCGCTTCGGCGAAGCTTAGTCGCAGCAGCGCGCCGAGGACGCGTCGCATCCGACGGAACGTCACGTGCGCCCCTTTTTCCGGAGGGCGAACAGCTCACCCATCACCTCCTCGAGGGGCGGATCCTCCACCGTGAGGTCGCGCACGGCGAGGGCTGCGAGAGCCTGCGCCACCGCGTCACGCACGTCCCCTTGCGCCACTTGCAGGACGACCTGCGTCGCGTCGTGGGAGACGACTTTCGTAAACGCGGCGAGGCTCGCGACGGTCGCAGCGGAGGCCGGCTCGGCGAGGCGGAGGACGACGCGCTTCTCGGGGCGCATCGTTCGCACGAGCTCGGTGAGCGCGCCGTCGTAGGCGACGGCTCCGCGATCGATGACAATGACGCGCGGGCAGAGCGCTTCCACGTCTTCCATGTAGTGGCTCGTGAGCATGAGCGTCGCGCCGGTGCGCTCGTTGTAGTCACGAATGAACGCGCGAATCGTCGCCTGCATCGAGACGTCGAGACCAATGGTCGGCTCGTCCAAAAAGAGGAACTTCGGCCTATGGAGCAGCGCCGCCGCGAGCTCGCACTTCATTCGCTCACCAAGCGACAGCTGCCGTGTCGGCCGTGAAACGAGCGACCCGAGCTCGAGGATCTCCGTGAGCTCGCCGAGCGTTTTTTTGAACTCGGCGTCGGGCACATCGTAGATTGCGCGATTGAGCTCGAACGTCTCGGACGGCGGGAGATCCCATACGAGCTGCTGCTTCTGACCGAGGACGAGCATGACCTTTTTGAGGAACGCCTCTTCGCGACGGTGGGGCACGTGGCCGTCGACGCTCGCCTCGCCGGACGTTGGGTGCAGGAGACCCGAGAGCACTTTGAGCGTCGTCGTCTT
>JANXMC010000335.1 GCA_025354825.1 Myxococcales bacterium
AGCCTCGGGGCCATGCAGAGCCGCTACGTCGACAGCGACGCCGACCGTTTCCTCCTCGAAAATCCGACGATCGACGTCACCCTCGCCTACCGCACGTACACGGCGCGCCTCCTCGGCAGCGACCCGAGCCTGGTGCTGCACGGCGGCGGGAACACGTCGGCGAAGGCCAAAGGGAAAACGCTGTTCGGCGAGGCCGTCGAGGTTCTGTACATCAAGGGGTCCGGCTCTGACCTCGCGACGATCACGCCGTCGGGCCACCCTGCCGTGCGCCTCGAGCCGCTACGCCGCCTTCGCGCGCTCCCCGCGCTTAGCGACGAGCAGATGGTCAACGAGCTGCGCCTCGCTCTTCTCGACGCCAACGCGTCGACGCCGAGCGTGGAGACGCTGCTGCACGCGTATTTGCCCGCGGCGTTCATCGACCACACCCACGCCGACGCGGTGCTGGCCGTCGTCGATCAACCCAATGCCGCCGAGCTTTGCCGCGAGATCTATGCGCGGCAGCACATCTTCGTCCCCTACGTGATGCCGGGGTTCGAGCTCGCGAAGCGCGCCGCCGAGGCCTACGAAGCGGCCGTGCGGAAGCTCGAAGCGCCGACGATCATGGTGCTCGAGAAGCACGGCATCTTCACGTGGGGCGACACCGCGAAGGAGAGCTACGAGCGGATGATCCACGCCGTCGACGCGGCGTCGCGGTTCATTGGCGACCACCGGCGGACGATGAGCTTCTCGCAGGCGTTGGTCGTGAGCAATGCCGAGTCGACCGTTCTCCCGCGGCTACGTGGCGCGTTGGCGAAGCTTTCGGAGATGCCGCCGGAGCGTGGCCTGTTCGTGAGCTGCCGCGCGTCGGAGGCGGTCCTCGCGTTTCTCGAGCGGAGCGACGCGAAGGAGCTTGTGGCCGCCGGCTGCGCAACGCCCGATCACGTGATTCGCACGAAGCCGACCGCGCTCCTTTTCGAGAATCCCGATTACGGCGATCTCGATGCGCTCTCCCTGCGTCTCGAGCGAGAGATTACCGACTACGCGACGGCCTATAATGCGTACTTCGATGACATGCGAAAGCTCCGCGGCGTCTCGCGAACGAAGCTCGCGCCCTGGCCGCGGGTAATTCTTCTCCCGGGCGTGGGCCTGTGTGCCGTCGGCGCGACGCTCAAAGAGGCCGACGCCGCGGCCGACGTGTACGAGCACACGATCAACGTGATGGTCGATGCGACGGAGGTCGGTACGTACACGCCGGTCGATCGCGCGAGCCTCTTCGACATGGAGTACTGGAGCCTCGAGCAGGCGAAGGTCAAGAAGACGGTCGCCGCGCCCCTCGCGGGGGCGATTGCGTTGGTCACGGGCGGCGCTTCGGGCATCGGCCGCGCGACCGCGCTGCGCCTCCTCGAAGAAGGGGCGCACGTGATGGTGAGCGACATCGACGCGAAGATGCTTGCCGTTGCGAAGCGCGAGCTCTCGGCGGCCTACGGCGCACGGCTCGAAGTGTTCGTCGCCGACGTGCGCGACCCACAGAAGGTGAACGATCTCGTTGCAGCGACGGTGCGCTCGTTCGGCGGCCTCGACATCGTCGTTTCGAACGCCGGCAACGCGCGCGAAGGGGCGCTCACGTCGAGCGAGGGGGTCGGCGCGCTCCGCGAATCGCTCGATGTGAACCTCATGTCCCACGTGCTTCTCGCGCAGGCGGCGACGGCGGTCATGAGAGCCCAAGGGCGCGGCGGCGCGCTCCTCTTCAACGCGAGCAAAGCCGCTTTCAATCCCGGACCGGGCTTCGGCCCCTACGCCGTCGCGAAGGGCGCTCTCATTTCGCTCATGCGCCAATATGCAGTCGATCTCGGCGTAGATGGCATTCGCGCCAATGCCGTCAACGCCGACCGTATTCGCACGGGGCTCTTTCCGCGCGAGGTCGTCGAGTCGCGCTCGAAGGCCCGCGGCCTCACGGCCGATGCGTACTTCCGGGCAAACCTGTTATCGCGCGAAGTGACCGCCGACGACGTCGCCCGCGCCTTCGTTTACCTCGCAGGCGCCCGCGCTACCACGGGCTGCGTCGTTACGGTCGACGGAGGCAACGCCGCGGCATTCCCGCGTTGAGCAGTTCTCAGAAGCGCATCGTGAGCTCGACGCGCGCGCCCTCGTAGGCGGGGAACACACGGCAAACACCGCTCACGCAGCGGAGGCCGCCGCGCTGTTGCCCCGCGAAAACGCGCACGTTCGAGTCGTTGGTGAACTTATAGAGAACCGATCCGTTGTTGTAATAGGTCGGGAAGCCGAGGCGCGTCGTGTACTCGAAGCCGTGGCCGATGATCCACTTGGGGGCAATCTTGAGGGCGGTGTAGTTCTCCCCTTCGCGCCACGGCTGGGCCTCGCCGTTTGCGCCGCGCGCATTTTGGGTATCTTCGAAGCGATTGCGATGCCGACCCGTAAACTCGAGGGAATACGGGCCTCCGAGCGATTTGGAGACCGTATACTGAATATACTGCTCGCGATAATACGATAAGCCGTCGCCGCGGCGGTCGTCGCGAATGCCGGCCCACGCGTAGACGTACGACTTGTCCTTGTCGAACGACCACTGCACGCCGACGAGGCCGTCCCACACCGTGTCGCGGATCGCGTCCGCCGAGCGCGACCCGCTCACCGTGCGCCCCCGCTCGTCGCACCCGCCGCCGAGCGATTCCGACTTGGACGACGCGTAAATCCCCTGCCCGTAGACCAAAAGTCCCTGGGTGAGGCGCACGTCGGTGCGCAAGCGGCCCCCATTCACGCAGACGTTGAACGTGCCGAAGGCGCTGTCTTGGGTGATGACCTCGGCGGTGGGCGGCTGCGAGTAGACGACGTTGCTGAAAGCGCCGGCGCGCGACGCCTCGACGGACGCGGCGACCGGGTAGAAGTTGCGGTAGCTCTTTACTTCGAGGGTATTCGACACCGGGCCGAACGTGCCGGCGTAGGACGCGTAAAGGGCATTGCCGTTGTGATGGTCGTCCCCCGCTTGAACGGAGCTCCGCCGCGACTGCGTGGCCGCACCGATATACAAATTCCCGAAGTCGCCCATGCGCGGCAGCTCGATCGACTGCCCGGCCATAATGACCTCGGCGGCGGGTGCCGTTGGCCCTTGGCTGGTGGGAAGCGACTGGAGCCACTCGGTCTGGTCGGCGCCGTTGCACGTGCCGAACGGGCTGCCGAGGCCGCTGTCGACGACGGCGCCGTTCGAGTCGTAGGGGTAAGGCGCGCAGCGCGAGATGCGAACGAAGTGCGTCGACAGAATCACAGGCAGGCCGCGCCCCGCCTGAAGCTCGGCGCCGATGATGCGATCCGCGCCAAAAACGGGCTGCGGCGACGATGAATCGAGGGCCGACGCGCGGGGAAGAAAGAGCGCGCGGCCGGTCGCTTCGTCGACGCGCGACGGGTTCGAAAGGCCGGCGACGACGGTGACGGCGATGGGGTCTTTTTGAATCGAGACCTTCACGCCGCGAAGCGTGGTGTCGATGCCGAGGTCGTCGATCTTCCGCATCGAGAGGACGAGGCCACGACCGAACTGCACGTACGCGTCGCCGATCGTCGCCTCGACGCCGGGGGCCGAATAGGTGAGCCACACCTTCGCGGGGTAAATCGAATTACGGAATCGCGACGTGCCGTCCAATTGGTAATTACGGAGGAGCGTGGGGTTGCTCACCGCGCGATCTTCCGGACGCTCCCAATAGAGCGCCGAATCGAGGCGCGTCCCCGCGGTCCACTTGCCCCAATTGAGCGCGACGTTCAGTCGGTTGATGAACGCGCCGTACCCCTGGTCTTCGAAGGCTTCCCCCTCGTTCGTGCGCGCGTTGAAACGCTGCGCGACGAGCGTGAAGTTGGTCACGTCGAGCCGAAGCGGGTTATCGCCGACGGTGGGGAGATCGACGGCGTGCGCCGGCGACGGCCACGCGAGGAGCGTGGCGGCGGCGGTGAGCCCCGCGAGGCTCGAGAGAGAGCGTGCGCTTCGAACGAAGCGAAACCGAGAGGGCACGGAAGGTAGGGGCTACTTCGTGATGGCGGGTGCAGCGTCGAGCACGGCGGCGACATCCTTCGCGACGAAGTCTTCGTCGCCCGGATTGTACCCTTCGCGCACCGTCGTCACCTTCCCCTGGCGATCGATCAGAACCGAGAGCGGGGCCGACTTGCGAGGGTTGTAGATGCTCGCAATGCGCGAGTCTTCGTCGAGAACGACGGGGAACGTCATCCCATTACGCTTGGCGAAGCTCGGCACCTCGGCGACGGTCTCGGGCCCGTCCATCGAGACGGCAATGACGATGAACCCTTTGGCCTTGTTCTCGTCGTAGAGACGACGAAGGTGGGGCATCTCCGCCATGCACGGCTGGCAAAACGTCGACCAGAAATCGAGGAGCACAGCCTGCTTGCCGAGATAATCGCTCAGGCGAACGGTGCGCCCGTCGACGTCGCGCGTGGTGAAGTCGGTTGCGAGGGTGCCGGTTTTCACCGCGCCGCCTGCGTTGCTGGCAGATTCAGCCGACGACGCGCCGGCGCCCGCACCCACCGCCGCGCCGCCCGATGGCGCGCAGCCGAGGGCGGTGATGGAGAGCGCGGCGCTCACGAGCGCGGCGAGCGAAACGTTGGAAGTGGAAGCGAACGGCGAGCGCATCGACACGGGCATTAGGGCTTCGCGGGGTTCCCGTCGATGAACTTCGTCCAGCGGCGCGCGTCGGCCGCGATGTCCGCCGTCGCCCCTTCGGACGCGGTGAGGATCTCCATCGAGCGCGCGTCGATGTTGGCATTCCACGGAACGGCCGCGGCGCTGAAAAACTGGCCGAGGTTTTTCACGTCGGGGTCGAGCATCGCGGTGAAGTTCACGCCGTGCGACGAGATCCACTTGTCGAGATCGGCGGGGACCGCACCGGTGCCGACCTTGGGGCCGTCGATGAGCGCCTGAACGAACACGACCTTCTCGCCGAGGAGCGTGTCTTTGAGCGTCGTCGTCTCTTCGGTCTCCTGGATACAGGGGCCGCACCACGCCGACGAAGCGATGATGTGAATGAGCTTATACTTCTTCATCTCGGGGTCGAAGTAGTCCGCGAGAGATATCGTCTTGAGGCCCCCGGCCTTGTCGCCATTGAGGTAACCGAGGAACTTGTAATTCGCGATTCGGTTGCCGGTATGGCTCGCCGAACGCGTCTTGTACCCCTGGTCGGCCGTGGGATAGGCGACGCCGTCGGGATTTACCTCGGTGCCGCCCATGACGGTCGTCGACGTGTCCGGCGGCGGCGCGCCCGTGGCAGCGCCGGTGGCCGGCGTTTCGGACGAAGAGCAACCGGCGACGAGTGCGAGCGCGGCGGCGCTCATGGCGAGAGCGGAGAACCTCATCGGAACACCTCGGGGCAAATGCCGTATCGGAGGGAGCGTATCGAGACGGGCAGTCGGGTCAACTACGGTATAGCTTGGGATTTACGATTGCGCACTCGCGCGCAGATTGGCTATTCGGCCGTCCATGGACGGGGGAAACCCCAGTTTTTAGCGCGTGCGCGGAGAAACCGTGAACACCGAACCTGGCAATGGCGACCTCTACGAAACACATAGGACACAACCGACTAAACGCCCCTCCGCGAACCCTCGAATCGAGCGCGCGGGTGGTCGTCTCGTGCACGAACGATGCGCACACTCGAGGCTCTGCGTCGAATCCCGCTCGCGTCTCGATGTTGTGAAGACACGGTAAGAATCTCGTCACGCTTTCTCTTCGTTCCGTCCAAGGGGCATGTGCTACAGCGCAGCCAAATGGGGTTAGGCGACGCGCAGTCGCTTCGTCTCTCTTGGCAATCGAGGGTTGATGATGAGGAAGCACCTGTCGTCGGGCGTCCCGTTCATGGCGAAGTCGCGCGCCGCGGTCGCCGCATTTTCTGTGGTAGCCGGCGCCGCCACGACGCTGGCGCTCACGACGATGTTCGCGCCGGGCTGCTCCACGAAAGCCGCCGCGAGCACCGCCTGCGATCCGAGCCTCTGCGCCGAGGGGAACAGCTGCATCAGCGACGGCACGAAGACCGAGTGCCGCCGCGCATGCGACGCACAAACCGGCGCGACGGGCTGCGCGTTCAATTGGACGTGCACGCAGGGGGGAGGGGCCGAAAAGCCTTATTGCGTAGCGGACAAGCTCCCCTACACGAGCGCGCCCACGGGCCAGTGGGGCTCGCCGTGCAAGCCCTCGGGAGGCTTCGGGGCAAACCCCGATTGCGACAGCGCGCAAACGTTCTGGTGCTACGGCGCCTCGCCAACGGACGGCCAAGCGTTCTGTACGCAGTACCAGTGCCAGCTCGACAAAGACTGCCGCGGCGGCTGGTACTGCGCGACGATCAACCAGAAGCCCTACGTGGAGGACGTGAACCGCTCGGTGAAGCTCACGACGACGGTCTGTCTTCCGCGCGACTACTGCGCTCCGTGCGAGAACAATGTCGATTGCGCGCCGCTCTCCGACGGAACGCCGCGGTCGTGCGTGGCCGACGCAACGGGCGCGGCCAAGTTCTGTACGAGCGGCTGCGCCAACGACGCGAACTGCCGGCTCGATGCGAAGTGCGTCGCGAACGAAGCTACGGGCGGGAGCGTGTGCGTTCCGCGCGCAGGCGTCTGCAAGGGTGACGGCTCGCTGTGCGCGCCGTGCCGCTCGGACGACGAGTGCCCTCAAGGCGTGTGCAATAAGGCGCCGTTCTCGGACGAGCGCTTCTGCGGTGTTCAATCCAAGGTGCCGTGCGAGGTCAGCGACGCCGGCGCGCTCGTCGCAGACTGCCCGAAGCCGCCCGATGGCGCCCCGTACAGGGTGAGTTGCATCACGTCCGCGACGGAGGCCGAGTTCCCGAAGGACCAGTGCATCGGCGTCGTGCAGTTCGGCGACAACGGCAACGTGGGCTGCTGGACGGTCGCCCGCTAAGCGCGGGCTCAGGAGGCTGCCGCGGCGTTCGCCGCGCCTGGCTCAGCGCGCTCGTCTCGTGGGGTTAGGCGGTAGGAACGGCCCGAGTTATTCGGCGACGAGACGGCGCGCGTCGGCGACGAGGGACTTCATGTCGCCGGGCGATTCGGTGTCGTAATAGCCGCGAATTTGGGCCGTTTTGTCGACGAGGACGAAGCGGTTCGCGTGGACGATGTCGACGGCGCCGGGCGTGTTTTCGACGC
>JANXMC010000336.1 GCA_025354825.1 Myxococcales bacterium
CCGATCACCGCGGCAACCGATCGCCCCGGGCCGATCCGTCGCTGCGCGGCATGGTCTCGGGGCTCAGGCTCGCCGACTCGGTCGATGCCCTCGCGGTTCTCTACCTCGCGACGGTGCAGGCCCTTGCCCACGGCACGCGCCACATCATCGACACGATGAACGCCCACGGCTACGCCATCTCGACCCTCGTCGCGACGGGCGGCGACACGAAGAACTCCGTGTTCCTGCGCGAGCACGCCGACGTGACCGGCTGCCGCATCGACCGAGTCGGCGAGCCTGAGCCCCGAGACCATGCCGCGCAGCGACGGATCGGCCCGGGGCGATCGGTTGCCGCGGTGATCGGCGAGGACGTGCAGCTCGCGCGTGAGCGCCGCGGGGAACGGCGCCGTGCGCGCGAGCTCGTCGAGCCTTTCGTTCAGCAGCGTCGTCGTGCGCGTCCCTCGCGCATCGGCGACACGCGCGAGCTCGACGCCCCGCGCGTGGGCGTCGATCGTGTAGTCGATGAGCGCGCCGGTGGCCGACTGGCCGCCTTCGGTGAGCCAGAGCCCCGGCACCATGGCCGAGAAGTACGGCCCCCAGATGCCGGGGATGAAGCGCGGATCCTTCGAGACCGCCATGTGGCACGACGAGGTTCCGCCGATGAGAGCCAGGCGCGTATTGAGCGACGGCTCGGTGGCCGCGACGCCGTCGATGCTCGCGCCGAGGAGCCCGAGGCCGCCCGCGTGGGCGTCGATGATCGCGACGCCGACGGCGATGCCCGGCACGAGGCCAAGCTCGCCTGCGGCCTTGTCGGAGAGGCAGCCGACGCGCTCGCCCATGGGACGTACGCGCGTGCCGATGCGCGCGAAGCCGTCGCTCGCGAGATCCTCGAGGCCGATGGAGGTGAAGTAGGTCGGGTCCCATCCGCCACCGCCGCCGCCGCCATCGCCGCCGCCACCGCCGCCGCTCCCGTCGGCAGGCGCCGCGACGTGCCCGAGGTACGTCCACTTGCACACCGTCGTGCAGAGCGATCGCGTGTCGTCGCCCGTCGCGCGGTACGTGAGGTAATCCGGCAGATCGAGAAAGCGCCGCGCGCGCTTCCAGCTGCTCGGCATGTGGTTCTTGAGCCAGAGGAGCTTCGGCGTCTGCATCTCGGGCGAGACGACGCCGCCGACGTAGCGGAGCACCTCGTGGCCGCCCGCATTGATGCGCGCGGCTTCCTCCGTGGCGCGGTGGTCCATCCAGACGATCACGTTCTGCGCGTCGTTCCCCGTGGGGCTCACGGTGACGGGCGCGTCGCCTTCGCCGAGAACCACGAGGGAGCAGGTGGCGTCGAAGCCAATGCCCGCGACGCTCGATGCGGCCACGCTCGCCTGCGCAAGCGCGGCACGCGTCGCGACGCCGCACGCGCGCCAGATGTCGTCCGAGCTGTGCTCGGCGAAGTCGTCGGCGGGTCGGTAGACCTGAATGGGCTCGACGCCCATTCCGTGCATCTTCCCCGTATCGTCGAACACGCCGGCGCGCGCGCTCCCCGTGCCGACGTCGATGCCCAGGTAGAAGCGGTCCGCCACGCGTGGCCTCCTGTCGCGAAGGTGTGAGAAGCGGGCGGGCTACGCGCGCTTGCCGAGAATGCGGACGCGGAAGCCGAGCTCGAGAGAGAGCGCGACCATCTCGTCGAAGATATCGCCGTACGCCACGGCCACGTGGTTCGAGAGGTAATGCGCCATGAGCGTGTCGCGCGTGATGCCCATGTCGGCCGCCATGAACGGCCACTCGCGGGTCGTGCCGTTCCACCACGCGTCGCGCACGTCGGGCGGAAGCTTCACGACGTCGCCCTTGCCGATGTCCATCCAGAGCACGTCGTTCTTGATGTACGCGCGGGCCCAGGTCATTTCACCCGGCAAGCTCTCGCCGGTGAACGTGCCGCCCGGCGTGGGGAAGTAGCCCGCCGGCTGGCGGTACGAGTGCACGCCCTTGAGCGTGTCGGGCTCATGGTTGAAGGCGTAGGCACCACACGACCCCGAGTTCAATAGCACCCAGAGGAAGCGCCCCTCGTGCTCGGCACCCCAGCGCACGTCGTGGAACATCACGGCTTGGTGAAGCCCCTTCGCCTTGAGGAGCCGCTTCATCAGCTCCATCGGAACGACGTTCCCTTGGTCGGCTTCCGTGGCGGTCGCGACCGTGTCGCCGTTCGATTCGGGGCGACACGTCCCGTTGAAGAGACCTTCCGCGAAGTCCGACGGCGGCCGCAGCGGGATAAGCCCAAGCTGGTACTGCCAGCCGAGGCAATCGGCCTTGTACTCTGCAAGCATATCGTGAACGACGAGGTAGTCGCGGAGCTGCTCGCGCGTCGCGCTCTCTTCGAAGTCTTGGGCCGAGCCTTCTTTGTAGTGGAACGTCACGCCCTTCGACTTGACGAACGCGAGGGCGTCGTCGATCCGCTTCGGTGCGATACGCGTGCCGCGATCGATAATCCACGCCTGATCCACCTTGTGCTCTGCGAAGCCGTGGCGGTGCAAGAGGCGCGGGCCGAAGTATCCGTTCGTCATGCCCATCGACGTATCGCCAAGCATGAGGATTAAGATGCGGCGCTTGCGAACGTCGTCGGCCACCGCCTGCGCGAGCTTCGTCGCCGCCAGGGACACCGGCGCGACATACGAAATCTCGTCTTCCGCGTAGCCGACTCGCCCGGTGGTGCACCACTCGTCGAGGCGCTCCATGAAGACGTCGTCGGTCGAAAAGTCTGGCGCCGACGTCCACGCGCGCGAGAACTTTCGGCCGAGCATCTCGAGGCACGCGCCGGTGTTGAGGAGGCCCACGAGCCCCGGCCACTGCCCCGCGAAGTTGCTCGCGAGGAGGAGCGGATTCTCCTTTTGCGTGACGCCGTCGGTGGTGTGCGGGCCGTAGATCCAGTGCACGCACACGCCAATCATGGGATCATCGATCGGCCCGAGCTTCTCGATCGACTCGTGGGGCTTCGTGAGAAACCCCTCGACGCGGTAGGGCGTGCGACCGAGCTTTTTCAGCGCGCGTTCCATCTGCTGCGTCGCCTCTTCCATATTCGGAAGGGCGAGCGCGTTCGGCTTGGGTCGCGCGTCGCCCGGCCAGAAGAGCGCGACTTTTTTGCTACCCGACGAACGCTTGCCACTCCCGGAAGACCCGCTGTCGATCGCCATAAGGTCGCGAGGGTAATCCAAAGCGCGAGCGAGCGGCTACGATGGATACCGACGAGGATGACGATGCGCCCCGAGATGCGTGACTCACTGCTGCAGAGGGCAACGACCGTGCTCGACGACGTGGGTCGGTCGACGAAGCTGCTCGATGTTCTTGCCTGGCCGCGTCATGTCGAGCACGCGTTCTTCGCGTCGAACGCCGAGGTTCTCCCCGAGCCCACGTACGAGGTCGACCGCACCGAGGCCGCGCGGCGCATCCACGTGCTCGAAGCGTTCGTCGACGACCTCCGCGGCGACCACGTGCTTCTCCGTTGGCTCCGGTCGGTCTGCGCGAGCTTCATCGACGCGAACCGGATGATTTTAGCCCTCGGTTCGCGCCACTTTTACGAACTGTCCCTCGAGATTTACGGCGGCGCATCCAGCACCGCCCTCGACGGCAATACGTCGAATCTCGACTTCGCCGATCACATCGCGGCGCGCCTCGGCCACGCGTCGGCGGCCGAGCCCGAGAGCGACAAGCTCTCCACCGACGAGTTCGTCGCCGAGCTCGAGACGCGCCTCGCGGAGCTGCAACCGCGTCTCCCGGTGGAGATCGTCCGCGACGCCGACCTGAGCGCGAAGGTGGTCTGCGGGGCGACCCGACTGCGCGTTCGCGAAGGCGCGACGTTCGACCGCGTCGAAGCGCGCGGCCTCTTCCACCACGAGATCGAGACCCACGCCCTCACCGCACAAAACGGCGCGGCGCAACGAAGTCTCCCGTTCTTGCGCGGCGGAGGCCCGCGGACGACCCGCACGCAAGAGGGGCTCGCCGTCTTCGCCGAGATGCACCAGCACGCGCTCACCACGAGCCGCCTGCGCCGCATCGTCGAGCGCGTTCGCATGGTCGGAATGGCCGAAAGCGGCGCGTCGTTCGTCGACCTGTATCGTCACCTGCTCGCCGCGGGTCAAGCGCCGACGAATGCCTATTTGGATGCGCAGCGCATTTGCCGCGGAGGTCTCGTTGGCGGCGGCGCGCCGTTCACGAAGGACGCGGCTTACCTGTCCGGACTGCTTGATGTGTACAACTTTCTCCGCGTGGCGCTTCGTGCGGGGGCGGGCCATATCCCGCGGCTGCTCATCGCAGGGCGCATCGCCCTCGACGACGTCGACGCCCTCGAGTGGCTCCGCGTGCAGGGCGTGCTCACCGAGCCTGTTCACGTGCCGAGATGGGTCACGCGGGAAGACGAGCTGATTGCCTACTTCGCCTTCACGTCGTTCCTAAACGAGGTCGACCTCGGGCCCGTCGAGCGTCGCCACCGCGCGCTGCTGGACCGTGCGTCCGAGTCGGCATCGGCCGGCGCGATGCCGCCGACGGCGTAGCGCCCGCGACGGGCTACTCGGCGGCAGCGTCGGCAGGCGCGGCGGCGTCGGTGCTGGTCGCAGCGTCGTTGCCCGCATCGGGCGTTGGTGCCGCGTCCGACGCGTCGGCGGTCGCGCCTGCGTCGTGGGCATCAGGCTCGGCGCCGCTGTCCGTAGCGGCGTCGGCGGCGTGGGCGGCGTTGGGAGACGCGTCGTCGCCCGCGTCGGACGGGGTGACCGTCGCGTCGACACGCGCGTCTGCGGCGGCGTCGACGCTTCCGTCCCCCGTCGTCGTGGTGCCCGTGTCGCGGCGACCGGCGTCGCGCGCGAGGACGGGCAGCGGATCGCCGTCGTCGAGGCAGCCCGCCGCGAGGACGGGGGCGGCGGACGAGAGGATCAGGAGAAAGGCGGAAGCGAGGCTACGACGCGTTCGGTATTCCACACGGCGGAGCGTACGGCCTCGCGAAGACAACGTGAACTTTGCAGTGGATGAATCGGCTCTTCGAAGGGGCACGCGGGTGGTGTGACGCACCGCACCCCCACATCAGCGCAGCTCGGCCACCTGCTCGCCGAACACTTTTTCGAGCCCGGCGAGGAGCGCGTCGCCGACTTCGACGCGGTGCTCGCGCGGCAATGCGAGAACCGCTTCGGCGCCGTCGGCGAGCGCAACGTGCAGGGTGACCGGGCAGTCGCCCTTCGCGATTTTCAACACGTCGGCCATCTGCTGCATGATTGCCGCGTTGGTGCGATCGGCACGGACGCGCAGCACGACGGACTTCGTGTCGGCCTTCACGGCGTCGGCGAGGGGGCGCACGTCCGACAGTAGAATCGTCGCCTCGCGGGGCCCTTCTTCCACGTCGTCCGGAGCGTCGTCGTCGCGCCGCGGGAAGCTGATTTTCCCCGTGACGACGACCGGCTCGCCGCTGGTGAGCACGTGGGCGTACGTGTCGATGGCGTTGCTTCGTAGCTTCACGTTGACGCGGCCGCCGAGGTCTTCGAGCTCGA
>JANXMC010000357.1 GCA_025354825.1 Myxococcales bacterium
GCGAGCTCGACCACGTCCGTGATGCTCGGAACGACCGAAATGTCGACATGGCGGTCGAAGGAGCCGACGCCAAGTTGGCCACCCCAGCCCTCGCCGCGGCATCGCACGGATCCGTTCGCGTCGAGCGCGCACGCCGCCGAGCTGCCAATGGCGACTTGCGTGGCGCTATTGAGCCACGGCGTGGCGACCGGTGACGGTACCGGCGCCGTGCTCAGGCCGCCGCCGATTCCCCAACAGTAGGCGACGCCATCGCCGTGCACGACGCAGCTCGAGTCCAAACCCGTGTAGACTGCAACGTTGCCGTTCGACGCGACGCTGCTCGACGTGGGTCCGGTCTCCGTATTCACCAAGAGCGTGGTGCCTTGGCCTATTTGGCCGCTCGACCCTGTGCCGAAGCAGGTGAACGTCGTCCCGCCGTTGATAATGCATGTGTGCGCGCTGCCAACGGAGACGGCGGCAACCACGCGCCCGCCTGCCGCGAGAATGGGCGCCGGATGCGAGGCGAGGTCGCCTGCTCCAAGCATGCCCGTCGCATTCGAGTCGCCCCAGCAGTACAGCTTTTCATCCGAGATGGCGCAGGCCGCGTCGCTCGATGCGGACAGGGAAAGCGACGTGACCTTGGAGAGCCCCTGGACGACGACGGGTAGCGACGGGACGCCCGTCGCGATGCTCCAACAGGAGACCGCGCCCGACTGCAGAATCGCGCATGCTCGGTACACGCCCGCCGCGACCTTCGTTGCGCCGGTAATACCTGCCACGGGTGCTGGCGTCGCCCCATAGGACCTGCCCCAGGCGCGGACGGTTCCGTCCGCGAGCACGGCGAAGGTGACGCCGAGAGCCGCGGCAATGCTGATGGCGGACCCTTGAAAATCCGCAGTCGCGACGACGGGGGAGGCTGGCCGGAACGCCAAGGTGAACTGCGACGTCTGGGCCGCGGATACGCCCACGGCGACGGGGTCGGCGATGTACGTGGGGTCGACGGTGAGATCGCCCGACGTGGGACAGGCACTCGCGAACGCCTTTCCGCCAATCGAATACGCGCCGGTGGGAAGGACTCCGAGGCTCAATCGCGCGACCGCCGCCGAAGGGGTGACGGCGAGATACTTGTGAATCGCCTTCGGGCCTGACGCGTCGAGGAGGACGCAGAGCGTCCCCCCCGGAACCGTCGTCAGCGCATCGACCGCCGTGCCGGTGGGGGCGCCCTCGTCCCCCTGCGCGAGCACCACGCCCGCGGGCGCTTCGCCGCTCCCGGAGGCGCATCCCGCGAGCGCCGCGCACGCCAGGAGCACCGAGAGAGCCGTCGCCGTCGCCGTTCCGAATACCTTCGATCGCATCATGGGGTGATTCTCCTCGTCCAGGCCGTCGCGCAGCGCGCGGCCAGTCATAGGAGATCGGCACTTCGCGAACGCGTGTTGCTCGAAAAGCGACGACGCGCCGACCGTGACGTCACCCCACGTCTTTCGATCATCCCGCGTGGGGCGATCACGCGCTCGTCGTCTGTGCGCTCGGCGATCGGGACGCTGACGGGAACGCCGACGCCGACGTTCCGTCCGCGCCCGTCTCACGGGTTGGCGCCTGCAAGCGCCTCCAACTGACGTAGGAAATCGCCCAGAGAACGCTCGTCCCGACGGCGAAACCCCACGCCTCGGGCCCATCGCCCATGGAGACATGAGCGATCACCGCCGACGCCAGGTTGAAGGCGAAACCTGCATAGGCCCACTCCTTCAGCCGCGGAGATGCGGGCGCGAGGAGCACGAGGGCGCCGGCAAGCTTTGCGATCGAAAGCTCGACGCGAAAGTACGACGGGAAGCCGAGACGCACGAATGCGTCCTTCGCGCCAGAAAGCTCGAGCTGCGCGTAGGCCGTAAAGCCCATTTGCAGACAGAAGAGTGCGGTCGCAATCCAGAATGCGATGACGAGGCCCTTGGAGTGGCGCATTTGAACTTCTCCGTGTGCGTAGTGAAGTCGGCGATGCGAATTAGCGGCGGTCGGCGAGATCGCCGAGCACGCGTTCGAGGCCGCCGAGGAAGCGCTGCCAGCCGTACTGCGCGCCCTTGAACGCTTGGTCCTCGTGGGCGCGAAATCCCTCCTGTTCCATGCGCAATTGGGTTCCGGTGGGTGTGGGCGTGAGCGTGAACGTCACCACCGTGTCGAGCCCCAACGCGCGCCACGTATAGGCGAGGCGCGACGGCGCATCGACGGTGAGAACCTCACACTCGATGATGCCGTCCCACTTGGGCATGGGGTCGTTGCGAAACGTGAAACGGTGGCCGACCTTCGCTTGAAAGTCATTGGCAAGTAGCCATTCGGTGAGGAGCCCCCCTTCGGTCAGCGCGCGCCAAACTTTGGCGGGCGCATGGGGGAGGTGGCGATCGATGACGACGGATCGCGTCGCGCTGTGGGCGGTTGTCATGGTCTTTCTCACGGCTCCATGCGGCGAAGGAGATTCTCGAGGCGATCGAAGCGATCCCCCCAGAAGGCGGCGTAGTGCTTCATCCAGTCGATCACGGGGTCGAGCCCCTGGGGCCGCGCGCGGTAGTGCGTCTCCCGCCCCTCGCGGCGGAAGCGAACGAGACCCGCGCGCTTCAGCACGGCCATGTGCTTCGACACCGCGGGCTGCGACACGCCAGCGTGGGCGGTGAGCGCGACGACGTTCTGCTCGCCATCGCGAAGGAGCCGCTCCAAGAGCGCGAGCCGTGTGGGGTCTGCGAGGCTTTTGAACACCTGGTCGGTGCTGACGCGTGGGGAATTCATCGCCATCCGGTTATGGGTTTATTCATAGCCAAATGGTGATGAGTAGTCAAGGCGCCGCTTTGCGAGCCTGTCTGTGGGGACGGAGACGATGCGCCCGCTCTACCGGCAAGCGGGCGCGCGTTTTTGCACGGGGTCGATCCGCCCGCGCCGCCGGCGATGGTGGTGCGGGGTCGACGGCCTCCCAAATGAAATCACCCGGCTCGCCGTCGCGCGCTCACGTCGGCGGATCGTATTCGCCTTTGATGACGAAGTACGACCCGCGGATCGTCCCCGCGAGCTTCGACTTCTGCCGGGCGAATTTAAAGCGCTCGGCGAGCTCACTAGGGATTTCCATCCCGTCGGAGAGCTTGAAGCCGACCGCGCGCTTCTTCGGAGTGTCGATCGTGTAGAGCACGTTGATCGAGAGGCCGCTCTCGTAGAACACATACGACCAGCGGATGTTCTCCACCTCGAACGTGCACGCTTCGAGGGGAGGAGACTCGATGACGATGTCTCGCTCTTTCAGAATGCGAGCCACATACGAAACGATTCGCTTCGCCTTGCTCGCGGGCTCGACGACGAAATCATGGTCGTACTTGTTCTTGAAGTAACGAGCCTCGTTGGCGCGCAGCCCCGCAAGGGCATTCGCTACGGGCGAAGACTCGAGACCAGCGGTCGATACGGTTACGAAGTCGACGACTCGGGACAAGGGGTGAACCTCCGCACGGGATAGTGCCGGTCTCGTCGACGGCAATCCATCGCGTCGAACAGAGCGTCGCCAGAAAGGGGAACCGCGACCGCAGCTTGCCGAGGGCTTAACGCGTTCGTCTGCGCGTCTCTAAACCTGAACGTCTGCTCGCAAGGGGCGCAACGGCCGCGATTGACAATCTCACGCACGTCACATTTCTCGTCGGTCTTTCGCCGGTGGTGCGGCGTGAGATCGCGTCGCTCATCGGACACGAGATAGGCAATCCCAATCTCCCTTCGGTCCGTTCGCCCCGACAGACTTCAAAAACACGCTTTGCGGTTGCGGCTTCTCCCAGGGCGCGGCCGACGACCACGTGGAGATTTTCACGGACGGCGAGCCGGCCGGCGATATCGACCACGCCGCGGGCGACCGCGCCCCTCAACGTCGGAAAGCCTCTCGTCGGCGCGAGACGGACGGACGCGCGCATCGACGCACGCGCGAAGGACCAAGGCGACGCGTCACCGACGCATTTCCGAGCCGCCAACTATTGGCAACTTTCATCATCGCGATCGTGTCGCCGCGCAGCGACCCCGTCTCCGCGATCTTCACCTCGTCGGGTCGCGTGATGTGCGCGACGACCGCGTGCTTGTCGGCCCAACGTCGATAGAGGACCGGTCGACTCGTGCTCGCGCGGGCCGCGACGTCGCCCATCGTGAACGCCGCGTAGCCTGCGCCGCCGAGAGAGCCCAACGCCTCAAAGCAAAAAACGAGACCTCGGGGGACCGCGGTCTCGTCTTCTACTGGGGATTTCTCCCGCTTTTCGTAGGCGCGATTGGGATTGAACCAACGACCCCTACCGTGTCAAGGTAGTGCTCTACCACTGAGCTACGCGCCTGCGTGACATTCGCTGTAACGCACCCGCGGCGTGTCCGACAGCCGCTCTCGCGACAGCCCGCCCCGCCTTGGGAGGACGTGTCGTACTGGGCCGGTAGAACTCTGTCAAGCGCGTCATTGGCTTCTCGGTCGTAGGCTTCCGCGCGCTCGCCGCGGAGGCTAGCCTCGGGGCCATGCAGA
>JANXMC010000362.1 GCA_025354825.1 Myxococcales bacterium
GATGAAGCGCATGCAGGTGATCGAGCGCCGCGCCGGCGTCGCGCAGAAAACGAATCACGTCTTCTTCGCGGGCCGGCGTTTTTGCCCCGCGGGCGCCCCGACGCGCGGCGATGCTCTCGCCTTCGATGAGCTGCGTAACGAGGTAAAGCTCGTCGTTCTCTTCGAAGTGCTCGACGTACCGCGGAAGGCTCGGATGCGGCGCGAGGTCGGCCAACACGCGCGCCTCGCGCTCGGCGAGCTCGACCTCTTTCCAGCTCGTCGCGCCACGAACGCTAAACCGCTTGATGGCGACGCTGCGACCGTCGCGCGTGTCGACCCCTTCGAACGTCGCCCCCTGGGACCCCTCGCCCAAAAGGCGGCGCACGGTGTAGCGACCCCCACGCAGGGTGCTTGGCGGAACGGGGGGTGGGGCGGAAGCTCTCACGCCTGTTCGCTAGCATAGGGGCGGGCGCTGCGGGAGAGCGCGCGCTACTTGGATATGGCGCCGCGCTGTTGCGATGGCCTCGCGAAGTTGCCATTCGTTCGTCACGAGAATGCGGGCTATCTCACGCGTCGTGCGGTGTCGCACCCTCGGGTGCAGCCGACGGCTGCACCGATATTCATCGGGCAAATTCTGTATTTCGCAAATGCCCGATAGCGTCATGCGATTTGCGATTGTGCTTGGGCGCGTGCCGACCTACGAGTCTCGGCTCGCGGAGGGGGTTGTGATGAAAGCGAACGAACAAACCAAGGTCATGATCGAAGACGCGCGCGACGTGTCGCCGGAGAGCGTTCGCGCGCCCGTCAGCGGGGTGTTCCGCGTAAGGCCGCAGGCGACGGCGCCTACCGTCATCGAGCGCCTCGATGCGCTCGCCGCGCGCATGCGTTCGGCCGCGTCGCTCCTCTCCCAGAATCGCCCGCGCGACGGCCGCGACGACTAACGTCGCGGGCCGCCTCGGAGGGGCTGTCAGCCCACGACGTGCACGACGTCGGGCGCAATCTTGACGATCACGCGAACCTCCCCGGGCTTCCGATACGGGTACGCGTCGAGGTTCAAGTACTTCTTCGCGAGTGAATCGATGTGCGCATCGGCACCGAGCTCGGTCATCTCGACGACGTGTCCGCGAATCTCGGCATAGTGGTACGGGTTCTCCGGGTCGACGAGGCAAATCGAAACGCGCGGATCGTGATTGAGGTTCACGTCCTTCTGGCGGCCTCGCGCCGTGTTGAAAACCACGTTGGTCCCGTCGTGGCTGCACCACACCGGGGTAACCTGCGGCGTGCCGTCGGGCATGATCGTCGCGATGTTCGCGAAGACCTTCTTCTCGAGCAGCGCGACGACATTCTGAGAAAAGGGCTGGGCCATGGCGGTTCCTCCAAGGCGCGATCCTACGCTAGAACGATGGCGCAATGACGCCTCGCAGTCTCCGTCGTAGTTCGACGCGTGTCGCCGCCGCTCTCGAGCTGATCGCATTCGTATTCGCATTCGCCCCTGCCTGCTCGCGCGACCGTCCCGAGCCCCCCGCGCGTCCGTCGGGCGATTCACCCGCCCTTCCGCAAGCTCCGGTGCCTGTGCCCGCGCCGGTTGTGAACGGTCGGCAGTATGCGCTCCGCCTGCTCGAGCCTGCGCGCACCGAGCCTGCGCCCCTCGTCATTCTGCTGCACGGTTTTGGCGACACCGGCGCATCGCTCGAAGCCGCGTGGCATATGCGCGCCGCGGCCGCGGCCCACGGGATCCTCCTCGCCGTTCCCGAAGGGACGCCCGACGCCGACGGCAATCGCTTTTGGAATGCCAGCAAAGCGTGCTGCGATTTCCGAAACACCGGGGTCGACGATATTGCGTATATCGACGCGCTGCTGGTCGACGTGGCCAAACGCGCCGCGGTCGATCCTAAGCAGGTGCACATCGTCGGTTTTTCGAACGGCGCGTTTCTCGCCCATCGGTATGCATGCGAGCGCGCGTCGCGCGTCGCATCCATCGTGAGCATCGCGGGCGCAGGCCCCAACCCCGATCCGAGCGTCGGCGACGTGCTCTGCGCGCCGAGCGAGCCCGTCAGCATTCTTCAAATCCACGGCGACGCCGACGCGATGGTCCACTTCGAAGGGGGCGCCGTGGGAGGCCGCTTGCCGCGCCGCGCGCCGTATCCGTCGGTGGCCGTCTCGCTCGCCCCCTGGCGTGCCCACGACGCGTGCGCGCCCGCGGTCGCGGGCCTAGCGCTCGACCTCGAGACCGCGCTTCCCGGCAACGAGACATCCGTCGACCGCGCCGCCTGCGCGCGAGACACGGTCGTCGAGCTTTGGACCGTCCACGGCGGCGGCCATTCGATGCGTGTTGGTGACGACTGGGCGCCGCGTATTTTCGATTTCGTCGCCGCCCATCCAAAGCGCTAGCAACTCGCACGCGCCTCGCGCCGAGTCTCCCTTCACGCGCCATGATGTCCGATGCAGCCGCTTCCCTTGGGACTTCCCCCGTAACGCCGCCCGCCGCCACGGGCGCAGAGCCGCGTTGGAGCGTTCTCCGCCGAGGGGCCTTTCGATTCGCCTTCGTTTACGCGGTTTTGTATCTCGCGCCGTTCCCCCTCAATTCGTTCCCCGACGAGGGTTGGGTCGACAAGGCCTGCCGCTCAATCGCTGATTCGCGCGCATCCCCCTGCTCATTTGCACGCGGGGCACTTCGCCGACGCGCACGCGGTGAAGGCGTCGAGCGCTGCGGCGCCCGACGTGCTCTGCGCGCGGCACGCGTTGACGCATGCCGTATTGTTCGCGGCGCAGGCCTGGCCGCACGCGAGAACCGAGGGGCACGCGGCGTCCTGCGAGCAGACTTGGTTCTCGCTGCAGCAGCTCGCGTCCAGGCAGGTTTGGCACGCCGCGACGGACGACGTGATCGTGCCGCACTGCGCGCCTGCGTCGGGCTGGGTGCCTGACGCCGAGCATGCTGCCGTGCAGCTGTTCGACGCGCAGTTGTTGAGCGCGCCGTACGCAGCAACGCCGTCGGCGTACTGGCGATTGCAGTCGTCGATGCACGTTTGCGTTGTGCAGTAGGGGATGCACGACCCGAGGGCGCGGCAGGCGGTGATGCCGGTGCACGCGCCATTTTGGCTGCAGCAGCTCGTGTCGAGGCACGATTGGCAAGTTGCGATGGACGACTGGAAGTCGCCGCACAGGCCGCCGTCGCCGCTGCTATCGCCGCCCGAGCCGGCCACCGCTCCCCCGCTGCACGCCTGCTGGCCGGCGAGGGACGTACAGTCGCCCAGCGCCGTTGGGTGCGTCGAGCTTTGCGAGCACGCCGCGCCGAGCACGACGATGAAGAGAGAGGCCGCGTAGTCGAGGAGGGACGGGCGTGTCTTCACCCCTCGAGCGTACGCGGCGGCTAGATTGCAGTCACAGCCACAGACACTTGGAGACAGTCGCGCTCGCGTGCTCGCGCGACGCGGTTGCGCCTACATGGCCGGGCGAATCGAGCGTGACCGAACGAGGGCTGTGTGGTGGCCGCAATCTGGGCATGGAGGCGCGTGCTCCGACCCAAGCTGAACACTCACCGATTGGCGATCTTCGTAGGCCGCCTGTATCCGCATATCGGATTCGGGAAGGTCGCTCGGCTCGTGACGCGGCGCGTTTAGCGCATCGAGCCAGGAACCGCGCCAGGTGCAGACCGTGCAACGAAGCTTCTTCTCCATTTGAGACCCCCGTGCCCCGAGCCAAGCGCTCGGGATTTCTTCGGTTTCGTCGCGTGGCGCCGTGGGCGCTCACGCGCGCGAAGAGGCTCTTCGTGTGCAGCCCCCCGCACCCATCTGGCGTACGGTGAATCTGTTTTCAGTGCAATGCTGAAGTGTCACTGTATCGGGCGTTTCGCCAATGTTGCGCCGAACCACCCCGCCGTGACGACGTCGAGGGCCACTTCGGCCTCGGCCACGCGAAGTGCCGCCTCGACCCCTTCGGGCGAAGTGGGGAGCGTCTGGTGCGTGTCGACGATGGCGCGCTGCCACCGAAACAGCAGCTCCAACACCTTGCTCGCGATGCGTGCGCGCGCTTCGACGCGGTCGGCACGCAGGCGTTCGAGCTGCGGCTCGTCGTCCGAATAGACCAGCCTGTCGAGGCGCCACGTGAGGCGCGCTTCGAGCCAGAGGTTCGCGCCTGCCGAGTCGGTCGTGCGCTGCACGTCCGAGAGCGAGTCGACCTTCGCGCTTTGATCCTGCGTACGAAGGGCACGGAGCCGCGTCTCCGGCAGGAGCCCGGCGAGGCGCGCACGCGCTGCGAAGGCGTCGAGCACCGCGTCGTCGGCGGCAATGCCCGACGCGCGAAAGGCGGCCGCGACCGCTCCGCGCGCGAGGCGCGGCGTGACGGGCGTCGAGACCACCACCGGCGCCGAAGGCGAGGGGACGGCGGCCGGCCCTTCGCCGAAAAAATGGGGGCGGAGCCGCGTCGATGGAGGTGGCGCCACCACGCGGTCGAGGGGGAAGCCGAGAACGACGACGATGCCGACTTCGTGGAGCGCGTCGTTCCTCACGCTGCCGAAGCCGCCGATGGAGAGCCACGTTGGCGCGACGCGCGCGTTGGGCCGCGCGAGGGCGCGCCTCGACGCGCCGCGCGAGACGATGTCGTCGGCGTCGATCTCGCCGTCGTCGAAGGCCTCTTCTGTCGCGCTGTCGGTCGGGTCGGTGCCGAAGCCGGACGGCGGCGCCGCACACGCGCGACGTGGCGCGAGCGCGCACAGCACGCTGGCGACGACGGCCAAAACGAGAAGAGGACGGAGTTGGCGAACGCGAGGCTGCGGAGCCTGCCGAGCGAAAGGAGGGGTCGTCATGCCCCTGGCCAAAGCGCCCCCCGTACCAGCGCGAAGCGGCTCTAAACAGGCCGTTCCGTGAGCACTCAGCCTGGCCGGGACGCGCCGTCGGCGTCCCTGGCCACGTTCGAGGCCGGCGCGACGCGCGGGCTAGTTGCTCTTCCGGTTCGGCGTAGCGCTCTTCTCCGTGGTGGGCTTTGCGCTCACGTCCGCGCGGTGGGACTTCCCTTCGGCTTCGGCCTTACGCAGCTCGTCGCCTTCGGGTCCGTCGAGCGCTTGCTTCGCCTTCTGCGCGAGCTCGTCGCTCTTCCCCTCGTCGATCGATTTTTTGAGCCCCGCGTTGTAGTTGTGCGTGGCGGTGTAAGACCCTTCGCCCTCGACGCCGCCCCCCGCGGGAGCCGCGTCGGTGCTGCTCTTCAGCTGCGGCTGTGTCTCCGCCTTCGGGTCGACCTTGGGAGTCTGCGCCTTCGAGCTCGAATTCTGATTGCCCATGATTTGCTCCTTCGAGGCGCGGAAGAGGCCTCGGGAGCACGGGTTAGCAATCGATATACCGCGTGGATTTCGCCGAAATTCGAACCCTTCTCGCCCGCGCCCCGTGGCGGTTCGCGTCAGCCCGTGACGAACGTGCGGAGCGCCGCGAGCACGTTCTCGGGAATGGCATGCCCGCCCGCGAACGGGACCCACGTGACCTCGAGCCCGGCGGTGGTCATCGCGTCGTGGAGGCGCGAGGCCGACGCGAAAGGGAGCATCGGATCGCTTCGGCCGTGGCTCTGGAGGACGCGGAGGCCGCGGCGTGCGGGCATGAGCGGTGTCCATTCGTCTTCCGACACGAACGTCCCGGATAGAATCGCGAGCCCTGCGAAGGGCATCTTCGTGCGCAGCGCGACGTCGCACGCGACCATCGAGCCTTGCGAGAAGCCGCCGAGCGTCGTCCGCGTGGGGTCGGCGCCGAACGTCGCCTGGGCCTCTTCGAGCATCGCCGTGAGAAGCGCGCTCGCCTCGGGCATTCCGGGCGGCACTCCATGGGACAGGTCGCGCTCTTCCCCGCGCGCGCGGGCGCGCTCACGGGCTGCGAGGTCGATCCACCACCATGCGCGCCCACCGAAGTAGTTGGCGCCGAGATCGAGCGGCGCTTCGGGGAACAGATACCGAACTTCACGCGGCGCTCCAAGGGCCCGCGCGAGGGGGACGAGGTCGTCTCCCGGCGCGCCGAAGCCGTGGAGGAGCACGACGAGCGGGCCGTCCCCTGCGCCGTTGCCGTCGGTGCCGCCTGCGACGCGCACGTTGAGCCCACCGAGCATCATCTCTCTCATGGAGACCTCTCTATCGCCGCAGCGCTCGCGCGCAAAGCCAGGGGCTCGCCGCCTGACGACGTGATCCGGGAGACGTGGCTGTCGCATCATCTCGCGAGGGTCGCGAGGGTCGCGAGGGTCGCGAGGGTCGCGAGGGTCGCGAGGGGAGAGTCGTTGG
>JANXMC010000363.1 GCA_025354825.1 Myxococcales bacterium
GGCGATCTCGGTCACCTGTAGGCATTCGAGACGCTTCGTCTCGGCGAGCTCGATCCCGAGGCCGTCGCGACCGATGAACAGGCGAAGCTGCGCGGGCGCCGCCCCGTCTGCCGTCGCCGATGCGCCCCCGGCCGACACGCCGCCCGCACCGCGCGTCGCGGTCGCGTCGTTGCGCGCGAGCTTCGGCGCAGGCGTCGGAGGCAGGAAAGGGGTCACGGCTGTCTTCGGGGAATTCGCGGCGATTCGGGCGGTGAACCGCAGCTCGATCGTAGCAACCGCTCCTATCACCGGGCGACCTTTCGGGACAAAGGATGTCGCCTTCTCTCGACGAAACACGCACGGCGACGTATTGCCCCCCGGTGCGCGTGCGCGAAGTTCTCGGCCCCGGATCGCCTCTGAGCCGGCTTTTGGCCGGTTACGAGCACCGCCCCGCCCAACTCGACATGGCCGAGGCGGTGGAGGCGGCCATCTCGGACGACCGGCCGCTGTTCGTCGAAGCCGGCACCGGCACGGGGAAGACCCTCGCCTATTTGATCCCGGCGATCTTGAGCGGCAAGAAGGTCATCATCTCCACGGCGACGCGCGCGCTGCAGGAGCAGATCTTCACGAAAGACATCCCGCTCGTTCGCGACGTGCTCAAGGCCCACGGCGTTCCGGTCAACGCGGCGCTCATGAAGGGGTTATCGAATTACCTCTGCAAGCGCCGCTTCCAAGAGCTGCGCACGAGCGGCGAAACCCACGGGCAGGTGCGGCGGTGGCTGCCGCTGGTCGAGCAGTGGGCGAAGGAGACGGAGACCGGCGACCGCGCCGAGCTCGCGGGGCTCCCCGAAGACGCCGAGATTTGGCGCGAGGTGCAATCGAGCTCCGACACACGCATCGGTGCAGAGTGCACGTACTTCGACGAATGCCACGTCACCGAGATGCGGCGCGAAGCCGAGCGCGCGCAGATCGTCGTCGTGAACCACCATCTCTTCCTGGCCGACTTGGCTCTTCGCACGGGCCGCAGCGGCGACTACGCGAGCGCGATTCCCAACTACGACGTCGTCATCTTCGACGAGGCCCATCAGATCGAAGACATCGCGACCGACTTCTTCGGCGTGCGCGTCTCGACGGCGCGGATCGACTCTCTGCTTCGAGATTCGATCCGCACGCTCACGTCGGTCGGGCTGCTCGACGTCGTCGTCGGCAGCGGGCAGGCGCGGCCGATCCTCGAGCTCTCGGCCGAAGCATCGCAAAACTTCTTTTTCGCCCTGTCCGCGGTCGTTGCGGCAGGCGCGAGGTCAGGACCGGGACCGGGGCAAGACACACGGCGGGTTCTCACGCGCGAGGACTGGACGCCCGAAGTCACGGCGGCACTTGGCAAGCTCGACACCTGCCTCGAGGCGCTTCAGCGCTACGCCGAGTCGAAAGAAGACGAAGAGGCCGTGGCGCTCATCGCACGCCGCACCCGCGATCTCCGGAGCGACTTGCAAGACATCGTGCAGGGGTCGAAGCCCGCGGCGAGGCCTGAGCGCGCGCCCTTCGACGACGACCCGGAGCCACCGCCGTCGGACAAGCCGGAAAAACGCGGTGAAGCGCGGATCACGTGGATCGACGCGCGCGACCGCAGCGTGGCCATCGGCGCGAGCCCGATCGACCTCGGGCCGACGCTTCGGTCGCGCCTCTTCGACCGCGTGCCCTGTGTCATCTGCACGAGCGCGACCCTCGCGACGGCCCACGGCGCGGGGCCGCCGAGCTTTCATTTTGCGCGCGCGCGTCTCGGTGCGCCGCGAAACACCGTCGAGCTCGTCGTGCCGTCGCCCTTCGACTACCCGTCGCGCGCCGCGCTCTACGTCGCGCGCGATCTCCCCGAGCCTTCGGACCCGGCGTTCGAGCAGGCAGCGACCGCGCGGATCCTCGAGCTTCTCGACGTGACCCAAGGGGGCGCCTTCGTCCTCTGCACGTCGAGCCGCGCAATGCGGGCGTTCCACGGCGCGCTCCGTTCGCGCACCCGCCTGCCGCTGATGATTCAGGGCGAAGCGCCGAAGCACCTTCTTTTGTCGCGTTTTCGTGCAGCGGGGAACGCCGTGCTCGTCGCCACGATGAGCTTCTGGGTAGGCGTCGACGTCCCCGGTCACGCGTTGCGCTTGGTCATCTTGGACAAGATCCCCTTCGCCGTTCCGACCGATCCCGTCATTCAAGCGCGCAGCGCCGAGGTCGAACGGAACGGTGGAAATCCCTTCGCGCAACTGTCGGTTCCCGCCGCGGCGATCACGTTGAAGCAGGGGTTCGGGCGGCTGCTCCGCACGCAGAAGGACGCGGGCATCGTCGCGCTGCTCGATCGACGCGTCGTGACCAAGAGTTACGGCCGCATGCTGCTCGGCAGCCTCCCCCCGGCGCGCCGCGCGAGCTCGATGGAAGCCGTGCGCGAATTCTGGGCGGGCGTGAGCGGCACGTTGGATGGCTAAAAACGGATAGAGGCCGCGGCCACGGGCGTGCTACTCCGGCCGAGATCACTGCGCACCCCAGGAGCTCCTATGACCGAGATTACGGCTGTCATCGCGCGAGAAATCCTAGACTCACGAGGCAACCCGACCGTCGAGGTCGAGGTGCAGACGCAGACCGGACGTGGCCGCGCCGCGGTTCCGAGCGGCGCGTCCACCGGCGAGCACGAGGCAAACGAGCTCCGCGACAACGACAAGAAGCGCTACGTCGGCAAAGGCGTCCTCAAGGCCGTCGACAACGTGAACCAGAGCCTCGGCCCCTCGGTCCTCGGCCTCGATGCGCTCGACCAGGTTCAAGTCGATCAGGTGTTGCGCGATGCAGACGGGACGCCCAACAAGTCGAAGATGGGCGCGAACGCCATCCTCGGCGTCTCGATGGCCGTCGCCCGTGCGGCGGCCGATGCCGTCGGTCTCCCGCTCTGGCGTTTTCTCGGCGGCACCAACGCGCGGGTTCTCCCGACGCCGCTCATGAACATCGTCAACGGCGGCGCCCACGCCGACAACGGCCTCGAGATTCAAGAGTTCATGGTCGTCCCGTCAGGCGCGGCCACGTTCCCCGAAGCGCTCCGCGCGGGCGCCGAGATCTTCCACGCGCTCAAGGCGGCTCTCAAGGCCAAGGGTCTCACGACGGCCGTCGGTGACGAAGGCGGCTTCGCCCCGCGCCTCGGCGCGAACGAAGAGGCGATTCAGTTCATCATGAAGGCCATCGAGGCGGCCGGGTACAAGCCGGGCAAGGACGTCCACCTCGCGCTCGACTGCGCCGCCAGCGAGTTCTTCGACAAGAAGAAGGGGACGTACACCTTCGACAAGAAGGAGATCTCGACCGCCGAGCTCGTCGCCACCTACGAGAAGCTCGCCGCGACGTACCCCATCGTCTCGATCGAAGACGGCTGCGCCGAAGACGATTGGGAGGGCTGGAAGCTCCTGACGCAGAAGATTGGCGCGAAGGTGCAGCTCGTCGGCGACGATCTCTTTGTGACGAACGTCGAGCGCTTGAAGCGCGGCATCGAAGGCGGCTACGCCAACGCGATCCTCATCAAGGTGAACCAGATCGGCACGCTCACCGAGACGCTCGACGCGATTCGCGTGGCGAACGACGCGGGCTACCGCTCGATCATCAGCCACCGCTCGGGCGAGACGGAAGACACGTTCATTGCCGACCTCGCCGTCGCGACGAACGCCGGGCAAATCAAGACCGGAAGCCTTTCGCGCTCGGACCGGATTGCCAAATACAACCAGCTTCTTCGTATTGGCTTCGAGCTCGGTGAAGGGGCGATTTACGCCGGCACGACGCCGTTCACGCGTCGCTGACCCGCGCGTTCGAGAAGCCTCGGTGCTGCGGCGGTAAACGTGCCGCAGCGCCGCGTGCGCTTTGCGAACGACCTTGGTTCTCGAAGATAGGCCGCCACGACCGGCGTGAGCCTTGATAGAACCAGTCGATCGCATGGTGATGGAAGATCCCGACTGGAGCCCGTTCCTTGAGTCCGCGTTCATCTCGGTCCTCGAGGCCGCGGACGAGGGGATCATCGTCTTCGATCGCGATGGCCGTTGCCGGATGATTGGGAGACGCGCGGGCGAGATCTTCGGCGTCGAGCCTGCCGCGCACGTCGGCAAGACGCGCGCAGAAGTGCTCCGCGTGCTCGCGCAGGCGTGCGAAGAGCCCGTCGCGTTTCTCGAGAGCGTCGGCTCGAACGATCTGTTGGACCCGCCGAAGATCATCGCGGAAATCGATCTGAAGCAGCCGCGCCCCCGGAGCATCGTCTGGACGACGTTCCCAATCATCCGCGACGGGAGCGCGTGGGGCCGCTTGGGTCTCGTGCGGGACGTGACGCGCGAGCGGAGCGCCGAGCGCTCGCTGCGGCAGCTTCAGGCGCGCATTCAGGAGTACACGCCGATCGATACGCTCACCGGCGTGCCGAACATGCGCCGCTTCCGCGAGGAGCTCGAACGGGAGCACGGTCGCAGCACGCGCGCGTGGGACAGCTACGCCGTCTTGCGCCTCGACATCGACGGGATGACGGAGATCAACGACGAGTTCGGTCTCCCCGTGGGCGACGGCGTGCTCGAGCAGGTCGCCGACAAGCTCAAAGTCTGCAAGCGCGAGTACGACGTCCTCGCGCGCTTCGACGCCGACGCCGACGAGTTCGTCATTCTGCTCCCGGGCGCCGACGCGGTGGCCGCGCAGGCCGTCGCCGAGCGCATGGCGCAGGCCGTCCGCGATCACGCGTTCGACCTCGCCGATCGCCGTAAAATCACGGTCTCGATCGGCGGCTGCGTCTGGGTGCCGCCGTCGGCCGAAAACGCGGACGACATCGTGAAGCGTGCCGGTGCGGCCGTGACCGACGCCCGCGCGAGCGGCGCAGGCGGCGTTCACGTAGAGAGCTAACGGCGCGTGTAGTCGACGCCCTTACGCTCGAGGAACTCTTCGTACGTGCCGTTGAAGTCGGTGACCTCGCACTCCTCGCCGGGTTTGCCCTCGGGGTCGCGGCGAAGCTCGATCACGCGCGTCGCGAGCTTGGCGACGAAGTGGCGGTCGTGGCTGACGAAGACGACCGTGCCTTTGAACGCCTCGAGGCCGTCGAGAAGGCCTTCGATCGATTCGATGTCGAGGTGGTTGGTCGGCTCGTCGAGAATCAGCACGTTGTGCGCGCCGAGAACGAGCTTGCCCAAAAGCAGCCGCGCGGCCTCGCCGCCCGAGAGCGCTTCGGTCGGCTTCAGCGCCGCTTCGCCCTGAAACAAGAGCCGCCCGAGAATCGCGCGGATGGTCTCTTGCGGCTTCGTCGTGTCGAACGAGTAGAGCCACTCGTAGGCCGTCTGACCCTTGGCCGTCTCGCCGAGCGCCTCGTGGTGGTCCTGCGCGAAGTAGCCGACGCTCGTGTCGTGGCCCCAGCGAGCCTCGCCGGCATCGGGACTAAGCGTATACCCGCGCGTCTCGCGATCGATGTTCGTGTTCGCGCCGACGAGCATCTTGAGGAGAACCGATTTGCCGACGCCGTTCGCGCCGGTGACCGCGATGCGGTCCCCTCGGTTGATGTTCACGTTCAGGTTCTTGAAGATGACGTTGTCGCCGAACGCCTTCGCGAGCCCTTCGGCGCGGAGAACGTCGCGGCCGCTGGGCTTCTCGAAGTCGAACCGCACGTAGGGCCGCACGAGGCTAGAACGCTTGCCGCCCGTGGCCTGCACCGCGTCCTCGAGCTTCTCGATCTGCTTCAACCGCGACTGCGCCTGCTTCGACTTCGAGGCGTGCGATCCGAAGCGCTGCACGAATTCTTGAAGCTCGCCGATCTTCTTCTTCGCCGAGCTGTTGGCCGCGTCGGCGCGCTGCTTGTTCTCGTACTTCGTCTCGACGAACTCTTGGTAGTTGCCCGTATAGACGGTGATGGTCTGGTAATCGATGTCCGCGACGTGGGTCGCGACCGAGTTCAAGAAGTGGCGGTCGTGGGAGATGACGACGAGCGTCCCGCGATAGCCAATCAGGAACTTCTCGAGCCAGCGGATCGACTCGAGATCGAGATGGTTCGTCGGCTCGTCCAAGAGCAGCACGTCGGGCTTGCCGAAGAGCACCTGGGCGATGAGAACGCGGAGCTTGTAGCCGGACGGAAGGCTGTTCATCCGGTCGGCGTGGCGGTTCGGCGGGAGACCGAGACCGACGAGGAGCTCGGACGCTTCGCTCTCGGCGGTGTAGCCGTTCTCGTCCGCGACGATCCCCTCGAGCTCGCCGAGGCGCATGCCGACCTCGTCGGTCATCTCGCCCTCGTACAGGCGATCCTTCTCCGTCATCGCTTCCCACAGGCGCTTGTTGCCCATGAGAACGGCGTCGAGAATGCGCTGCTCGTCGTACTCGAAGTGGTTCTGGCTCAACACGCCGAGGCGCGTGTTGCCAGGCATTGAGATGGAGCCGGTGTCGCTGTCGTCCGCACCTGCGAGCATCTTGATGAGCGTGGATTTACCCGCGCCGTTGGCTCCGGTGATGCCGTAGCGTTTGCCCGGATCGAACTGCATCGAGACGTTCTCGAACAGGATCTTCGGGCCGAACCTTTTGGTGAGCTTGTCGAGGATAATCACGGCGGCACGCTCTTAGCACACGCCCCGCGTTGTGGCCGTCGTCGATGCACGCCCCCCGCGCGGGTGGAGCGCGAGCGCGGAATTTCCGCGGCAAGCGACCTGTAAGGTACGCGGAGCTCGAAAGGCCGGCGGCACGTCGGCCGAAATGGATCCCGCTCCCAAAGACCGATATCGTTTTCCGTGGTGCGAGACCCTTCCTTTTACGTCAGCGGTCTACTCGACCTGCACAAGCTACGGGACGCCAACGAGCGCCGCGCCACCTGGCGGCAGTCCATGGCGGCCCTGGCCCGCGCCACCGCCGACGAAGGTGTTGCCCCCCTCGACGGCATTCACCCCGAGGCGCTGCTTCTCGGCGTGAAGGCGGCGCTCGCGAGCGGCCTGGCCGACGACCTCGATTGGCTCGCGCCGTCGGCGGCAGGGGCGGCGCTTTACGAGCTGGCGTCGGCGCTCCCCCTCGGCCCCGAGCAGCGTGAAATCGGCCGCCGCGTGATGGCGCGGCTCATCGCGGGGAACGCCGAGGTGTTCGTCGTGCTCGCCACCCGCATGGCGCTCGGCGCGGGCAAAGGTCTCGGGCAGCCGCCGACGCGATCCCGCGTCGCCCTCGTCACCGAGATACCGCTCACGGTCGGCATCGCCGACGGTCCGCTCGCGCTCGCGCTTACCTCGCGCCGCGAGCTCGCGCGCGAATGGATTGCCCTCAATTCCGTCGGCTCGCTCCCCGCGCGAAGGCTTGCCGCGCGCCTCATCGAGCGCGCCGCGCGCGAGGCCGCACGCCGCGCAGCCGGCGGCGACGATCACGCCGTCCGCGCGTTTCGAAGCGACGCGATCTCGTCGGCGTTCCGCAGGCTCCTCGCCGACCGCGAGCCGCTCGTCTGGCGCCACGTCGCCGTGGCCCGCGGCCTGCTTTCGCCGTGGGTCCCCGAGATGAAAAAGGAGATCGACGGCGCGTTCGATCGCGAGCTCACGCCGACCGAGTGGCGGCGCGGCGCGACGTCGCTCGCCGCGCTCATCGCGCTCAACCCGACGGCGGCGTTGCGCGACGTCCGCGCGGTCTTGGCGACGGACATCCTTGCGCGCAACCCCGGCATCGCCACGGCGTTCGTGTGGGGCGTTCCGCGCGCCGCCGAGTCCGAGCCCGACGCCGCCAGCGAGCTTCTCACGATGGTGCTCCCGTCGGCGCCGTTCGACGTGGCCGCCGCGATCGTCGAGCTGCGAAGCGAGTTCGGCACCGCGCCGTTCATCGAGCGCGCGACCGAGACCGCGCTCAAGTCGCTGTCCGGCGCCGGCCGCCTTCCGCAACGCGACGACGGCGCCGCCGCGCTCTTGCGCGAGGTTCTGCGCGATTTGGAGAACCAGCCGCGCGAGGACCAACCGCTCTCGACGCAGCTGGACGCCGCCATCATGGTCTTCGCCAACGCCGGCGCCCGCGAGGCGTATTCGGTCGCGCGGAACATTCTCGACGCGGCCCGCGGCGCGATGGATTCGCTCCACGCTGTCTCGAAGGAAGACGAGACCGAAGAAGGTCGCGGCGGCTCAATCGCGCGGCGCACGTCGTTCGGCGTGCTCCGCGATTTGGACGTGAGCCTCCTCGAACGGAACGTCCTCTCGGATCTCTTGCATCTTGGCGGCACGCCCGAGAGCTCCCGCGCCCACGACGAGTCGCTCGACGTGATTCGTCAGAGCCTCGCCGAGTGGATTCTCGAGCGCGAGTCGCAGCCCCTCGAAACGCCGCGCGACGACGCGCCGAAGACCCCCGATGGCCGACGCCGGCCGGTGATTCCAAGCCACCCGACGCTTCGCATCCATCGGCTTCGCACGCTGCTTCACCTCGTCGACAGCGACGTTGGCGACGCGCGCGAAGAGGGGCCTCGCGTCGCGCGGATGCGCCAACGGTGGCAGCGGACGGCCAAGGCGCTCGTCACGCGCTTCGAGCGCGACCCGCCTTCGGTCTTGCGCCGCACGGTCGTCGCGTCGCTCGCGCGTGCGCTCGATGCGCTCGTGCGCGTCGGCGCGTGCGACGTGACCGATGCGCTTCTCGTGCTCGGCCGAAACGTCGAAGATCCCGACGAGTTCGACACGCTTCGCGAAGCGTCGATGGACCCGGATTTGGTTCACGTCCTCTCGCGCTATGCGGTCTTTCTGCGCGCGTGCAAAGACTCGCCGGAGCTGCCGGGCAAGCTCGTGGCACTCGAAGAGCTGTCGCGCGAGCTTTCCCAGGACGCCTCCGCGCGCACCGAGGCCGTGCGCACCGCCCTCGTCCGCCTCCACACGGCCCTCGTCGCCGTGGCGTCCGCACCCTCGCTCCGTGCGCTCGCGGGGCACGGGGGCGGCAACGACCCCGACGCCGTCATCGCGCTCGAAACGAGCCTCGCAACGCTCGTTCACCTCGCCGCCGGCGCGCGTGGGCGGCTCGATCCCGAGCGCGCGTCGGTTCCCCCCACGGCTCTCACGACGTCGCGTCCGCTCTCTGTCGCGGTGTCGCGCGTTCTCTCCGGCGCGCAGGCCACGCTGAGCGACCACACGATCTCGGCGTGCGTCGATGAGATCATCGCGGGCGCGCCCAAGGCCCTCGCGGCCCTCGCATCGGTCGTCATGTGGAGCCTTGGCGAGCTGCCGATCGACAGGCCTTCCGCGCAAGGGGACAACACGCTTCTCAAGGCGCCGGAGCAGCTCCCCACGTGGCTCCCCACGCGCCGAACCATCGGCGGCTTCTACATCGTCCGCGCCCTCGGCGTGGGCGCTGTCGGCTCCGTGTTTCTCGTCACGCGCCTCGAAGACAAGAACGACGCCGACGCCGAGAAGCTCGCCCTTAAAGTGCCCGAATACTCGGCCACCGCCGCGCGCAGCGTTTCCGAGTCCGAGTTCTTGCAGATGTTCCGCGCCGAGGCGTCGGCGCTCATGCTGGTGCCGCCGCACCCGAACCTCGCGCGCTTCGTCACGTTCGACGTCGGCGCGAAGCCGAAGCCGATCCTCGTCATGGAGTTCGTCGAAGGCGTGACACTCGAGAAAACGATCGAGTCGCGCGCCCTCGACATGCCTCGCGCGATCCGCGCCCTCGACGAAGTGCTCGCGGGCCTTCAAGCGATGCACGCCGTCGAGGTCGGTCACCTCGACATCAAGCCGTCGAACGTTCTCTTGCGAAACGCCGGCGAGGCCGTGGTCGTCGACTTCGGCCTTGCGGGTCGCCACATCCGGCCCGGCTGCACCACGGGCCCCTACGGCGCGCCGGAGGTCTGGGGCGTCGTCCCCGACGGGCTGAAGTCGCCGACGCCGATGGCGGCCGACGTCTACGCCTTCGGGTGCCTCGCCTACGAGACGCTCACGGGCAAGACGCTCTTCCACGCCGACAGCGAGATGGCCCAAGTGGCTCTCCACGTGAGCCACGACGGCGACCCCGCGGCCGTGCGCGCCCTCGGCCGCCGCCCGCAGCTCGCCGGGCTGGTCGATCTGCTGCACGGCGCGCTCCGTCGCGATCCCCGTGCGCGCCCCTCGGTCGATGGGCTACGAAAGTCGCTCAATGCCATCAAGACGCAACTACTCGCCGAGAAGTGGCCCCTCGCCTCGTCCTGATTCGGTGCCGCTCGCTCCTCTGCCCCCGTTGGCCGGCGACCCCGATCCCGGCGGCGCAGACTGCGTCGACTGCGGGCGGTGCTGCCACCACGGCCCGCAGACCGTCTCGCTCCACGACGCCGACGAGCGCCGCATGGGCGAAGCCACGATGAAGCGCCTGACAATCATCGAGCCGCGCGGCCCGGGCTTCCGCTTCATGAAGAACGATGGCGACCGCTGCGGCGCGCTCGATTTGAGCGAGCCCGGCAAGTACCCCTGCGCGGTCTACGACGTCCGCCCCGAAGGGTGCCGCATCGTCGAGGCCGGCTCCCCGTGCTGCCTCGAAGCGCGCGCCCTCGGCCACCTCGGCTACAGCGTCGAGTTCACGCGCAGGTCGCCCGCGACGCCGCGGTCGTAAGCGCTACGAAGCGGAGGGCGTGCTTCCGAAGACCGCGCGCACGAGCCTGCCGGACACGTCGAACTCGACGAGCTGACGGAAGCCGCCGACCGCCTTGTCGCCCACGAACACGATGGGGAGCTCGTCCTCCTTGCACTTCGCTTCGCGCAGCACGAAGGCCAAGGCCGCCTCGTCCCCCGCGACGTCGAGGAGCTTGTACGTGATGTTCCGAGCCTTCAAAACCTCGGTCGTGCGCTCGAGCTCGCGGGCGTTTCGGTCCTTCTCGAAGTAGACCATCACCGGCGCCGGCTCGCGCGACTCCGTGCGCTTTTCACCCGTTGCGAGCAGCGTCGTGAGCTTTGCGCGTGCGGTCCGTCGCTTCGCGAGATCCGCCGCCGAGGCGAGGGGCTGGCCAAGGACGACGTTGATTCGCCGTGCGATGTCCTTCTGCACGCGAATCGGCGCGAGCGTGTCGCCGACCGGGGTTGTGATGGCGCGAAAGAGCGTCGAGCGGAGGGCATCCAGCATGGCCGACTCTCGTCTCCTTCCTGCGGTGAGGCGTCAAGAACCGTTCTTCGTACACCTGCGAAAACACTCACGGATGCGCGGACGCGCTCCTGTGTTTCGTCAATGGGTCTTGCCATTGCTCGAGAAATGCGGTTCTTCCGGCCTTCGATTTCGCGCGCAACGCTTTGCGTCGACGATCCCTGGGATAAAGGGGCCGCGACGCGGTGACCGCGCGGGCAGCACCACCCGACAGGAGCCCCCTTTGGACTCGCTATCAATCCAGGCGTTAAGCACAGGTTCCGCCGCCCTCGGCTTCGCCCTCTTCTTCTACACCCGCGTGAAGCGCGCGCCCGAAGGCAACGCGACGATGGCGCGCATCGCGCGCTACATCCGTGAAGGCTCGATGGCCTTCCTGGCGCGCGAGTACAAGGTCCTCGCGATCTACGCCCTCGTCGTCTTCGCGCTTCTCGCGTGGCAGCTCGGTCTGCTCGCGGGCGCCTCGTTCCTCGCCGGCGCCTTCCTCTCGCTCCTCGCCGGCTTCTTCGGCATGAAGGCGGCGACCTTCGCCAACGTCCGCACGGCCGAAGCCGCGCGCGGCCACGGCAAGGCGGCCGCGCTTCTCATGGCTCTCGACGGCGGCGCCGTCATGGGTCTCTGCGTCGCAGGTCTCGGCCTCATCGGCCTCGGCGGCGTCTTCGCGATGTTCAAAGACAGCGTCGGCGAGGGGATCGCGAAGGGGCACGACCTCGGCACGGTCATCCACTCGTTCGCGGTCGGTGCAAGCTCCATCGCGCTCTTCGCGCGCATCGGCGGCGGCATCTACACGAAGGCCGCCGACGTCGGCGCCGACATCGTCGGGAAGATCGAGGCGAACAACCCCGAGGACGACCCGCGCAACCCGGGCGTCATCGCCGACAACGTCGGTGACAACGTCGGCGACATCGCCGGCATGGGCGCCGACATCTACGAGTCGTACGTCGCGGCGATCGTCGCGTCGATGGCGCTCGGTCTCACGATCCCGGTGTCGGAGCTGCAGCGGCTCGCCCCCGAGGTCACCAACGAGTCGGCCCTCCGCGCCCTCGCCGTCGGGATGCCGCTCTTGCTGGCGACGATCGGCCTCGCGGTCTCGATCGTCGGCATCTTCATCACGCGGTCGCTCAGCAGCATGCCGCCGGCCCGCGTCCTTCGCCTCGCGCTCATCATCCCGCCGTTCCTCGTGATGGCCGCGGCGGCGTTCGTGCTGCCGATGTTCAAGATCTCCACCGCCGCGACGATCACCCTCGCCGCGGGCGCCATGGGCGGTGCCATCGTCGGCCTCATCACCGACTACTACACGTCGGCGCGGCCGATTCACCTCGTCGCCGAGAGCGCGCTCACGGGGCCCGGCACCAACGTCATCCGCGGCATGGCCGTCGGTCTCGAGAGCGTCGCGGTTCCGCTGGTCACGCTCTGCGTCGTCGGCTGGGTCTCGAACCACTACCTCGGCCTCTACGGCATCGCGATCGCCGCGGTCGGCATGCTCGCCGGTACGGCCATCGTCATGACCGTCGACGCGTACGGTCCCATCGCCGACAACGGCGGCGGCATCAGCGAGATGTCGGGCCTCGGTCCGGAAGTGCGCGCGATCACCGACGAGCTCGACGCCGTCGGCAACACCACCGCCGCCGTCGGCAAGGGCTTCGCGATCGGGTCGGCAGTGCTCACGGTCGTCGCCCTCTTCGCCGCCTTCAACATGAGCGTCAACGAGGCGCGCCACTTGAAGGGGCTCGGCCCGATGGAGCTCGGACTCATCGACGCCGACGTGCTCATCGGTATCCTCCTCGGCAGCATCCTCCCGTGCGTCGTCGGCGCGGCGACGATGACCG
>JANXMC010000365.1 GCA_025354825.1 Myxococcales bacterium
GCTCGGCAGGCTCGCCGCACGCGCATCGGTCCAACCGGCGAGGGGATAGTCCGGCGGCCGGAAGGGCCACGAATTCGTGGTCGGATCGTAGAGGTCCATGTACGGCGCGGTGCCACCGCCGACGAGCACGCGTCCGTTGCCTATGAGCACCACGTACGGATTCCAGCGCGCGATCCCCGACGTCGGATCGGGCGTGCGAACCCAGAGCGGGTCGACGACGATCGGATAGGTGAGGCCATTCGCGTCCAGCGTCGCCGAGAACATCGAGCCCTCGGCGTGCGTCGTCATCGTCCGTCGTTCGCCTTTGGCATCGACCGCGACGAACGGTGCCGAAGCGAGGAGCACGCCGCCTTTGGCATCGACGATCTCGATGTGACCGTCCTCCGAGGTGCGCGCATGCAGCGCCGATGTCTCGTCGAGCCCGGTGCCCGTCACGCTCCAACGCATCGTCCGCGGAGCGCGTGCGTCGTGAAGAACGCGCAGCTCTTCCATCGACTCGCGACCCGCGGTGAGCACGAGGTCGGTGCTCGGGGCGACATCGGCATAGAGGAGCGCGTCGTCCTCGAGCGAAGCCTTTGCCGGCGCCAGCTCGAGCGCGCGGATCTCGATGAAGTGCGCAGAATCCCCGGCGATCGTGAATCGTTGCGGCCCGTCGGCGCGCGCTGGCAGCGCCGCGTTCAGCTGCCAAGCGCGTGCGTCCGCGCGCACGAAGACGTCGCCACGGGCGAGCAATGCGTCGCGCGGCGGCGCGTGGGGGAAGGCGCGCGCGACCGACGCGAGCGTTCTACCCGAGGGATCGTTTGCCGCAGACTCACTCGGCGCTTCCTGCGAGGTCGAAGCCTTCGACGTGCAGCCGACCATCGCGGCGACGACGACGATCCAGCGTGCACGCCCTCTCATGCAGTCAGGCTAGGTGTTTGTCGCTGCTACGACAAACACCGCCTCACTTCGGCTTTTGTCGCGAGCCCGCGCAGTGCTTGCCGAGGCCCTTCTGGTGCTCGGCCATCACACCATTCTTCACTGCGCGCAATTTGCCGCACACCGGACACTTCGCTTCCGCCACTTCCGCAGCTGCTTTTCCACCTGCGGTAGGTTTCGCGGAGAGCTTCGACGGCCTCGAGGCCGTCTTCTCGGTCTTCCCGCTCTTCTCGGGGCTCTCGCTCTTCTCCGTAGAGGCCGCGGATGGCAGCGCGATCTTGTCGACCGTGCTGTCGAGCACCGCGTTCGGCTCGGTGGCCTTCGCGGCGTCGCCCTTCGTCGACTTGCGGACGTGCGCGGCGCGCTGCTGCTCGGCGAACTGTTGCTCGCGCTGCCGGCGAATGTCGTCGATTTTACCCATCCCCGAGTGAACCTCGGCGCGCTCCGGCAGGAAAGTGCTCGCCTGCCACCGTGCTAGCGTCGCCCGATGTCCGAGCGCGCCGGCTTCGATCTTCGCTCGGTCGACGAGCTCACCATCGACGACGAAACGTCGGTTCGTCACGTCGGGCTCTACGCATCGTTGAAGGACGTGTTGCGCGACGCCGGTTATCGGTTTCGGCTGCTTCCCTCTGCTTCGGCTGGGCGTTGGGACAGAGCGCTCTTTCTCAACCTCACGTTCTGGGGCGCGGCCGATGGAGGCGACGTGCTCGTCGACGATCACCTGCCTGCGGACGTCGTCGCGCACGTCGCTTGGCATCATCTTGCTGCGGGCGCGCTCGCTGCGTTTCCTGGTGCGGCGCTATCTGCCGAGGCGCTCTTCCTCGGGGAGTCGATCGCCAGCGCGTTCGATCTTTGTTTGGTGGGTCGCCTTCTCGGTCACGCACCGCGGAGCACGTTCCTCGCGTCGCAACTGCCGGCGATGGCCGAGCGTGCGGAGGAGGCGGGGCTTTCGGCGAAGGGTTTCTCCAAGCTGGTCGAGGGCGTTGCCGCGGATCCCGAGCGGGCGTTCGAGGACTTGCGATCGCTGCTGTTCGACGCCAGTGTCGCGCTGCTTGGGTGCACGCGCGTCGACGATGCGCTCGAGCTGATGGCGGGGTTCGATCGACATCGGTTCGGGCCGCTGATTCATCATTACGAGCTCAGCAATTGGGTGCTCTACGCGCGTGCGCATGCGTCGTCGGCGTTGGGGGTCGATGCGCGGGTGCGAGGAGTCGATCGTGCGCTCCGTGAGGCGCCGGTGAGTTTGGAGTGGCTCGAGCGGGAGTGGGTGAGGAAGACCTGAGCGTCGCGACGCAGCCGGCGGCGTCTGGGTCGTTGGAGACGCACGTCCGGTCGCGAGCGCGTGACCTCGCGCGGCGACTAGTTACACGGCGGTGCAGAATTGACGGTGACGAAGCCCGCCGGCTTGGCTGACGAGTCCGGCAGGGCGACGGGATCGCCAGATTTCTCGTCGGACTCATGGCATCGCGGAGGCGAGTCCCTCGCCGTCGTGGTGCTCACCGAGCGACTCCGATGGCCATGAGGTTGTTCGCGATAGCCGCCCAATGCGCGCTACGCGCGACGCCGCTTCACCCTTATAGCGACTGCGGCGCATACCGAATGTGTTCTTGAGGCGTGCGATTCGAGCTTCGCCGCCCGCTCGCCAGGCGCGCGCCTGTCTGAACGATCGCTGTCGCTCGCGCTGAAGCCACGTTGGCGATCGGTACCCCGGCTTCGGCACCGCGGCGCACTTCACGCCCATTTCCTCGATGCGCCGAACGTTCTCGCTCTTGAAAAAACCGCGGTCGGTCGCAACCACCCTCGGCACTCGACCGAACACATCTCGATGTCGCTCGACCGACGGGAC
>JANXMC010000420.1 GCA_025354825.1 Myxococcales bacterium
GATCTAAGCCGACCATGGCCATCAAATCGATTAATCCGTATATCAACTTCGCGGGCAACGCCGCCGAGGCCCTCGAGTTCTACGCCGCAGCGCTGGGCGGCAAAGTCGAGAGCGTCATGCGCTTCGGCGAGGTGAAGGAAATGCCCACCCCCCCAGAAGACAAAGACCGGATCATGCACGCTCGGCTCGATATCGGCGATCTCATGCTGATGCTCAGCGACGGCCTGAGCTCCATGAAGATCTCGACCGACAGCAACGTGCAGATCGCACTCCACTTCGACAGCCCGGAAGATCTCGAGAAGAAGTTCAAGGCGCTCTCCCAAGGAGGCACCATCACAATGCCGGTGCAAGACACGTTCTGGGGGGCGAAGTTCGGTATGCTCAACGACAAGTTCAACATCAGCTGGATGTTCAACTGGGATAAGCCCAAGTCGTGATTGGCTGATCGCGAGAGGAGAGGCGGGATTTGGGCTGTGCTCATCTGCGCCTTCACGCCCGTCTCTCCTCGCGCGGCTTCGACAGAACGTCCGGGGCCCCCTTCGCGTGACGCGAGGCGCCAAAAAACGTGCGCGTGGGGAGTGCCTAGAGCGCGTTCTCACCATTGACCGACGGCAGGAGCGCGCTTAGTAACGCACGCATGCGTTACTACGTCTCACTCCTTGTTTCCTCGACCATCACGCTTTCCATCGCGGCCTGCACCGTCGCGCCCGAGGGGGACGGCCATGTTGCCGCCCGCACGTCGGCGCTCACGCTCACCGACGCCGTGGCGCCTCTCGTGGCGCTCGCCGCACCTTCCAGCGACGGTGGCGCCGCGCTCACGGCGGCCGAGGCCGCGAGCTACGTCGCCCAGGTCGAAGCGTTCGACGCCGATACGTCCATCGACGCCCTCGCGCTCATCGCGCGGTTCAACGACGGCGCTTCGAGCGCGCAGGTGGGCGCCGTCACGGCAGCCCTCCGCGCCCACGTCGAGACCGTGCGCATCTCGGGTTTCGCAGTTACGGGACTCACCCTTTCATCCTGTGGCGGCGCCGCGACGACAGCCGTCTTCGACCCGCAGCGCGCCCCCTACAAGCGCGTGACTCTCGTGTATTCGCCCGATTCGTGGAGCAGCTCGTTCGCGGCCGATCTCGCGCTCGGGGCAGACGGCTTTTACCGCGCGGGTCTCCCGGGCCTCGTCGGCCGTTCGCGCGTCACCTTCGCCCTCGCCGTCACCGGCCCCGATGGCCGCCTCGCCTGGCTCGACAATCCACGGGAAAACGGCGGCAACGGAGGGCACCTCGATTACGCCCAGGCGACGAATCTCTGTACCCGCACGGCGACGCCGCACGATCCGCAGCTCGCGCGATTCGTGCGAGCGCTGTCGCTGCCCGAGTCGCTCGGCGGCACGACCGTGACGTGGGACGAGATGAGCGCGCTCGTCGCGTACACGACCTACGACGGCGGCCCGGGTATGGACGACCCGGAGGTCATTAACCCGGCTCTCGACGCGCTCACGCAAATGGCCGCTCAGGGCGTCGCCTTCGAAGGCGACACACGAAACGTCATGACGGCGTTTCTAACCCAAATGCGAATGCACACGGCGACGAGCCCCGCGCTTCGTGTTTTCCATACCGACCCGGGGTACGTCATCGCCACGCCGACGGACGCGCGCGTTCAGGCGATGCGCGTCTACTACTCGACCGACGGCTGGAACACGCCAAAAACAGCCGACTGCACCCCCCTGGGTCGCGCGGGCCTCGTCAACTGCGACCTCGGCTACCTGCCGAAGAACACGCTCATCGCGTACTCCGCGTATACCCAATACGCCGACGGCCACGGCACGTGGATTCATGCCGACGACGGCGGAAACCTGTTTCAGGCGGTGAAGTGAGGAGGCGGGAGGGGACGGAGGTCCAAAAAATTCTCCCCGGTGGCGAGTCAGACCCCACGGGCCCGCTCTCCTGACGAACGAGCCGCTCACGCCCGCCTCGAGGCGGGCGTGAAGTGGACAATCGGGTTCTCGAACGCGCCTTGGCCCCTGAGCCCTCAGACGCGGCGGGCGCGCCCGAGAAGGACGCTGCTAGAAGGCTGCTGTCGCGATAGTGATGCGCACGCACTTGCGATGGTATCGCAACATACTTACGTTACGCTCTGTCACAGATCGTGACCAATCGCGGAAGGGCACCGTTGTGCGCGCCACCATCAACCTCGTATCTTCTGCCGGAACGGGATTCTTTTATTACACGACGAAGAACAAGCAAACGACGGGCGAGCGCCTCGAGCTGAAGAAGCTCGATCCGATAGCGCGAAAGCACGTCCTCTTCGTCGAGGGGAAAATCTCGAAAGTCTTCGGAAAGTAACGCCTCAATCACGCGCCGCGTCGCGATGGCGGACTGCGTCTTTGCACTGCAGAGACCTTCGCCCGCGGCGCGTTTTCGATGACTTTGAAATGGGCTTTCCCAAAGTACCTTTGATAAAGGAGCGCGATGAAGTCCCCAATCACCTCTCTCGCGGTTGTCTGCGCGGCCCTCGTTGGCGCGTGCGCGTCGGCCCCAGCGCCCCGCGCCGCCTCCGCGCAGCTCGCGGTCGGGATGGCTGGCGACGCGACGTCGGCCGGCGCGTGTGCCGAGCTTCCGAGCGACGCGCGCCCGTCGACCCTGTTCGCGCGCCAGGGCGCGGTGGCCTCCGTCGAAAACCTCACGGGCAAAGACTTCATCGGCGCGCGCACATGGGCTGAAAAACCGACCGGCGCGCGCATCGTGCTCGCGGCCACGCCGGGGCTCAACGTGCCGTGGCTCGAGCGCGTGATGAGCTGTCGCACCGCGGCCGACGGCCCGCTGGGCGTCGACGGTGCGCGCGTTGACGTCCGCGCGATCGGCGGCGGCTTCGCAGTCGACGTCACGGCGCCGACGCGCGAAGCGGCGCGCGAGATTCAGGCTCGGGCCGCGAACCTCGTCACGGCCTCGCGCTAAGCCACGACTGCCGAGACGGTGCTCGCCAGGGTTCGACCATTTCCAACTTGGATGTGGCGAGCAGGGCGATGTCGGCGACTTGGCGTCGTGCCTTCGCGCCGCGAACGACCACCGCGCCATCCGCGTCGCCGACCGGCTGAAAAGGGAGCGTGGGCGCCACGGCGTCGACCTCCGTCTCGTCGCGCCGTTCGAGACCGAAGGTCACCTCTACGTCGCACCCCGCCCGAGGGTCTAGCCCCGAATAGGCCGCCCCGACATCGCGCCACCCGCGGCCTAACCCCGTTCGCGCTGTTTGACGCGCTCGGCCCGGGATATGGCCACCCAGCCCGTTTGCCCAACAATTTCCCAGCGATGACTCGCGCTGCTCGCTGCGCGGCGTTAACCTCTCGCCTCGGAAAGCTCTGGAAATCCCCGGCGAAGTGCGCTACCAGCCCCGCGGCTAGGCCGGCCGGGGACAAATCGTAACGGCGCTCTGGCCACTCGCCCGCTAAAGTCAGGGCCCTCTCTGCTGCACGGTTGTACCGTGCCCTCGCCGAAGATAGGCGCGGCCGCTCAGTCACTCGACCGTTCGCGCTCTCTTCGTATGCTGCCGCTCCCGCAGAGGCAGCTTCCCCTCACTCATCGAGAGAAATCACGTGGCGACCCGCATCCCCCTCGACCGCATCCGCAACATCGGCATCTCGGCTCACATCGACTCGGGCAAGACGACGCTCACCGAGCGAATCCTCTATTACACCGGGCGAATTCACAAAATCCACGAGGTGCGCGGCAAGGACGGCGTCGGCGCGAAGATGGACTCGATGGATCTCGAGCGCGAGAAGGGGATCACGATCCAGTCCGCCGCGACGTACTGCGTGTGGCCGGGGTCGCAGGATCAGTTCCAGCCGATCAACATCAACATCATCGACACGCCGGGCCACGTCGACTTCACGATTGAAGTCGAGCGCGCCCTCCGCGTCCTCGACGGCGCGATCCTCGTTCTCGACTCCGGCAAGGGCGTCCAGAGCCAGTCGATCACCGTCGACCGTCAGATGAAGCGGTACAACGTTCCGCGCATCGCGTTCGTCAACAAGATGGACAACCCCGGCGCGAACTACGACCGCGTCTCGGCGATGCTCAAGGAGAAGCTCGGTCACCACTCGGTGAAGATCCAGCTCCCCATGGGCGCCGAGCAAGAGTTCAAGGGGATCATCGACCCCATCATCGGCAAAGCGTTCTACTTCGACGGCGACGACGGCGCGATCATCCGCGAAGAAGAAGTCCCCGAGGAGTACAAGAAGGCGACGGCCGACGCCCGCCACGAGATCATCCATCTCGTCGCCGACGTCGACGACATCCTCGCCGAGAAGTTCCTCATGGAGGAGCCCATCTCCGTCGAGGAGCTCCGCGCCGCCATCCGCCGCGCGACCCTCGCTCTCAAGATGACGCCCGTCATGTGCGGCTCGGCCATCAAGAACAAGGGCGTCCAGCTCTTGCTCGACGGCGTGGTGCACTTCCTTCCCAACCCGACGGAAGTAAAAAACGAAGCCCACGACCAGGACAACGAAGAGGCGAAGGTCGTCGTCGAGTCCGACCCGACGAAGCCGTTCGTCGGTCTCGCGTTCAAGCTTCAGCAGGACAAGTACGGTCAGCTCACGTACTTCCGCGTCTACCAGGGCACGGTTTCGGCCGGCGACACGATCTTCAACGTCAGCAACGAGAAGCGCAAAGTCCGCGTTCCCCGCATGTTCCGCATGCACTCGGACGACCGCGAGGAAATCGCACAGGCCGAAGCGGGCGACATCGTCGCGTTCTACGGCGTCGAGGCGAGCTCCGGCGAAACGTTCACCGACGGCAAGGTCAACTGGACCCTCACGTCGATGCACGTTCCGGCCGCCGTCATCTCCCTTGCGGTCGCTCCGAAGGACCGCGCCGCGGAGACCAACTTCTCGAAGGCGCTCAACCGCTTCACGAAGGAAGACCCGACGTTCCGCGTCCACCAGGATGAAGAGTCGCAGCAGACCATCATCTCGGGCATGGGCGAGCTCCACCTCGACATCTACATGGAGCGGATGCGCCGCGAGTACTCCTGCGAAGTCGTCGCAGGCAAACCGCAGGTCGCTTATCGCGAGGCGATCACGCGCCGCGCGGAGATCAACTACACGCACCGGAAGCAGACGGGCGGCTCTGGCCAGTACGCCAAGGTCCTCGGCTACATCGAGCCGCTCCCCTCGGACGCGGTCGAGGCCTACGAGTTCGTGGACGACGTCTCGGGCGGCTCCATCCCCCGCGAGTTCATCTCATCCTGCGACAAGGGCTTCAAAGAAGGCGTCCGCAAGGGCACGCTCATCGGCTTCCCCGTCGTGAGCATCCGCTGCGCCGTCAACGACGGTGCCGCGCACGCGGTCGACTCGTCTGAAATGGCGTTCAAGACGGCCGCCCTCATGGGGTTCCGCGAGGCTTACGCCCAGGCCGGCCCGACGATCCTCGAGCCGATCATGAAGGTTGAAATCGACGCGCCCATCGAGTTCCAGGGCTCGGTCGTCGGTCAGGTCAACCAGCGCCGCGGCACGATCCTCGAGACCGTCGGCGGCGACAACGTGAGCGTCACGTGCGAAGTGCCGCTGAACGCGATGTTCGGTTATTCGACCGACCTACGCTCGGCGACGCAGGGAAAGGGCACCTTCACGATGGAGTTCGCCCGCTACGCCATCGTCCCGCGCCAGGAGCAGGACGAGATGATTAAGAAGTACAAGGAGAAGCTCGCGATCGAGCAGGCGAAGAAGTAATCGCCCCGCTCCAGCGAGCTTGAAGAAGCCCACGCGGACGCTGTCCGTGTGGGCTTTTTTGCGTCGGCCGACTCGGACGAATCGGCACTATGAATAGCAGCGACGACGGCTTCGACGCCTACTCCTTCTAGGCAGTCGCAAGCGCGGGCGCGCGTATCAGGTTTTCGGGAACGGCTCGCGCTCGGCGTCTTCGGGGTTCGACGCGTCCGTGCCTCCGGCCATCTCTTGCGCGTTGGTCGTGCGCACGAACGGGCCGCCGCGCTCTTCGTCGACGATGGTGTCGCGCTCGTCGAGGATCGAGTCCTCGCCGCTGGTGGCCGCGAGAACAGCCTGCTCGGCGAGCTCTTCCCCGAGGCCGCCGTCCCCGTTCTTCCCCTGAGCCTTGAAAAGCCCCTTGGGCGATGGGTCGCTGCTCGTCCCCCGATGCTCTTCGATGGAGAGCGCGCGGAGCTTGGCGGCGTGAGCCGGGTCGAGATGTCCCGGGCGATCTTCGCGGCGAATCGGCTTCTTCGGTTCGGTCATAGGGAGTCCTCACTTCTCGGATGCGGCAGGTAGCGAATGCGATGCGCCGGGAAGCATCGTCCGATGCGGCGTCGGCGGCAAGGTCCGAGGGATAGCGACGGCGGGACCGCTTGTGCTCGAGCGGCCTAAGCTGCGCCGCGGAGGGGGCCATGAAACGAAAAGATGTTCGTGCTCGAACGGCTTTGGTCGCAACGGCATTGGGTGTCTCATTGGCAATCACGCTCGCGCGAGAGGCGCCCGCGGGGGGCAAGGAGCCATCGACCGCGGCCTACGGCAGCGGCAACCACGGAGAGTGGATATCAGACGATTTCGGATTGCAGGCATACCGATATACCGGGTGCACCGCTGCGCGCGCGCCGTGCGTCGCAACCGACGACGCCGTTCACCAGCTGGGGAACGACGGCGTCACTGCGCTCGCGCACAGCGGGGGGTACGTCGAGCTCTATTCGACGCGCTCGTACCACCGCTTCGCGAACCGCTACGACGCGTCGAAACAGGCCTTCGCGGGCGGTTTCGGCTGGGTTCGCGACGGCCGCACGACGTGGAGCATGCTTTACGCCGACAGGCCTGAAGGCGCGTCCTACGAGCGTGTTTTCGGAATGGGCTATTTCGAAAAGACGATCGAGCACAGCGGCCTCGGCGTCGTGCACGACGTGTACATGACCGAAGGGGACGACGCCGTCCTCCGCGAGCATTTGGTCTTTACGAATCGCACGCCTTTTTCGAAGTCGATTACCTACTTCGATTATTGGGACGTCGCCTGGTGGCATCCTCGAATCATCAACGGCTCGACCGCGGCGTCCTCCTACGACACGGCCACCGTGAAGACGCGCTACGACGCGCGTCTCGGCGCGCTCTTTCGCCACCAGCCAGGCGGCGCCTCGCGATGTCGCGGTGCCAGACCTTCTCGTCGACCCGGTGCCTCAGGTGTCGTCCGTGCTGCACCGCGAGGGAGCGCCCCCGAGTCCATCGCGCGCGGGCGCCTTCGAGGGGGGCTCGACACGTCGGGGACGCTCGCGAACGAAGCCTCGCTCCTCGCTACGCAGAAAGGCTTCACCCTCGCGCCAGGCCAGAGCCACGCTCTCGACCTCGCGTTCGGCCTCGCGCCACGCGGAGAAGAGCGCGCGCTCCTCGAGAAGCAGCGCGCCGAGCCCGCCTATACCCTCCCCCGCATCGCGCAGAGTTGGGCGCAGCGGATTCCGCGCGTCAGCTTCGGCGACACGCCGTGGCTCGGGCGTGAAATGGCTCGTGAGGCCCCACGGCGTGCTGGCAAACGGCATCCCCACCCCGTTCGACGTTCGGGGAGATTTCGCGTCTTTCCGTCTGGCCGAAACCGCGGCCGCTACTTCGTATTGGGCACTCTTCTGAGAGGCGCGAATCCGGCCTCGCCGGCGCGCCCACATGCACCTCACGAATCGCGGCGTCGATTCGTGCCGGTGCGGTGAAAGCTTATCGCGTACCCTCTTCCTCCACTCCACGCGCGCGCTCAAATCGCCGCGCGATTGCCCGAGGTGCCGCGTATGAACAGCTTCGACGAAGAGGTCGCAAAGGTCCGCTCATGGTTCGAGGGGCCGCGCTTTGCCGGGATCCGCCGGCTTCACGGTGCGCGCGAGGTCGTCGAGCAGCGGGGAACGATTCGCACGGATTACATGGTTGCGCGTGAAGCGGCCGACGGCTTCCACGCGCGTCTGCGTGAGCTGTTCGCGACGAAGAGATCGATTACCACCTTCGGCCCCTATTCGCCTGGGCACGCCGTGGCGATGAAGCGAGCCGGCATCGAAGGCATTTACCTCGGCGGCTGGGCGACGAGCGCCAAGGGCGGCCTTGACGAAGACCCGGGGCCCGATCTCGCGAGCTACCCGCTCAGCCGCGTTCCGGACGAAGCCGCGCCGATCGTTCGAGCGCTTCTCACGGCCGATAAAAATCAGCACCACGCGCGCCTTCGCATGAGCGACGAGCAGCTGAAGTCGACGCCCGTCGCCGACTTCCGCCCGTTCATCATCGCCGATGCCGACACAGGGCACGGCGGCGACGCGCACGTTCGTAACTTGGTGCGCCGCTTCGTCGAAGTCGGCGTCCCGGGCTACCACATCGAAGATCAGAAACCGGGCGTGAAGAAGTGCGGCCACCAGGGCGGCAAGGTCCTGGTGTCCGAGGACGAGCAGATCAAGCGCCTCTCGGCCGCGCGCTTCCAGCTCGACATCATGGGGGTCGCCGGGATCATCGTCGCGCGGACCGACGCCGAGTCGGCGACGCTCCTCGACGGCCGCAGCGACGAGCGCGATCAGCCCTTTATTTTAGGCGCCTGCCGCACCGACGGGCCGACCTTCAAGGCGGGCCTCATGGCGGTCACGCGGCGCTTCTTCGCCGCGGGAATCGAAGAGGTCAGCGGACACCTCGCGTATGCGACGAGCGACGACGAGCTGAAGATCGCCGACGCGTGGCTCGTACGAACGGGCGTCCACGCGATCGTCGACGCGTCGATTGCCGAAATCAAAAAGGGCGCGCCTATCGACGGGCCGTTCGAAAAGGCGTTCGACAAATACGTCGACGCCTACGCGGCCGAGGCGCTGATTAAGACCTACGCCGAGGCCGTGGCCGAGGGGATCACGTTCCGCGAAAACGAGGGGCAGAAGCTCCCGATGTCGCGCGACGAGTGGACGGCCTTCGCCACGAGCGCATCGTTCTGGGTTGCCCAGAAGAAGGCGCGCGAGATGGGAATGGACGTCACGTGGGATTGCGAGCACGCAAAGACCCCGGACGGCTATTACCAAGTACGCGGCGGCGTCCCCTACGCCATCGTAAAATCGCTCGCGGCCGCGCCCTTCGCCGACATTCTGTGGATGGAAACGAAGAGCGCCGACCTCCACGAAGCGAAAGTCTTCGCCGACGCGATCCACGCGGTCTATCCCGACAAGATGCTCGCCTACAACCTGTCGCCGTCTTTCAACTGGGACACGACGGGGATGAACGACGATCAGATGCGGCAGTTCCCAATCGAGCTCGGGAAGCTCGGCTTCGTGTTCAACTTCATCACGTACGGCGGTCACCAGATCGACGGCCTCGTGAGCGAGGAGTTCTCCGCCGAGCTGCGCCAGGACGGCATGTTGGCGCTCGCGCGTCTGCAACGCCGTCTGCGCTTGCTCGAGTCGCCCTACCGCACGCCGCAGACCCTCGTCGGCGGCCCCCGCGCCGACGCCGCGCTCATGGCCATCTCCGGCCGCACGTCGACGACGAAGGCGATGGGGAGCGGCTCGACGCAGTTCCAGCACTTGATGCAGACGGAGCTTCCGCCGAAGAAGCTCGAAGAGTGGGTCGAGATCTGGCGCGCGCAGCAGAAGATTAGCGGGAAGTTCCGCGTGTCGCTGAAGCCCGCCACGGGGACAGATCTCATCGAGCTTTCGATTTTGGCGGAGAACGGCACGAAGTCGGCGAACGTCGTCTTCGGGACGATCAAAGACCGCCGCGGCCGCTCCATTCTCTCGGTGCGCGATCAGAACACGTTCGACGTCGCGCTTCGCCGGAAGCGGCTCATGACGCTCGCCCACCTGTTCCTCTTGCATCGCTACAAGGCCGACGTCGTTCACTACCTCACGCCGACGGACGACAACCATCGGCAGGCCGAAGCGATGAAAGAGCGCGGCATCTACGCGAGTGTGAACGACGAGATTGGCGAAATCATCGTCGCCGATGTCGCGAAGGACCGCGTGGCCGCGATCGTCGCCGACAAGGCGCTCATCGAGAAGCTCATCGCCGACTGAGCGGCACGGCGCTCCGTCACAGACCGCTTAACGAGGCTCGGCCCTCTCGCGCATACGCACGAGGGGGCCGAGCTGTTTTGTGAAGTAGGCGAAGTACGAAGGAAGAGTGTGAATCGAGTCGAATCGAGACTTACGAGCCGATGACGATGCCGGGCCTCGTGGGCGTGTCGCCGTGGCGCGACCCGATCACGATGCCGCCACGGACGCCGCTGCGAATGCGGAGCTTCGAGCCTGCGGGCGGCGGGCCGTTGGGGTCGAGAACCGCGGCGCCGAAGGCGACGACCCGGAACGGGACGGGGGCGCTCGCAACGCTGGCGCCGGACTCATTGGATGGAGAGGAAGTGGAGGGTGAATCGGAGAAGCGAGTGCTCATGCTGAACTCCTTTCCTTTCTACTCGGCGCGACCGTCGGGGCGGATGCGGACAATCGACCTGTTCGCGCGGATCCCATCGTCATGAAGCGAGCGCACTGAACGGGTGAAGGCCACGACGCGGGCGTGAAAGTGCGCTTGGTGCTAGGTCACGCGGCTGATTATGGCTTCCGAGAGCGACACAGGGACCGAGACGCAAAACGCGCCGAACGCGACGGACGCGACAGACGCGGCCGCCGCGCCCGACGCGGCCGCCGCGCCCGACGAGGCGCCCAAGTCGCCGATTCATTTTCCCGAGGAGCTGCCGATCTCCGCGCGCGTGCGCGACATCGCAGCAGCCATCGACGCGCACCAGGTCGTCATCGTCGCAGGCGCGACCGGCTCGGGAAAGACGACGCAGCTCCCCAAGATCGCCCTCGCCATGGGGCGCGGCGTCACGAAGCAGATCGGCGTCACGCAGCCCCGGCGCATCGCCGCCACGAGCGTGGCCGCCCGCGTCGCCAGCGAGCTCGGAAGCCCTGTGGGCACCGACGTCGGCTACCAGATTCGCTTCGAAGACCGCACGTCGCCCGGCACGTACGTGAAGTTCATGACGGACGGCATTCTGCTCGCCGAGATTCAAGGCGACCGGCTGCTCCGTCGTTACGACACGATCGTCATCGACGAGGCCCACGAGCGGAGCCTCACCATCGATTTCCTTCTCGGCTGGCTCAAACGAATACTTCCCGAGCGCACTGATTTGAAGGTGATCGTGAGCTCGGCAACCCTCGAGACCGAGCGCTTCTCCGAGTTCTTCGGCGGCGCTCCGGTGATTCAAGTCGAGGGGCGCACCTACCCCGTCGGCGTCCTGTACGAGCCGCCCGACGAAGACGCCGACATGCCCGAGGCCGTGGCCAACGCCGTGGCGAACATCACGTCGCTCGATCCGCGCGGCGACATTCTCGTGTTCCTGCCCGGTGAGCGCGAAATCCGCGAGACCGAGAACGAGCTTCACGCGCGGAACCTTCGCCACACGGTGGTGCAGCCGCTCTATGCGCGCCTGTCGGCGGGCGAGCAAGGGAAGGTCTTCGCGAGCATTCCGCAGCGACGCGTGATCCTCGCGACCAACGTGGCCGAGACCTCGCTCACAATCCCCGGCATCGTCTACGTCGTCGATACGGGTGTTGCGCGCCTCTCGCGTTACGACGCCCGCTCGGGGACGACGCGCCTTCAAATCGAGGCGATCTCGCAGGCGAGCGCCGACCAGCGCAAGGGTCGCTGCGGCCGCGTTCGCGAGGGGATTTGCGTTCGCCTCTACGACGAACAGAGCTTCGCGGCGCGCGCGGCGTTCACCGACCCGGAGATTAAACGCACCGGGCTCGCCGGCGTCATCTTGCGGATGAAGAGCCTGGGGCTCGGCGACGTCGAAGACTTCCCGTTCCTGGATCCGCCGCACCCGCGCGCCATCACCGAAGGGTACCGCGTGCTCGAAGAGCTCGGCGCCCTCGACCCGGAGCGCACGCTCACGCCCCTCGGCCAGAGGCTCGCGCGCTTTCCGGTCGATCCTCGAATTGGGCGGATGATTCTCGCCGGCGCCGAGCTCGGCTGCCTTCGCGAGATTCTCGTGATCGCGGCGGCGCTCAATATCCAAGATCCGCGCGACCGACCTCGCGAGGCGCAGCAGAAAGCCGACGATCTCCACCGCCGATTTCGCGACGAAGGGTCGGACTTCGTGGGCCTCTTGAAGCTCTGGACGTTTGTGAAAGACGCCGAAGCGAAGGGGACTTCGAATTTGCGGCGCGTCTGCAAAGAGAGCTTTCTCTCGTTCTTGCGCGTTCGCGAATGGGGAGAGATTCACCGCCAGCTCGACGACGTCGTTCGGGAAATGCGCCTCGATCCGCAGCCCTCCGGCGGCCGGGGCGATCGCGCGAAGCCCGTCTCGGAGGCGCCGGGCGATGCGCTTCACATTGCGCTGCTCACGGGGCTACTTTCCAAAATAGGGCAGTGGCACCCCGAGAATCGTATTTACATGGGGGCGAAGCAGACACGGTTCGCCATCCATCCGTCGTCGGCCCTCGCGCGCAAGCCGCCCGCGTGGATCATGGCCTTCGAGCTCGTGGAGACGACGCAGCTCTTCGCGCGCGTCGCCGCGAAGATACAGCCCGAGTGGCTCGAAAAAGCGGGCGCGCACCTGTTGAAGCGATCGTATTCCGACCCGCACTGGTCCGAGAAATCCGCGCGCGCGTCCATTCGCGAGCACGCGACGCTCTTCGGCCTTCCTGTCTTGAAAGACCGGAGTGTGGATTACGCCACGGTGGCCCCGACGCAGGCGCGGCGCATGTTTCTCGATCACGCCCTCGTTCGTGGTGAATACAAAACCCGCGGCGTGTTCGCCGAGAAGAACCAGAAGCTCCTCCTCGAGGTGGCGCGCCTTCGCGACAAGGCCCGGCGCAGCGACATGCTCGCCGACGACGAAGCGCTCCTCGCGTTCTTCGACAAGCGCGTTCCCAACGACGTCGTCAACGGCAAAACGTTCGAGGCGTGGCGCGAAACGGCCGAAAAGACCGACCCGCGCGTCCTCTTACTGACGACGGACGACGTGCTCTCGGGCGATCAGAATCTCGCGCCGGCCGACTACCCCGACGTCGTCACGCTTCACGGCGCGAAGGTGCCCGTCACTTACAAGTTCGATCCGTCGGCGGACGACGACGGCGTCACTCTGAGCGTACCGCTCGTCCTCTTGCCGCAGCTCGATCCGGGTGAGCTCGATTGGACGATTCCCGGGTGGCACCGTGAGAAGATCGCCGCGCTCTTTTACGAGCTTCCGCGGGCGTCTCGCCGTGAGCTCGGCGACATCCCCGAGCTTGCGCGAGCGCTCGCTGCGGAGCTCGTTCCGTTCAAGGGGGCGATGCTCCCGGCGCTCGCGGAAGCGGCGTCGGCGTTAACCGACGCCGACGTCCGCCCCGAGAGCTTTCGCCCCGACACGGTGGCGATGTACCTGCGCCTCACGCTCCGCGTGATTGGCGAAGGGGGGAACGTCGTCGCGCAGGGGCGCGACATCGACGGCATCTTGAAGCAGCACGGCGCGCGGGCGCGAGCCGCCTGGAAAGAGACCGCGCCGTCGGCGAGCTTCGAGCGCAAAGGCGTGACGACATGGGACTTCGGCGAGCTGCCGGTCTTCATCACGCGCCGTGTTTCGGGCACCGAGCTTCGAAGCTACCCGGCGCTCGTCGACCGCGGCACGACGGTCGATCTCGCGCTCCTCGAGGCGGGCCCAGCGGCCGAAACCGCGACGGGAGCAGGTGTGCGGCGCCTCTTGATCATCGCTGCGCGCGGGGCCGTCAGCTCTGTGACGCCGCGCATTCCGAAGGCGTTTCAGCGCCCCAACGGCTCATTCATGTCGCGAGCCGATGACGACCTTTTCCGCGCGAGTGTGACGAACCGCATTCTCGACGAGGCCTACGGGCTGGGGCCGGGCTCGGCGATTCCCCGCTCGAAGCGCGCCTTCGACGAGCTTCTCACGAACGGCACCCCGCGCATCGCCGCGGCGTTCCGCGCGTGGGCCGATGCCATCACGCCGGCGGCGGCCGAGCTCGAGAAGACGCTCGCGGCGCTCAAGCGCGCCAGCACGAGCCTCACGGGCAAGCTCGCCGTCGCGGAGATACGCACGCAAATCGACGACCTCTTTCCGGTCGATCTCCTGGAGACGCTCGAGCGAACGCGTCTCGAGCACTATCCCCGGTATTTGCGTGCCATTCAGGCGCGGCTCGCCCGTGCGATCACCGATCCGCGCAAGGATGCCGACAAGCTGGCGCCGCTCACGCCGCTCTGGACGGCTTTCACCGTGAAGCGGAAGACGGCGCGCGACCTCGATGCCGTTCGCGACGTCCGTTGGGCTTTCGAAGAGCTACGCGTGGCGATCTTCGCGCCCGAGCTCAAAACCGCGGGGCCTGTCTCGATCGCCAAAGTCACCGTCGCCATCGCGGCGCTCCGGTGACCTGCGCGGCGTAGTTTTACGGAACGATCGACGGCATCCCCTTTTTCGCCAGCAGCGCGAAGGCCCCGCCGACCACGGGGCGCGCCACGAACCCCGTCTGCTGCCCCGAGACCGTGTCGTACCAGTCCGAGAACGGCACGCGCGCCGTCGACGTCGTGGCGAACGTGTAGACCGACTCGATGAGCTTCGTTCGAAGGGCCGCGTCGTCCGTCGAGGCCGCCGTCCATAGTTGCCAATCGATTTTCGTATACGCCGTGGGCCCACTCGCCGGAGATATCGAAATAGAGACTCACGGTATGCGTGCCGCCGTCCATTGCACGAACGCTCGCCGTCACGTAGCCGAAGGGCATCGACTGCCGCTTCACGTCCCCGGGGAGGGGCGAGAGGAAACGCATCCGAGTCCGGCGACGTACTTCCAGGCGCTGAGCCATCCCCCGATTCGGAACGCGAGCGGGCGGGCATGAACCTCGGGGTCCCCTGAATGTCCGCGCGACGGGCCGCGGATCCACGTCTCGTCGCCGTCCGCGCCGAATGCGAGGCGCGTCGTCGGGACTCGCGACAACGGGCGAAGCCACGCGCCGATGACGAGATGCGCAACAGTTGTCTCGAGGGGGCGATGAGGGGGCTATGGCTTCAACTTCGCTTAACCAAAATGCCGCATTCGACCCCTCGGTATCCCCGCCGCCGCCGCCCTGGCCCATTCGCCGAAGCGTCCTAAGCCCCTTTGCCGCCCTCGCTTCGGGGCTCGCCCTCACCCTCGCCTTAGTCACCCTCCCCCTCCCCCACGGCTCGATACGCTTTCTCGGCGGCGCGATATCGGCCCTCACCGCGACGCTCTTCGCGGCGTTCTCCCGCCTCCCCATCGTCGACAGACTCCGGCTTCGCCGCGGCGCCTTCGACGTGCGCGACACCGCGTTGCTCACGGCCGCCGTCACCACCGCGAGCATCGCGTTCGTCACGATGTTCGGGTTCTCGTCCATCGGGTTCGCGCCGGGCGGTCCATCGCTCGCGCGCGTCGCCGCCATCGCGTGCGTCACGGCGGTGGGCGAAGAGCTGCTTTTTCGCGGTTACATCCAACCGCGCCTCGAAGAGCGGTGGGGCAGCCGCGCAGCCGTCCTCGTCACCGCCGCCATCTTCTGCGCGTGGCAGCTCGATGCTCGACAGGCGGCGCTCGGCTTCGCGCTGGGCCTCGCGTTCGGGTGGAGCGCTTCCCGCGCACGCAGCACGCGGCCCGCTCTCGTGGCCCACGCCGTGGCGCGCACCGTTACCGCGCTATGCGTCGCGATCGGGGCCTTCTCGCTTTAGAATCGGCGCAATGCTCTCGCCCGAGAACGCCGCACTTGCGGGCGCCGTCACGGTTGTCTTCGGATTCGCACCCGCAATCTTCATCGCCGTCGCCCCGCCGCGCGCCGCCGCGGCCGCGAGCATGCGCCTGCTCACGGGTGTCGGCCTCACGGTGCTCGCGATGCGCATCGGTGCGTGGGCGTTCGCCAGCACCTACTTGTGCAACGTCGCCGGCGGCGCGTTCTTCGTCGCGTCGCTCCTCAGCATGGCGCGGGCGATGCGCGCGGGGGGCGGCAAACGTGGAATCGCCCTGGCGTGGGCCGTCCCCGCCCTTGCGCTCCTCGGTCTGGTCGGGTGGGCCATCACAGGCTCGTTTTACCAAGGCACCCCCATCGACCTCGGCGTCGTGCCCCTCGGTCCGGGGACGTATTCGGTCCTTCAAGGCGGGAGCAGCCCGCTCACCAACCCGTTCCACGACAAGCTCACAGAGCGCGCGGCGGTCGATCTCGTGAAGCTCGAGGCCTCGGGAAATCGGGCCAAAATGCTCGTACCGCACGCACTTGCGGACTACGCGAGCTTCGGCGCCCCGGTGTTGAGCCCCTGCGACGGCGAGGTCGCCGCGGTGCTCGCCACCGAGCCCGACGGGCTGAAGGCCGACGGCCCCGTCGCCATCGCGGTGCCGATGGACGAGCGGAATGGCAATTACGTCGTGGTGAAGTGCGAGCACGCCCTCGTGAAGCTCGGTCAGCTTCAGCAAGGGTCGGCGCGCGTCGTCGTGGGGGCGCGCGTTCGGCGAGGGCAAGAGGTCGCGCGTATCGGCAATTCGGGCAATAGCCCCGAGCCCCACCTGCATATCGGCGCGTTCCCCCTGGAAACGCCGATGGATCGCGTTGTCAGCGCGAGCGGCGACGCGCCGCTGACGTTCGCCGATCACGTGCTCGTCGCGAATACCGTTTTCACGATCGAGTGACGGCGGGGAGTCGCGCGTGCGACGCCCTCAGGCGGCCGATGCGCTCGTAAGCAATTGACCCGTGGCGTTGGTGAAGAGCAGATTCACCAGTGTGGCGCGCTGGTGCCTCACCCGCGTGCGAATAGTGGCGACGATCGCGAGCACTTCGGCGGGGCCGGCCGCATGGACTTGAAGGAGGAGACCAAGCTCGCCGACGCGACGGCCGAGGGCCTCGGCTTCAGCGAGCGACGTGTTGGCGGCAGCACGGGCTTGTTCGCCGGGGACGCCGAGAAGGGGCGTCAGGTGGCGACGAAGGGCACTTAGGTGACGGTCGATTTCAATGGTGAAAGCGTCCCATGCAGCGTCGCACGAGTAAACGTCGCCTTTGCGGGCGTGCTGCTCCATCGCGAAGAGCGCAACGTCCAGCCGCGCGGTCTCAGATTCTGCAGCGAGATCGGTTTTAGGGGTCGGTTCGGTGTTGAGCATGGCGAATCCCAATGCACGTGCCGCGCCGCGTCACTCAGAGTCCTACCCGATGGATCGACTGCGTCATCCCGCCGCAAGCCACCGACCGGTCGGCTTTTCGCGACGGGCGGTCGCCTGCGCGAGCGGCGTGGTAGGACGCGCGCCGATGTCCATCCGTCGCCGTGTCGCCCGCCGCGGGCAGAAGAACGCCCCGAGCTCCGCGCAGCCGCCCCGAGCGCCTATCTCCACAGTGCTCTTCGTATTTGCGAAGCCGATGCTCGACACGATGCCGACGCCGCGGCGACTGCCGCATATGAAGGCGGCGATGGCGCTTTCACTCCTGGCGTGGAACCTGCCGATTCTCGAGCGCGACGGCGACGCGACGCTCGCGGGCGAGTACCGCGCGATGGTCGACGCCGAGCTCGCCGACAAGCCGGCGATGGCGAAGGCGCTCGTCGCGCAGATGATGGCAACGCGCCTCGCGGAGTTCGGCGACGACGCACGCGTGATCGGCTCGGTGGATGTGATCGCCGACGGCAAAGAGATTCGGATTCTCGCGACCGAGTCGAACGTGAGCGATGAGCCCGACTCCGACGCGAGCGCATGAATACGAATTAACCTGGGGATTGGCCAACGGGCGCGCGCCTCGCGGTCGGCCAACGAATCTCGATGTTGCGGGCCGCGACGATGAATCCCGCGTTTCGTGTCGATTGAAAATAAGCCTGTTTGCAGGTGGGCGACGGCGGACTTTGCTTAACGCGATAGCGCATGCTTCTCGCGCGTTCTGCGTTGAGCCTTACGCAGATTCGGCTGCGATCGTTCCCTATTGCCGTGGCGAATTACGGTGGTACTAGGCTGCCGCATTCGCGCCGGAGCACGTTTGGCGACATGCCAACGACGGCTCCGTAGCCCTTATCGGAGCAGTCTCAACAATGCGGTCTTCTCGCCTCCTCTGCGGCGTCGTCATCGGTGCGACGCTCGCAGGCTGTTCGCTTTCGTCCAATGAAGCCTCCGCCCCGTCGGAGCCCGTTGCCTCCTCCGCGAGCGCCCTCACGCCGAGCCAAGGGCTGCGCCCGTATCCCATCAAATACCTGGGGAACGCGCCCGCTACCGGCCCCGATGGGAAGCCCGTCGTCGCCTGGAGCGGCTCGCTCACCGACCTGCTCTCTGCGGATGCCTGGGCGCAGTGCGCGCAGAACACGGGGGGCGTGAACGGCCAGACCGACGGGTACCTCGCGTACCTCGCCGGCAAGATGAACGAGGACACGACGTGCATCGCGGCGCAGGGACTTTGCGGCGCAAATTGCGAGGCCACGCAGTCGTGGCGCCAGCGCCGTTCGGCGCTCGCGTGCAACGCGGACACGAGCTCCGGCGCGTCCAAGTCACTCACGTTCGCGCCCTACAGCCCGATTCAGCTGGGCAATCCTCTGCCCGCGTCGAGCGCGCTAAACGGCTACACGGCTGCGCGCGAAAATGCGCAGGCAGAGCTGACCCTCGCGGACACGAACCTGTGCATGGCGCAGAAGCTCCGCGAAGACTCGGTTTCCGCAGACGGGTTGCTCCTCTCGAATGCCGACGAACGCGAGCTACTCGAGGTGATCCGCGAACGTTCGCAGATCGCCATCCTCCAATATTCGGCATTGGCCGTGGCCTTCACTTCCGAAGACAAACGGCAACTTGGCGCGTTCAATGCCAATCAGATTATGACGATTCTGCGCGCCTTCGCCGATCAGCCGGCGAATGCGAGCAAGCTCCAGGAGATGGGGCGCGACTACGCGAGTGCCCTCAATCTCCACGCGCAGGTGACGGAGGAGCTCGCCGAGCTTCTCGTGCGAAGCGCTTCCGCGAGGGCGCCGCTCGGCACGATCGCGACGACGCGGGCGGCCGCCGATTGGGGCGTGGGGTCGTGGCGTGAGCGCGTGTTGCGCCTTCTTTACGGCGGCGATCCGCTCGCGGCCGCGTACTCGAGCACGGACAACCTCTGGCAGCATTTCACCGGGACCTACGCCGACAATTACCTCTTCGACGACCGCGCGAAATTCGTCACAGAAGATCTTCAAGGGCCAGAGCCCGCGGCGCTCCTTTCCCTCGCGCGCAACGCCGATGCGCTCTTCCTCCGCGCGACCGTCGTCGTGTTCGACGAGGCGAACGACGCGTTCCCCGGGGTCGACGTGGCGGCGACGGCGGACCGTCTGTACAAGGTCGTCGAGGCGTCGTTACGGCACCCGGAGTGCCGCTCGTCGGCCGTCGCGGGTGCCTGTCAAGCCGCGGCGAGCTTGCCCGACGTCGTCGGCGCGGACGACTACGTCAACAGCCTACTTTGGAAGAAGCAGCGCATCGCGCCGGCCCACGCGAGCAGCCTCGTGCGATTGCTCGCGCAGTCGATTCCGCAGCTCAATGGGCGCTACCACGACACGTCCGACGTCGAGCTCCTCGGTGAGATGGAGGGAGCAAGGCACCTGACGGGCCACAACGAGCTGGTGCAGGAGGGGGACTCGGCCGCGCGCCTGCCCGGTGCACCGGTGGGCGTCTGGTATCACCTCGCGCCCGACTTCGGCACTGTCGAGAAGTCGACGGCCGAGCGCGCGACACCGTTTCTCGCGGGCTACCGGCTGCCGACCGCCATCGACGCGTACAACGTTGGATCCACGCAGGGCTTCATCGCGCGCTACCGGCAGCGACCCGGGACCGAAAGCGATGCGCGCGTCGAAGGGTCGGCGCGGTTGCGAACGATGGGCGCGGTCAGCGTGCTCTCGGCGGCCCGCGACGCCCTGTTCACGGCTTCGCGGGCGCTCACGCGCACGCCGTCGGGCGCGGCGGCCTCGTACATCAACGCGGCGAAGTCTGCGCTGCCGCTCATCGACAGCGCCGTCGGCACGCGGGCCGTCGCGATTCGGCCCGTGACCGCCGCGCGACAAACCTTCGGCGACTGCCCGGAGTGGAACACGCCGAACACGTGGTGCTGGTCGATGGTTCAGTCGGCGAGCGGGCAGGCGCAAGACTGGGAGATCGACGTCTCGACGAGCGCCGACGACCCCTCGACGGAGCTCCTCGTCGTTCCCGACTTCGAAGATGCGCCGTTGCCGTTCGCGGCGGCGGTCGACCCGGCGTTCCAATCGTTCACCGGGAAGACACGCGCCTCGATGCTGGGCATCGCGACGAAGGCGACGCTCGTGGAAACGCAACAGGGAGACGGCGCGTCCGTGCGGCGTGTTTACCGAGTTTCTGCGGGCTACTCGTCGACGATCCTGCTTCGTAATCCGAACGCAGCCGGCACGGCGAATGAGCTCTCCGTCGTGATCGATCGCGTCTCCCTGGAGTCGACCTACGCGTCGCAGCCGGTAAACGGCGTCGCGGGGAGTGTGGTGCCTGTCTGGCGCTCCGTCGACGGCAAGTTCCTCTCCTTCGGCGGCTCGCTGAACCGCCTCGCCCAGCGCGCGTGGGCAACACTCTCTTACGACTGGTCGCGCCCGGCGTTCGACGGCTTCGGCATGGCCGTCGACGTGTTCCCGCCCACCGACCCCTCTCTTTACGGGAGCGGCGCGGGCGACTCTGCGGCATCGTTCTTTCTGCGAAGCGCAAAAGAGGCTGCGGCGGACGCGACGTCTTCCGTCCAATCGGCGATCATGGAGCTTCTGCGGGAGCAGTCGGATCACGATCTCGCGGACGCGGCGCGCAAGAAGGGCGCGCTTGTCACGGCCACGGAGAAGACGAACCTCTGCGGCCAAAACCCGACCTGCGATACGACCACCCAGACGGTGACGATTGGCGCCGGCACGGTCAATCCGACGTCGTGCGCGCTGCCGTTCTGCGCGGCCTACCAGACCGCGCTCACCTTCGCCGTGCCGAAGACCGTGACGATGGCCCACGCCGTCGCGCTCAACCTTCCCCACGCCGGAAATGCGAATCACGAGAGCGCCCCCTCGTTCGACGCGTATGCCGGCGGCGCACTTCAAAAGGCGATGATCGGCGAGTGGGGGGCGATTCAACATCTCTTCAACACGATCGACGACGGTTGGCGCCAGCTCGATGCTCGCAATGCCGCCTACGCCTCGGCACAAGTCACGATTCAAACGGCCGACGCGCGGCACCAAGATGCGTGCAGCAACGACGCGTTCATCCTGGCCGTGGATGCGGGGAAATCCTACAGCTTCGACAAGCACGGCGACGTCTGGGTGCGAGGGCAGCTCGGCGACAACGGCTGGTGGGAGCCGACGTCGGCCGTCGAGGGTACGTACCAAGGCAAAACCTGGAACTCCGGCCCCCTCATCCAAGCGCAGAAAGAGTGCATGGAGACCGCGCGGGATCTCGGCCCGGCCATGGCGCAGGCCGCCGCGACGAAGGCGGATGCCTGGGCGGCGCTGAACCAACAGATTACGCTCGTCGCGGATGCCGGAACGGCGCTGCAGGTTGCCATTGCAGAGTACAACCGTGTCCTGACCGAGTCGAACATCGCCCTCGCGCGCGCGAAGCTCGATGCCGACCTCGCCTCCGCAGGGCAGCTCACGCGCCTGGGGACGTACCAGCGCTTCCACAGCGACGACGTCTACCGAGCGCGCGCCAAGCTCGAGACGGCACGCCGCTATGCCGTCGCGGCTCGGCGCGCCATCGAGTCCCGCTACGTCGTCGACTTCGCCTCGATGCAGAGCCGCGAGCAGTTCGTCGCGGCCCCGGCCACGTGGGCCGATTCGATCTACGAGTCTGATCTCGACGCCCGCGGGGCCGTGGGCATGTCGATTCCCATCGCATCGGCAGCTAACCCGACGCCGTCGCCGTCTGCCATTTCGACGAATCATGTTGCCGACTACGTCGCGAATCTCGAGGCGTTCGTGCGCGGATACGCCGTCTCGCGGCCAACGTCGGTCGTTCATTCCGATTCCGAAATCGTTACGCTCCCGGGGCCGGATGCACGCGAAATGGCGACGAATGCGAACGGCGAGCCCGTGAGCGTTCTCGCCCATGACACCGCAGCATGGACGTTCTCCTGCGACGACGGCGCGACCTGGTTCGACCATCCTGGCCGCGGGCAGGTGCCGGCGACATCGGATCTCGCGACCGTCTGCGGCACGACGGGCCCGACCCGCGCCCGCTACGTCTTCGACATGGATCCGTGGGGGCGCATCCGAGGCGACGTGTCCGAGCCACCCTTCGAGCTTCGTCACAACGCGCGGTGGAATCGCTTCGCCGTGAACGTTTTGGGCACCGAAGTGCGACGTTGCTCGCTTGCGACGGACCCGTCGGCTTGCGCGAACAACCCTTACCTCCGCTTCGGGATGTCCCACACGGGACCGGCGTGGGTCACCAACTACGAGCAGCAGTGGCGTGTGCTCGGCGTCGCGCCGGGCCGTATTGAAGGCGGCAAGGCCCTCGCCAACGAGGAAGCGTTCGCGATCCCCGGCAACGCGTGGGGGAGGCCCAATGTCGATCTCCTCGCGCGCACCGAGCTGTTCGATCGCCCGCTCGGGGGGACCTACCAAATCGAGCTCCAGCTCGGCCCCGAAGTCGTGATTGGCAAGATCGGGGGGATTCAGATTCTGCACGACAGCTCGTACTGGGTGAAGCAGCAGTAGCTCTGACCGCGCCCGCGCCTTCGTATGCCGTGGCCTCTGCGCCACGGCGCTTCTTTGGAGTACCGTAATGTCGTCTCGCTCGTTCCGCGCGACACGCGCGCCCGTCGCGTTCGTCACGCTTCTTTCCTTCACGTCGACGTTGCTCCCGCTGCGTGTGGCGCTCGCGTCCGACCGCGAGGCCGCTCCCGAAAGCGACCCCGCGAGGGGCGACGAGGGGCACGCGCCCGCGGCGTCCACCGGCGTGGCGAAGCCCTCGGACCAGGCGGCGACGGACGACGTCGGGACGCCGAGCCCGGCGCGCACCACGACGACGCGACCGAAGACGGCGGTGCGGTCGATGCTCGCCTCGAGCGTCACTGCGACAGCGTCGGCGGCTGCCGAGGCCTCGACGGAGGTGTCTTCGCAGTCGATGGCCCTTCCTCAAGGTGCGGGGAAAGTACAAGGAATGGGCGAGAGCTTCGGCGCACAGCTCTCGACGGGGATCGGAACGTACAGCGTGCCCTTCGCGCTCCCCTCCGCGCGCGGCGCCGCGCAACCGTCGCTCACGTTGACCTACGCATCGAGCGGCGGCAGCGGCGTCGCCGGCCTCGGTTGGAACATCGGCGTGCCGTACATCGCGCGCCAGACGGACCATGGCCACCCCGGCTACCGAGACCCCGTCGTGGGCGGCACGTACACGCCAGCGCAGGACCGCTTCGTCTACAACGGCAGCGAGCTCGTTCCCGTGGGCATCGTGCGGGGCGGCAGCTGCACAGGCGCGCTCGACGGCGAGATCATGCCGCGATGGGCCGAGGCGTATCAATACTTCCGACTCCGCGTCGAATCGGGCTTTCAACGTTTCTTCTGGTCGCCCGATCACCGCACGTGGCGCATTCAAGACAAGACGGGCATCTCCGTGGAGCTCGGAGTGCCGCTCGACGGCTCGCTCGACCCGAATGCCCTCGAGACGTCTCCGGACGATCCGACGCAGATCTTTCGGTGGAACGCTGCGCGCCAGTACGATCTGAACGGCAGCGGTAATCCGGGGAGCGACGCATCGCCTCACCCGTCGAACGTGATCGTCTATCGCTACCGAAGCGACGGCGGAATCGCCTATCCCAGCGACATCTACGATACGCCTCCGGCGGCAACGGGCGCGGCTGCGCCGCTCGAACAGTACGCGCATCACACGCATATCGCGTGGGAGACTCGGCCCGACGCCCTGGCGAGCTTTCGGCGTGGCTTCGGCATCACGCAGCGCCTTCGACTGAGCGGCGTGGACGTGACGAGCAAGCCGTTCGTCGGCGCGCTTGCGTCTCCGCGTCGTGCGGTGCGCCGCTACCACCTCGCCTACGACAAGGTCTCCCACGTCTCGCTCCTCAGCTCGATCCAAGTGGAGGGGCGCTGCGGCGACGAGGCGACGGCCGCGGCCGAGGACGGGACGGCGCTCCTCCCCGCGACGAGCTGCGCGCGCATGCCCGCGTCGACCTTCGAGTACACGCACGTCCGGAAGGCGGACGGCAGCGCTGTCGCGCCCGACCTGCCCGGCTACGAAGGGTTCGACGACACGGTTCGTCTCCTCGCGGGGAGCCCGCCCTTCTCCATCGATGATGGGCAGACGAACTTCTACGATCTCAACTCCGACGGCATCGCCGATATTCTCTCGACGAACGCCGCAGGAAACGGCGGAGCCCACGCCGCGTTCCTCAACGCGGCACAGGGAACCCGCGACACGTTCGGCGCCCCCCTACGGATGTCGGTGCCCGACGGTGGGCTCGACGCGTACGCTCTCGGCTTCAAAAACGCGAACGTCGTCCCTCTCGACTTCGATGGCGACGGCGTGCTCGACCTCGTCCACCTGCCGTTTCTCAAGGCCCCCACCGTCTACACACCGCACGTCGTCGGCGCGAGCGCGAGCTGGCAGAGGCGCGTCCCCGACGTGCCGGTCTCGCTGAATCCGAAGATCGATTTCACAGGGCACAATCCGCAGGTTCGCGTCGCCGACGTCGACGGGGACGGCCTCGTCGACATCGTGGCGACTCTCGGCGACCGCGTTCAAACGTATCTTTCTCTTGGTCGCTACGAGGGTGGGGACGGCAAGCTCGGGAGCGCAACGGTCGACGCGAGCAACCAGTTGGTGCTGAGCGCGGAGCCGATCGCGGCGTGTTTGCCCTTCAGCGGCTCCTACGCGCGTCTCGGCGACGCGGACGTTCGCCTCGCGGACATGAACGGCGACGGCCTCGTCGACTTCGTCCGGATTCGCTCGGGAGATATTCGGTATTGGCCGGGACGCGGCGACGGCCATTTCGGCCTCGGCACCCTCGGCGCGTGCAAGCCCGGCGTCGTGGTCGACGGTGCTGTCATCGCCATGCGCGGAAGCCCGGTCCCACCCACCGGCGTCAGCCTCTCGCTCGCGGACGTGAACGGCGATGGCCTCGCGGACCTCGTTCAGATCCGCGCAACGGGCGCGAGCGTGTGGCTGAACGTCGACGGAACGGGCTTCACCGATCGTCACGTCACGGCCCCCACCGTCGCGGCGACGACGGCCTCGCGCGTGCGGATGATCGACGTCAACGGGTCGGGCACTCCCGACATCGTGTGGGGCGATGCCGGCAACTATCGTTACGTCGATCTCCTCGGTGGCGCGCGCCCCTGGCTTCTCGCGCGCGTGACCAACGGGCTCGGCGCGACTACGGACCTTGAATACGCGACTTCCACCGACGAGATGCTCGCCGCCGCGCGCAGCTCGTCGCCGTGGACCTCCGTCGTCCCGATGGTCCTTCACGTCGTGAAGCGCGTCACCACGCGAGACCATCTCGAAAGGATCGGCCGCGCGGCGGGCGCCTACGTCGTCGAGTACGCGTATCGCGATCCCGTCTACGACGGCGTTCAGCGCGAATTCCGCGGCTTCCGCTCGGCGACGGAGACGCACGTCGGCGACACCAACAGCCCGACGTCCATCGTCGAGAGCTCCTTCTTGCTCGGCGAGTGCGTGGGGGAGTGCGGGCCGGCCACGCGCTTCGTCGACAACGGGCGCGAAGCCCTGAAGGGGCTCCCGCGCGTCGTCGAAACCTTCGATGCGCACGGCGTCGCCCTCGCGACGCACCACTCGACCTACCGCGTGCGGACGCTTTACGCGGGCCTCGACGGGCGTGCCGTGACGGCGGTCTCCCCGTCGCGAGGCGACACGTACAAGTACGACGCCCCCGCCTTCGACTTCGCCGCCGCCTCCGCGGATCTCGTCGACGTCGAGATGGAGCCGTCGATCGGCGTGATCACGCCCGATGCGCCGACGCGCATGCCGCTGCGAAGCACGTCCGGCCGCGTGCGCGTAGCCGACGCGACGGTCGTCGACGCCTTCGGCAACATGACGGATACGATCACCTACGGCTGCATCGAAGGGTGCCCGGCGGTCGACGAGATCATCACGGCCCACGCGACCGCGAGCCTGCCCGAGGGAGATGGGACGGGCTGGCTGTGGCGCACGACGGAGCGCTGGACGGTCGGCTCGAAGCACCCAGCCGATGTCCGCGAGCATTCGTTCATCGGGTTCGACGAGCGCGGCCGCGCCCGCTCGAGCCGTGGTGAGCTGCGTGGGAGCGCACCGCTCCTTCGCGCTCATGCCGTGGCCGGCGCGGCCATCGCGCCCGCGCCCGCCCACGCGTCGCAGGACGGCGTCGTCGACTTCGGCGCTACGGAGTACGACGACGTCGGAAACATCGTTCGAAGCCACGGCCCCGAGGGGTGTACCAGCGTCGACTACGACGCGACGTACCGCGACTTCGCCGTCGTCGCGACGACCTACGCGGGAATCGCAGGCGAGGACGGCTGTGGAACGCGGCTCCTCGTGACGACGGCGGAGTACGACCGCGGGTTCGAATCGCCGCGCGCAACCAGCGGCTACAACGGCGAGCGCGCACGCATCGAGCTCGACGCGTTCGGCCGCGTCGCGCAGAGCTTCGCGCCGCACCCGACGCTCCTCGGGGAGACGCTCGCGTCGCCCTCGGCGTCCTACGACTACGACCTCCCCAGCGATCCAACCGCGCGCCCCTACGTCGTGGTTCACACGCGAAGGCTCGACGGCGGCACGCCCGAGGCACCGACCTACTCCGACTCGTACGCGTACACCGACGCTCTTGGGCGCGGCCTCGTGAGCCTTCGTCCCGGCGATCGCACGGCGGCCGGAGGGGGCGACTGGATCGCATCGGGGCGCACCGATTTCGACACGAAGGGCTCCGCCGCGCGCCGCTACCTTGCGGAGTTCTACACGGGTGACCCCGCGGCGTATCCTCTAGGCGCCCCTGCCACGGCGCCCTATGCGCGGCAGTCCTACGACGCCTTCGGACGCGTCGTCGACGCGTATGCCGAAGACGGCTCGCCGCGGCTTCATACGACCTACCACGCGCTCTCGGAGGACGCGTGGGACGCGGAGGATCTCGGCACCGGGCCACATGCCGGCACGTACCGCACCGTGGCGGGCGATGGCCACGGGCGCACAGTCCTCCAGACGGAGCGGTTCCACGACGGAGGGCGGCTCGACGCCATCGAGCAACACACTGAATACCTTCCTACGGGCGAGCCGCTTTCGATCACGCGCGTCCACGCCGGGAGCGGAGACCCGCCCGTCGTGCGGTGGTTCCGTTACGACACGCTCGGGCGACGCGTGCTCAACGTCGAGTCCGACACGACCAAAGACTTCGTCGCCGATCCGGCCGCCAACGCCGACGGGCTTCGAACGTGGCGCTACGCCTACGACGACGGCGGTCGCCTCGTCGGCACGAGCGACGCGCGCGGCTGCGGCGAGAACTACTTTTACGACGCCGCAGGGCGCGTTGTGGCCGAAGACTTCTCCCCTTGCGCCGCGGAGCAGACGCTCTACTCGGCGCCGAACCTCGAGACGGGCGACGGAACCGAAGCGTTCTACCGCTACGATCTCGCCGACCTCGACGACGACGCCGTCGTCGCCGCGGGCTGCAGCGGCGCGGGCGCGAACCGCGGACGCGTCGTGTCGGTTGCATCGCGCGGCTCGAAGACGGTCTCGACGTACGATGCGCGCGGTCGTGGCATCTGCACGGCGCGCAAGATCACGCGACCGGGCGCGCCCGAGACGAGCCTCGCGACGCGCTACGCGCCACGATGGTACGCGCAAAAGACCACGTTCGACGCGAGCGACCGACTCGTCGCGTCGTCGACCGGCGCGCGCTCGCCGGAGCTTCTCGGCGGCGACGGCACGAGCCAAGTCACCTTCGCCTACGCGCGCAGCGGCGCGGTCGCGACGGTCGACAGCAGCTACGGCGTGCTCCTCCGCGACGTCGTCAACGGCGTACGCGGCGAGCCCGTGGCCCTCACCTACGGGGACGCCGCGTCGACCACGACGGCGTTCCTCTACGACGCTCGTCATCGCCTTCAGAACGTGCAGACGACGCGAGCCCGCGCCCCGATGTGGACGACGCCGGACGCGAGCTACGCTCCGCCGGCCGACCCGACGACGTCACTGCAACTGATCCTCGAGGACGGCGAGATAGGGTACGACGATGCGGACAACCCCACGTCGCTCGTCGACCGCCGAATCGCCAGCGAGTGGCCCCGCGGCGCGAAGCCCGTATCGCGCGCGATTCGCTACGACGACTTCTACCGGGTCGCGAACGTCGAGTACGTCTACGGCGACCATGACGACGGCTACGTGTCGCCGTTCGAGGCGGAGGATCATGCGATTGCCCACGACGACACGCGTGCGCGCCCTAGCCCTCACGTAGGGTTCGACACGCGGATTCACTCCGAGAGCTACGCCTACGACTGGCTAGGCAACACCAAAACGTCGAGCGACGACAGCCAAGCGTTCTACGACCGCTCTCTCGGCGTCATCACCAACGGCACCGCTCTCGCCGGCCCCTATCAGCTTCGCGCGGCTTCGAACCGCGCGACCGCAACGGCGCGCGCCGGCGATCTCGCGGCGACCTACGACGACGCGGGTAACCTGTCCGCGCTCGTCGTGCATCGCGACGGTGTCTGCGAGCCTGCGGGGAGCGTCTGCATTCAACGCTTCGCCTACGTCTGGGACGAGACCGGGCGCCTCGCGGGAGCGCGCCGGTGGGACCTCACGCCGAGCGAGCAGCAGATCTTCGGCGACACGAACGCCGCGCCACCAAGCCGCACGCCGGACGCCGAGCTTCACTACGCGTACACGTCGGCGGGCGAGCGCGTCCTCAAGTCTGCGGTCGATGGGAACGGCCATTCCGCCCACACCGCCTACGTCTTCGATTCCCTGGACGTGCGCCGGGCGGCGTGGATCGACGAAGCCTCCGATTACCAAGTCGATGCCCGCACGGAAGTGCCGTACCTCATCGCGGGCGGGCGCCGCCTCGGGCGCGTCGTTTTCGCAGACGTCGATGCGCCGTCGGCGACGAGCGGCCGCCAACACGTATTCTTGGAGCTTCCGGACCACCTCGGATCGACGTCGATCGTCCTCGACAAGGCAACGGGCGAGCTCGTCGAACGGGCGACGTACTCGGCCTTCGGCGGCGCGGAGAGCGACTACCGCCCCGAACGCTGGAAGAGCTTTCGTGAGGATTATCGCTTCACGGGCAAAGAAGACGATATCGA
>JANXMC010000440.1 GCA_025354825.1 Myxococcales bacterium
CGAGCACGTCTTCGCTCTGCGCCAGGCGGTCGAGCTTTTCGACGCCTATCAGGCGAAGCTGCGTGATTGCGATGTCGTGATCGAGCAGGCGCTTCGTGCCCTGCCGGGCGGCCGCGCCGTCACGCCGACCGCCCCCACGAAGCGCCAGCGGGGCAAGAACGAGCCGGCCTTCGAGGTTGCCTCGATCATGGAGGGGTTCGTCGGCGTTGATCTCACGAAGATCGACGGCATCGGCCCCTACTCCGCGCTTCGCATCGTCGCGGAGTGCGGTACCGACATGACCCGGTGGCCAACGGAAAAGCATTTCACCTCGTGGCTCACGCTCGCGCCTGGAAGCAAGATCTCGGGCGGGAAGGTCCTGAGCTCCAAGACCCGTCGGTCGGCGAACCGGGCAACGACCCTCCTCCGGCTGGCGGCGGTCTCGGTCAGCAGGACGACCACGGCGCTCGGCGCGTTCTTCCGTCGTCTCGCGACTCGGGTCGGGAAGGCCAAGGCTGTGACGGCCACCGCGCGCAAGATCGCGGTGCTGATCTACAACATGCTGCGGCACGGCAAGACGTACCTCGACCCTGGAGCCAACTACTACGAGCAGCGGTACCGGCAGCGTAGTCTCGACAACCTCCGCCGACGCGCGAGCGCTCTCGGGTTCGCGCTCGTGCAGACTGCACCCGACTCGTGAGTTTCTTAGGAAAGCCACGGCCTTCTTTGCGAGGGACGTCCTCGTCGTAAGGACGGTCGATTCGCCAAGACCGGTCGTTGGGGGTGAAGGGGCGGAGATGCGTCATCGATTGGGCCTGGCTCATCGGTCCCATCCGACGCGCACGGGGGCGCGGGTGCGGTCCCATTCGGCGACAGCGGCGACGAGCGGCGCACCGGTCGATGACGGCGCCGAGCCCGCCGTAACTATCGATCGGTACGGTGGCGCGTACGACGGCCTCGAAGGACTCTTCGTCGATGGCGTAGAAGCGGGCAAGTAGGGGACGGCCGCTCATCGGCTCGCCTCCGCGACGTTGCGCAGGAAGGCCATGGCCCGCTGCACTTCTCCTCGTCACGCTACACCATCGCGCGCTCGTGCCTGTCTTCCACACCGGCATCTTCCGAACGGGACATCCCTATTTCGTCATGGAGGCCATCGATGGCGAGACGCTCGGCGCGGCGCTCAAGCGGCGCGGAGCGTTCCCCCAGGCCGAGGCATGCTCGGTCATCGGCCAGCTCCTCGACGGCCTCGATGTCGCGCATCAACAGGGCGTAATCCACCGAGACATCAAGCCGTCGAACGTATTTCTGACCCACGATGGCACCGTGAAGATCCTCGACTTCGGCGTCAGACTTCGGCGTCGCCAAGGTGCAGTACGACAAGGCGCTCGCACAGCCGTCGGGCCCGCTGACGACCGCAGGAGCGGTGATCGGCACCGCGACGTATCTCTCGCCGGAGCAGGCACAAGCCTCCCAAGGAAGGGATCTACTACGTTTTAGGGCGCCGGAGGGCTGGCTCACCCGACCCGCGTGGAATTCCTAGCCTCCCGAGTCCAGGCCGACGACACGCCATCGTCGAATACGACGCGAACATTGCTGTCCTGCGACTCTTCGCTTAGGTGAACGCGCACTTTGGCGCGACGCGCACGCGATCGCCCGAGCTCGTAGGAGAGCATGACCATTCATCGTTTCCCCCTTTCGATTCTCTCCATCATGGCTCTGACTGCGGGCTGCGCCGCGTCGCCAGCGAACCCAGAAGAGGTCGGCACGGTCCACCTCGCAATCGCGAAGGTCCCGAGCGACGCGGGGTGCCTGCGCGTCAGCGCCACGGCCGAGAGCACGTACACGCAGGCGTTCGATCTCATCGCCGGAAGCTCGCCGACGTTGGCGATGCTCAACGTCCCCGCCCGCGCGACGACGTTCGAGGGGCAAGCGTTCAGCGGCGCCTGCTCCGCAGTGACCGAGACTACGCGCCCGACGTGGGTGAGCGACCCGGTCACCGCGACGGTCATCGCCTACTCGTCGATTCACGTCTCGCTGAAGATGCACCACAGCGGCGAGACGGACGTGAGCGTCGATTGGGTGAGCGCTCCGCCGACGTTCGCCGGCGCGACGTCCGCTACGGCGCTCGACGCGGCGTCGATCAAGGTCGGTTGGGCGCCCGCGAGCGACGACGTTACGCCCACGGCCAACATCTTCTACGACGTCTGCTGGTCGACCACGCCTGGCGCCTGTCTCGGCTCGGCGTTCACCACGAAGGGGACGACGACCGCCGGCGCGACGTCCTACACGCTCACCGGGCTCTCGGCGTTCACCACGTATTACATCGTGGTGCACGCGCGCGACGTCGACGGCCTCCACGATTCGAGCTCTGTGCAAGTCTCGGCGCAGACGCTCACCGCTACCCTCGGTGTACCGTGCGCGACGAGCGCGCAGTGCGGCTCGGGTCACTGCGTCGACGGCGTCTGCTGCAACACCGCGTGCGTGGGTGAGTGCCAGGCGTGCGACGTCGGCGGCGCCACCGGCACCTGCCAAATCATCGTCGGCCAGCCGCACGGCGCGCGTCCGGCGTGCATCGGCGTCGGGGTCGCACCTTGCGGCGGCAGCTGCATCGGCCAGGTCGCCTGCTGGTATCCGACCGCCGTTTGCCGCACGACAAGCTGCACAGGCAGCACCTCGACGCTGCCGGCGTTCTGCGGCGCGGGAACGTGCCCGACCGCGGCGTCCGTGAGCTGCGCGCCGTACACTTGCGGGGCGACGGCGTGCAAGAGCACCTGCACGAGCAACGCAGATTGCGCAACGGACGCCACCTGCACGGCGGGCGTTTGCAAGTCGACGAGGTGATTCTGCGCGCGCGTTTGCCGAGTCCGCGTCGTGCTGCTCAGCGCCGATGGTGCCTCGGGCTCCGAGGTTGCGATGCGACTCGGCATCTCGCACGAGCAGGTGTCGCGTATTCGTCGTCGTTTCGTCGAGGGTGGGGTCGAAGGGCTCGTCGAGCAGCCGAAGGCCGGTCGAAAAGATCACGCCGTGCCGCCGGAGACGGTCGAGCGCATCGTGCAGATGGCGCTCTCGCCGCCGCCGGCTGGGCGAGTTCGTTGGACGACGCGCTTGCTCGGCAAGGCGGTGTCGCTGACGAGCGGGACCATCTCGAAGATCCTTCGAGAGAACAAGCTCAAGCCGCACCTCACGCGTACATACAAGGTCAGTCGCGATCCGGACTTCGCCGCCAAGGTCCGCGACGTCGTCGGCCTCTACCTGAATCCGCCGCAACACGCGATCGTGCTCAGCGTGGACGAGAAGACGCAGATCCAGGCGCTCGAGCGCACGCAGCTGCCGTTGCCACTTCGGCAAGGCCGCGCGACCCCCCACACGCATGACTACAAGCGCCACGGCGTGCTCGACCTCT
>JANXMC010000473.1 GCA_025354825.1 Myxococcales bacterium
GCGTCCGCAGCAGGCGGATGCGCACGCTTAGTCAGTGCCGCCGTCGAGCCCGCCATCATCGCCACCACCGCTCATGTCGCAGGTGCCGCTGGCGCTGAGGTAGCAAGTGTTCGTTCCGACGTCGCAGCAGCTCGTTCCGCCGGTCGACGAGACGGGACACGCGCTCTGGCATTCGGAGTCGTAGGTGCACGTCGACGGGCACTGGCCGACGGGGTCGGGCGGCGTTCCCGAGTCGATCACGACTGGCGCGCCGGTGTCGACGACGGGCGGCGGGACGTACACGTCGGCGTGGGCCACGGTCACGTCCTTCGAGGCGTCGACGATGGGGGCGCCCGCGTCCGCGACGGGGTTTACGTCCTCCACGTCGGTGCTTGCGCACGCCACGACCATCATTCCGACAATGGACGCAGACCCAAGACCACGAGCAAGTCGCGTTCGAACCATGTGCACGCCTCCGCGGGATTGTTTCCTACACGAAGGACTTCCTAAGTGCATCAACTATCGATGGGTAGATAATCTTTGTCGTGATTTGTCGGGATTCATGGCACAGATTCCGCGGATGGACGCTGCTTCGGGCTCATCCGCGAACGGTCGAGTCGCGCGGTTCCTGTCGCTGAGCTTGCTCGCGAACCACTTCCCCCCTCTGCATGGGCTGCGCGTCCTCGCCGTGCTCGGCGTCCTCCAATTTCACGTCACCGCCATCTTCGTTCAGGCTCATGTGCCCATCGACGCGGCCTTCGCAACGCTCTCGGCGACCGTGTTCTTCGGAATGGATCTCTTCTTCGTGCTGAGCGGATTTCTCATCGGCACGATGCTGATGCACGCCATCGACACCGAGAAGAAGCAGCACATCTGGCGCTTCTACGCGCGCCGCAGCTTCCGGATCTTCCCGCTCTACTACGTCGTGCTCACCGCTCTCGGCGTGGTCTTCCCGCTGCTGTCTGCGAAGTTCGCGCTCACGCCGCCGCAGAAGATAAACCTCGTCTACGAGTACGTTTACCTCACGAATTACCGTTACCTTCTGCGCGAGACGGTCGTGATGATCTGGGGCTGGTCGCTCTGCGTGGAGGAGCACTTCTATCTCACCGTGCCGCTGCTTCTCGGCGCGCTCTACGTGTTTCGATCCCACAAGGTTCGCCTCGCGATCCTGTGGTCGATGTGGCTCACCGGGCTCGTCATTCGCCTCGCGATCTTCGCGAGCCGCCCCTTCTGGACCGAGGCGAGCTTCTTCCAGTCGCTCTACATTCGCACGCACACGCGCTTCGATACGCTCGTCGCCGGAATCATCATTGCCTATCTACAATTCCACTTTCGGCCGCAGCTTCAGACGCTGTTTCTCCGCCGAAGCGTCCGCTGGCTCTTCATCGGCGTCGCGTGGACGTGCCTTCTTTTGCTCCTCACGCCGCGGGCCGCCGGGCCGTACTTTTTCCTGCACCGCGTCTTCTGTTGGGGGACGTTCACGAGCGTCATGTACATGGCGTTCATCCTGCTCTTGCTGAACAGCGACGGGCCGGTGAAGCGGTTTCTTTCGAGCCGCGTCTTCCTCAAAATCGCAACGGTGGGATATGGCATTTATCTCGTCCATATTCCGATATGCGATTTCATCATCGTTCCGATGGCCCGCGTTCTCGTGGGCGAGCACGGGATCTCGATGGCGTGGGTCTGGCCGCTCTCCCTTGCGCTCCTCGCGGTGATGTCGGCGGCACTCGCCTACGTGCTTCACATTCTCATCGAAAAGCCTGCGCTTAAGCTCCGCGACCGCTTCGCCCCCTGACGCGCTTCACGCGCGCCGGCACCAGACCGGACTAGCGAAGCGTCTCGCCCGCGCGCAGGAGATAGCCGACGCCGTTCGAGAAGCCGACGCGCGGGTAGTAGTCGACAGCGGCAGGTGCCGCGAACAAGAGAACGGTCGCCTCGCCGCCGGCTTCTTGCGTGCGGCGCATCAGCTCGCGGCCGATCCCCTGGCGCTGGTAGGCCGTGTCGACGGCGAGGTCCGAGAGGTACGTCGCGTAGCAGAAGTCGCTGAGGCTTCGCGAGATGCCGACGAGAAGCTCGCCGTCCCACGCCGTCACGACGAGGTTCGCGCGCTCGAGCATTTGCTTCATGCGCGCGCGGTCGTCGACGGGGCGGCGCTCTCCAAGCGTCGAACGGCGGTAGACGCCGATGACGGCGTCGAGGTCGAGGTCGTTCCCCATGCGGTAGTCGATCATCGCGGGCTCTCTTTCGTCGGCATGTTCGTGTCGGCGACCGCGCGCGCAACGACGACGATCTTCGTCGACGCCGCCGCGTTGAGCGCCGTGAGCGCACCTTGGAACGGCTTTGGCGCGGCCGTCGTAGACGTATTTACCGCGCGGCGGAGCGTCACGAGGCGCGGCACGTTCGGCTCGAGGTGCACGTAGTTGTCGTCGGGCTCGAAGCCGCGCGCCTCGATGGCCACCGCGTGGGCGAACCGCGACGACTGCATCGTGACGGCCACTTCACCCGTCACCGGATCGACGTCGGCCGTCGCCGTGATCGAAGGGTCGCCCCCGCGCATGGCCGCAAATCCGAGAGGGAAGAAAAAGGCCTCGGCGAGGCGTTCGCCCGTGGCGCGCGAGACGAGCGCGCCGACGGCGAGATCGTGACCAGGGGGGCCGAATTTGTAGGCGTAGGTCGTGTCCAAAAAGTGCTCGAAGAGCGCGTCGCCGCGAACCTCGACGCTCGCGTGTGCTGGCACGGTGACGGGCTGCGACCCGCTCGCAACCTTCGTTTCGCCCCGACGATAGAGCGCGAGCTGCACGTCGGCCTCGATGGCCTCGGGCGTGTCGTTGATCGCATGCAGGACGATGCCGTTGACCCCCTCGTCACTTGCCACGAGGGCAACCTTCGCCATCGCGCGCTTAACGTAGAAGTAGGCGGACTTGGGCCGAGCGAACGAATCGACGATGCCCCACCCGGCGCCGGGCCAGAGGTCTTGGTAGAAAAAAATCAGAGCGCCGTTGCAGGTCGACGCCGCTCGCCGCCACTCGCCGATCGTGCTCGCCATCACTTCGCCCACCGCGACGCGGCCGAGTGCCAAATAGCGATTCATATCCGAATAGCGAATACGCATCGGATCGACGTCGAAGAGGCGCGCCACGTAGTGATCGCGCACGTCTTCGAAGTCCCACCCCGAGCCGTTGTCGCGCGGCACGCGCGCCTTCCACACCGGGTGGTGATGCGGAACCTGGCCGTCGCCGAGGAGCGCTTCAATCGTCGGCTCTTCCGGGACGTTGGCAAAGGCGAGGCACTCGGACGCGAAGCGAACGTTGGCGCGCCGCGCGTCGTCGAGCGGCCGCAAGTACGCCCCGACGCCGTAGTAGTGCGTCGCGCCCGCATCGGCCTGGAAGGGCAAAACGCCGCCGCTCGGGCTCGACGGGAAGTAGGGGACGTCGGGGCGGAGCGCGCGCGCCGCGTTGGGAATGAGCTCGTCGAAGAGCGGCGATTTCCAAGCTTCGCGCGGCAAGCCGAGCATCGCGGCCTGCTGCTCGATCTCGCTATTTCCACAGAATACCGCGACGCAGGGGCACGTCTGCACACGCGAGACGAACGTCGAGACCTCGCGATGAACGCTCTCCGCGAACGCTTCGTCGGCGCCGGGGTAGTCCATGTTCGCGAACATGAAGTCCTGCCAAACGAGGATGCCGCGGGCGTCGCACCCTTCGTAGAATGCGTCTTCCTCGTAGTGCATCGTGCCGCCGACGCGGAGCATGTTCATGCCGGCGTCGCGAGCAAGGTCGAGGGCGTGGGCGTAGTCGGCCTCGGTCCCCGCGAGGGTGACGATGTCGGTCGTCGTCCAGCAGGCGCCGCGGCAGAAGACAGACACGCCGTTCACGGAGATGGCGAAGCCGCCGTTCGACGTGTCGAGCGTGATGGTGCGGAAGCCGATGGGCGCGGCGTCGAAGACCGTCTCGTCGATGGTCACGTTCACCGCGTAAAGCGGCTGCGAGCCGTGCGTGTGGGGCCACCAGAGCGCAACGTCGACGATGCGGAGGTGACCTTCGAGGATGAGCACGCCTGCGCGCGCGCCCGCCGTCGTGGCAAGCGGCGCGTCGACGTCGCCTACCCTCAGCCGCGCGGCGTGCGGCGCCTGCCCATCGAGCGCGCGCACCACGAGCCGCGCGTGCACCGTGCCGGTGCTGCCGTCGACGGCGGCGCAAATGTCCGTCGCCTCCACGACGAAGCGCGCGTGCTTTTCGACGATGACCGGGCGCCAAGGGCCGACGGCCGTGGTCTTCGGCGTCCACCCCGGGATGCGTCCGAGGAGCGTCGTCCGAAAGAACCGCAGGTTCTGCGGGTCGCAGAGGCGCGTCTTCCACCGCGGCCGCGGCCTCCGCGCGGCGAGCAACGGCGCGAGTGCGCGGCACCGAATCACGAGCTCGTTCGAGCCGCCTGGCGCGAGCACGGTTGACACGTCAACCACATGCTCGTGGAACATATTGTCCGACGCGAGCACCGCCACGCCGTTGACCCAGACGTCGGCGACCGTGGCGAGGCCACGCAGATTGAGTGTCGTCGCGCCGTCCTCCGCGGCCCCTGCGCCCGCCTCGAACGACGTGCGGAACCACCAGTCTTGGGCGTCGAAGTCGCGCGCGTCTCCGAGCTTCCACGTTCCGGCAAAACGCAGCGCGGACGCCGCCGTCCCCGGCACCGGCGCGGCTTGCCATGCCAGCGTGGCTTCTGCGAGAGCGGCGGGGTCGGGCACAGCCCCCGGCGCCGTCGCGGCGGTCTCCCACCCACCCGATAACTGCGTCGTGCCCGCGCGTGCTCGCAGCCGTGCCATCGTGCCCTTCGCCTACGTCGCCGGCGCGTCGCCGTACTTCGCCACGAGCGTCGCCATCATCGCCGCGTAGCTCGTCTCCATGCCGTCGAACATCTCGGTGAAGTCCACCGTGCGTTTCGACATCACCGCCCGCGCCGTCTTCAAGATGAGCGCCTTGGCGCTCGCGCCGATCGCCTCGCACTGCGAGGCAGCCTCGGTTAGGCCCGTCTCGCCGTGGGCCTCGAGCCAAGTCAGGTACTGAGAGCCGAGCTCGAAGGCCGCGCCGCACTGACGAATCGAGACGAACGCGTACGCGTGGTACTGCGCCATCCCGTGCTCTTTCAGCCACGGGACGTCGTTCACGAACTGTTCTTTAAAGCGTGTGAACGGGTTCGTCGTGGGCCTGTACGCGAGGTGTTCGCGGAGCCGCGCGATCGACGCCGCGACCAGCTCCTTCGCCGGCAAGCGCTTCACGCGATCGACGCGCACGAGCTCGACGAAGAACGGCATGTGCTGTGAATCGTGAGGGACATCGAGGCGGAAGAGCCCGGCGAAATCGTCCCCCTCGAGCGCGTAGTAGCCGGCGTTGTGGAAGTACCGAAGCTTCCGCGCCTCGACGTCGATCGACTCAATCGCGATCGTCGTCTTCGTGTGTTGGGTTCGGTAATCCGTCCCCTTCGTGTCGGGCATGAAGAAGGCGTCGGCCTCGGCCAGCAGGAATTTGCCCTGCCCTGCGTGATACGCCGCGTGCTGAGCGAGGGGTTTCCATACGCTCATCTCCTGCACGTCGATGCCGTACAGACCCAGGAGATCGCTGTGAGGCGGCTTGAAGAACGTCCACTGATCCCCCTCGAAATCGAGGCGAAATGTAAACGGCAACATCGCCGTCGGATCGAGGCCGAGCGCGTGAACGAGCTCGATCCAGACGTCGATGTAACAGTTCTTCTCGACCCAGGCGCGCTCCTCGCCGTGAAGCGCGTGGGGCTTGTACGCGCCCGGATCGAGCTTCAAGACCGATGCGAAGCTCACGGCCAGAGCTGCTCGCGGACGGCCTTGGGCCACTCGCTCGGAACGAAGCCGTGGGTCTTGAAGAGCGCCATGGCCACGCGCTCCATCCCGAAGCCGAGGCACGCCGTCTGCGCCAGCTCGCCGTCGTGTGTCTTGATGTCGAACGTCTTGGCGAAGTGGTCTTGGTGGTAGTTGAACGAGCAGACGGCGGTCGGCTTCTCTTCGGAGATGATCGGAATCATCACTTCGAACTTCAGCTTCTG
>JANXMC010000491.1 GCA_025354825.1 Myxococcales bacterium
GCCCCCCCCCCCCCCACGCACGTTCTACAGCGCGGTCAACGCGGGCACGTGCGCTCGTGGCGAGGAATGCCACCGGAGGCGCTCCAGCCGATTGCGGGCGCACTCGTCGAGTCCACTGCGCGCGTTGACTATTTGAGCGGAAGCGCGACGGACGCACCACCCCTGTACGGCGTGCCCAGTTCGCGCAACTGTCACCCCGGCGTCGTCTCCCCACGCTATGGGCTCGCCATCTCTCATGCTCGTACCCTTAAAAACGTGCGCTCTATCAGGCCTTCTCGTGCTTTTGCTCTCATGCGCTGTGGGAAGCAACGACGACGGCCGCCCCTCGCCGCGCCACGTGAGCGACGACGGGGGAAGCGAAAGTCATTCTGCCAATGCGCCCGCAGATGCGGCTTCCGTCGATCCGATGCGCGATGCCGCGATGCCACTCGAAGAGGCCTCTTCGCCACCATCGCCAGCCCCGAACGAAGATGCATCGACGCCGCATCCTTCTCCCAACCCCACCGTGGACGCGTCAACGCCGCCACCGCCCGTGCCGGATGCTGGCCCACTGAACCCGACCTGCGTTCCTGAAAGCGTAAGCGCAAGCTGCACCGCATGCTCCACGTGCACGAACGGATGCACCTGTCAGCGGAATGGGTGCTTCAATCACTATTTCTGCGAGGAGACGACCAACCGCTGCATTAAGACATGCCCTTAAGTGACCGTGGGCTGCCGTCTGCGGTCGCCCATCGCACGCGGCGCGCCTTGCTCTCGCACGAGTCGAAGACTTGCGGCCACAAAGGAGGCGTCGGTCTAGACTCAGTTACCCGTTGCCTCACATCGGGGAGCGCACCCGAACCTGCTTCCGAGAAGCAATAGGTGTGTGGTCGATGTCGGAGCGAGCGCGAGCTTCTTTGGCAAGCCCGGATCTGCAACCGCACGCCACACGGGAGCCGGGACTCGCGCGCAGCGGGTGACGAGCGGATACGGAACGACGATGGCGTCGTCGAGAGAGCGCGCCGTCGGACGTGCGCCTGCTGCCCTCTCCATGAAGGCGTGGCGGGCTGGAACGTGTGACCGAACCCCACCATGCCTCGATGGCGCATACCGGAACGGCATTGCGGTCAGAACGCCCTACACTGCGAACGGGGTTGCGGAAGGTCGCCGCTCCAAAGGCTCGGTCCGCCCGCCTCCGCACGAAGGTCCCGCATCAACCGGTGGAGCGCCAGCGAACAACGTTCTGATCGACGACGCTCATGGATGGATTCTGGTTGTACGTGTGCGTTGCCGATACGTTTGCTTCGATACGTGGACCGATTCGGAATGCCTCGATTTCTTCGAAGGATGTGGGCGTCAACGTGATGACGCGTTGGACCGTGATTGCGTGACCATAGCCTTCGGAGCAGTCCTGCGCGGGCCGATAGAAGGAGCCGTTGTGCTCGAAAAGGGCCCCAGCCGGTCGTGACGAGCGAGCGTCGCGCTTCACCGGATTCTGTTCGTGCGCGTGAAAAGGGCCGAAGGGATTGTCCGCGTAGTAGATGTGCAAGGCATCGACGTTCTCGGTGCCTTCGGGTCCGACACACGCGAATAGCCACCAGGTATCGCCGATTTGAACCAGCGTCGGGTCAGCGGCCCGAATGCCCTCGAGCAGAATCGCATGATGATGCCATTTGCCTGGGAACTCGACGCATCGGTACGCGGCGATCTGTCGTCGAACCGAGGATTCTACGAGCATGTAATAGGTGCCATGCCAGGAGAAAATGTGCGGATACGAGACGTGGGTCTTCTCGGCGACGATCACCTCGGACGTGCCGACGATCCCAGCGGCATCGACTTCGGCGACGCAGATATGCCCTTTGCCAATCGCGTGAACGAATTCCTCAAAAAAGAGAAAGTGCCTGCCGTTGTGGCTGACCGGGAAGGGATCCGCCCAAAAGCGATCGGCCGGAGGCACGAGCGTCCGCCACGTCACTGAATCCGACGGCGGGAACTGGGGCGTCCCGAATTGGTACGCGAGGCACCATTGCTTTCGCCACAGGAGGGCTCGGGCACGTTCGAGAGCTCCCGCGGCAAGGTCGCGCGCGGCTGCACGCATCAACGTCGCCGCTGAGGGGAGAGCCCGCGGGTCTTCCGCACGCGCCTCGCGAGGGCGGTTGGCGCGAACGAACGAGCGCTCGCTCGGGTCGCGGCGATTGACCCATAACTCTTCCACTTCATGGCAGATCATCGACGGGATGCGCAGCAGCATGTTGCTGCGGTTGCGTCCCATGGACCGCCTCTGGGTCGGCCCCAACGACGCCCGAAGGGCAACCGGTGTTGGCCGGGTTTGCACCAACGCGTTGAGGGTGGTCCGGGTGAGGGGCCGCGACTCGAGCACTTCCCATACGCCCGCCGGCGTTGCGTTCCGGCGCAGTGTCGAGAGCTCACTCGGAAACAAGGCGCCGAATGCCGTGACGCTCCCAAGGCTCACGTGTGGGGGCGCAGGTCCGAGGATGACAAGGAGATCGAGCTGGAGTGCTCGAAGGCGGTCGAAGGCACGCTCCAAAAACGAAAAATGGCCGTCATGCCACTCCATCTCGAGGTGCATCCGCCGCGTGCCGCGGATCAAAGTCCCAAGGACCGTCGCCTCCTCGGCATCGACTCTCGGTGGGAAGAGGATCGAGTCTAGAGACGAGTAGAGCCTCAGGGGTGCCGAGCCCGCTCGCGGAGTTTCCTGCGCGCGGCAGGTCACGACGACGGCGACATCCGTCGTCGCGCTCTGAATTAGCTCTTGAACTGTCTTAAAAGCCCAGAAAGGCACGCGTGTGGACCCAACCACAACGCCGATCCGCAGCGGCCCGGCAATGAGCTCCCGACCTGCGAGGAAGCGTCGGGCCGTCTTACTTCTGGTCATCGTCATCAACGTGTATCCCGTTCGTCGGGGGGCGAGGCGTGCTGCCGCCCCCGCGGTAAGGCCGCTCACAATCGGCCCTGCGGGCGCCGGTGCGTGGTTGTCTAGCGCCCGTAATCCGTTCCGCCCGCGATGACGCGCATAGTATTGAGGAGCGCGGCAATCAGGGGGCTAGGAGCCGCGCAGAATGGACTACGGCCTATTGGTGCTGGTTCCCGCACGCGATAAGGCGCACATTCGGAATAGCTCGGCAGGTGCGCACGATCTGCGCTTCGTACGCCCTGGCGCCGCCGTCGAGTGCGAGCAACGCACGGGAGACAGGGATACTGTGGCGGGCTGCGTCGATAGGACGCGTCGCCGCGTCGGAGCTGGCATCCGTCGTGCGCAACGTCGACGTCGCGTGCGTAGTGCTGATCCACGACGCCCGCGGGATGCCCACCATCGGAGGCGCCCTCATCAGAAAAAAGGAAGCAGACGCGTCGAATCAATGTGATCCCTCGGTCGGGTTAATCCCCACGTCACTCGACCGATGGTCGTGGATTCCTTCAATCGCATATCGATCGAACGGTGCTCGAAGTAGGCGCCGTGCCACGGCGATGCGGCGCGACGAGATCTCGAGATGGCGGGTGACGGCCGCGCGCAAATCGTTCCGCGCCGCGGGCGCTTCATTGAGCCTGCTGGTCCCCGTTGCGTGCGGTGTCATGCCCCCGCCGTCGAAGGGCTGGATGCGAGCAAAGCCTCCGGGCGCTCTTGGCGCATCGATTGGAGGGGTCATCGACGACCCCCTCGGCGCAACCGACGTGTCGACCGCGCATCGCGCCGCTCGCCTATTCGCGACCACGTGCAGGGGCGGACGGGAAGCGTTCGGTCATGGAACGATGCTGCCGGGCTTGGGCTTCGCCTCATCCCCGCCGGCGGGGATGTCATCGGTGTCCCATCGACCGAACTGCCGACGACGCTGCGCGTGAGCCCCCGCGACCCGGGGTAAGGGCACCTCTTCGTCGAAGTGCTCGACTCGGGGCAGCCTGCGGCGGACCCATGCCTCTCGCCATGACGTACGACGCGAGGAGTAGGACACTCGTACCCATGTGGATTGCCGACGCGGCTCTCGTCGAATAGCGCTTCGCGCGAGCGCGCTCATCCCACCCCCGGGCAAGGCTCGAACGAGCGCTCCTTTACTTGGGCGGAGGTGGCGGCGGGGGCGCGCGCACGGGGGCAACGGTGGTCACGCCGGCGCCGGCGAAGCTAAGCGCCGCGTCCGACGAGACGAGGCATGCCGTCGCATCGTCGTTGTGCATCTCGAGGATGTGACCACCCGTGTGAGTGAAGCCGTAGACCTTGTCGCCGTAGGCTGCGATACCGTAAATCGTGTCGAACTCTGCCGGTGATTGCGGATTAGTGCACCACGCGCCGGTCGTGACTTTCCCTCGAACGGCCTTCGTGACGCTCTGCTTGCCGGGCTTAATCGCCCTCACGTCAATCTCGATGAGCGTATCGACGGTTGAGCAGCCGGAGCTTCCAGACTTGCACGTGCGCACCGTCGCGAAGCCGACGGGGTTTCCGCCGTTCGCGAGGAACACGATGTCGCCTGACAATGACCAAGGGAGCTTCGTCGCCGGATCAACGCCGAAGGCACCGACCTTGGTTGTGTTTCCGGTCGTCGAGTCGATCTCGAACAGCTCGCCGCCGCCATTGGCTGCGACCAAAACTTCCTGCGCGGCGACCGTATTCTCGGGCGCGAACGTGAGTCCATAAAAGCTCGAGCCTTGAGGAAGGGGCCAGGTCGCGTCGCAGTGGACGACGCCTGCCTGCACTGTCAATGGGTAGGCCGCGATCGCGCTCACACCATAGAGCTTCCCATTCTTCTCGACGGCGATGTCGGTCATGGACGTCGCCTTCCCCGAACCGGATCCGATACAATCGAAGTCTCCGAGCAGTACTGGCGCCGCGGCAACGTTTAACGGATCAAGCTGAAAGAGCTTCGTGTTCGTATGTGCATAGAGAAGGGCTCTCGGCGGCCCCGCGTCCACCGTGGGAGCATGCGCGTCGCCAAGAGAGCCAAGCGAGCCGGCCTCGAGACCGACGCGCGTAGCGCCGCCCGCGTCCGTGGGGCTCACCAAATCGGGCGTCCCCGGATCGCTCACGAAGCCCTGCGGGGCTGCGCTACTCGCGCACGCGGCGAGCAGGGAGAGGGACGCGAACATCAACAGTCGGTTGCGGGCGGGCGTGATTGTCATCGCGATGGTGAGGCAATGTCGCGCCTCACGGGAATTGATCATGCGGACTCCCAGGGTCCTGCCGCAGCTTAGGGGCATGACAGGGGCCGCTCGCGGCAGTCGCGCGCGGTCGTGTTGCACCGGCCCCCCTGCCTAGCATCTGTGCGCTTGGCACGTCGCCGACCCCGGCGTGCACGCCTCGCAGGGCGCAGCGCCGTCCGGAGCCGCGAGGGGACTGAAACGTGCGTCGTCGCGCGCATCGACCCCTCCAGCGCGCGCTCGGCGTTCCGCCGACATACTGCGATAGGCCGGGGGAGCCCGAACGCGGTGGTGGCCTACATCGTTGTCCGTCGAGCGCCCGCGGGCCACTCGCCGGACAGCGCATCAGCGGGCGGCTTCTGCGAGCAGCTCTCGCACGCGAGGCGCATGGGGGCTCGTCGGGAACGTCTTCAGGAAGCGCATGCCGACCCGATTGGCCTCGGCTCCGTCGCCTGCGGCCGTGAGCGCTTCGAGCCTCAGCACGAGAGCTTCCTCGCGAAGCGTTCCGCGGGGAAACTCGGTGGCGTACGCGTCGAGCTGGGCCAACGCGGCCCTCGGAGTGCCCTCTGCGAGGGCCCGGTGCGCCCGATCGAGGCTCGCGACCTCGTTCATGAGCGTCGATGTCTGCCCGCGCGATGCGGCTGCCATGCTCGGAGCGGTGGCAAGCGGCCTTGGCGCGCTGCGCGTCGCCAGGGGGACGAGCAACGCTTCGGGCACGCGCGGCGCTTCGAGAAGGGCGCCGGAATAGGGCGCTACCAGCGGGGACGCCGTGGTCTCGGACTTGGCAGGCAGGGGCGCGGGAATGCGCAGCCCCTCGGCCGCAGGCGCGCGCACATACACCATCGCAGCGCCGACGGCCGCGACGCCCATGGCGGCTGCAAGCCACTTCGCAGCAAAGCTCGCCCCGGTCGTGGCAATCCCAGGCGCGAGAGCGCCTCCAGCCACGCTGTTAGCGCCCGCGGCCGTGCCGATTGCCAGGGCGGTGGAGCCGCCCGTGACGGCAACGCCGACCGCAACACCGGCGATCGCGAGCGCGTTCGCACGAGCCTTGGACGATGGTTGCTCGGACGCCCACGATCGCAGCAACTCCCCCTCGAACCCGCTCGTCCCTTCGTCCAACAGGCGCACCGGATCCCTCATTGCGCGCTCCCCCCTTCGTCCTGAATCGAACGCGCCGCCGCGTGAAATGATTCGCGGGCGCGACGCAGACGCGACGCGACCGTCCCCGGCGGGACGCCGAGCAGGACGGCGATCGCAGCCATCGTCTGCCCTTCGAGCTCGAAGAGCACGAAGACGATGCGCATCTCGTCCGGCAGCCCTTCGAGGAACGCGTCCAGATTCCGCCGCGCCTGCTTCGTCGCGACCGCCTGCTCGGGCGTCGGTGCTGCATCGATAGATCGCTCGAGCGCGTCCTCGTCGGCGACCTCGCGGAGGCGCGCGCTCGCACGGCGCGCGTTGGCCGCGACGCCGCGGGCGGTCGACAGGAGAAACCCGCGCTCGCTTCCGCGCGTGATGCCGGTGAGGCGCAGAGCCGTAATCCAAAAGACGTGTTGCGCGGCATCATCGACATTCGCCTCGAGAACACCGAGGCCGCGAAGAAAACGCCATACGAAGTTGAACTGGTCATCAACGAGCGCGCGGAAACGTGCGGCCTCGGACGACGAGAGCGGCGCGCCGTCCGATCTGGCGACCACGGCCGACGGATCCTCGCATGCGACGACACTGTGAGGCGCACCGGAGGAAAGCTCATCGCTCATCGGGATTGCCAACATCTCGCGCGTCCAAGGATGTCGACCCTGGTGCGAATTGATCACCAGAATGTGACACCCACGCCCGACGCGGCCGAGAAAGCGACGATTGGCGCGCGAAAAAGCGCGCGATTCGGCTCGAGGAAGAAGCGGTCACGCACGAGCGGTAAAAAGGCCCCGACCTCGAGCTCGACGAAGAGAGGCCCGGCGAGCCCGAGGCGACCGCGCAGCAAGGGACCGATGGTGACCCAGGCCCGTGTCGCATCACGGGTGGGCTGGACGTCCACGCCCGCCGCGAGCAGCACGCCCGCCCCGACCCGCCCGCAAGGCGTCAGGCGCGCGCGACCCCAGCTCCAACGGACGGGGCACGCATCGAGACCGAAAGTCGTCCACGCGAAGCTCCCCCCACCCTTGTCCGTCCCGGCGGCGGCACCTTCGGCATGGTCGAAGCGGAGGCGCAACGCGGGCGCGACGGCGAAAGAGCCTGGGCGCTCCACTGCAACCTCCACGAAGAATGGAATCGACAGAAGCGACGACGACGTGAGGCCCCCCTTCAGCTCCGCGTGGACGCCGGCGGACGCTCGGAACGCAGGGGCCGCGTCGCGCGGCAGCGATTTCGAAGCCGGTTGCGATGGCGACGTCGACGGCGCGCGCGTGAGGGTGCTGTCATCCGCGCCGGCCGCAGGCGGCGCCGGGCTGGGTGAGGCGTCGGGCGCCGCACCCGCAGGCGCGGCGGGGAACTCTGTCGACCCCCCTGCGGGGACGCGGAGAACCACGCCGGGATCGGCGGTGACCGCGGCGATGAACGCCAGCGCGGCCGCCACGTCTGCGCACGTCTCGCCTGCGATCTGGCGTCGCGTCTCGGCTGCGTTCGCCGCGCGAACCACGAGGCGACCGACCGCGCGAGGCCCCTGGCGCCCGATCTGAACCTCGAGATCAAGCGCGGCGCCCTCCGTAACGAGCGCGATTCGAGGGCTCCGGGCTCGAACGGCGGCGGCGAACCTCTCGGCAGTGGGACATCCGATCGGTGCGCTGTACGTGAGCCGCACAGGGCGCACCTCGAGCGCGTCGGCGTATGCGGGTAGGCTCCACAGCCCGCCGCTCCATGCGCAGGCGAGGGCAAGCGCCGCGACCTTCGCGCACCAGCGCCCGCACGTCGCGCGTCTGACGGGCAACGCCAACGTGGTTTGCGCGCGCGTCATCGAGCGGAGATAAACGTAACGCAAGGGCGCTCCTCGCGATCGGGCGAGAGGCCGCCCCGAACAACGCGGCTCCGTTCGTTCAGTCGAAAGCCGCCCACCGGTGATCATTGCGGAGCGGGCGCGACATTGCTTCTCCGAGACCAGCGCGCCACGCGAGCGGCACGTGCAATGGCAAATAGCGATACGGCGCAAACTTTGAACACCACAAGAATGCAAGTGTTGACTCTCCCGCAGTCTTCATGACTTGGAATGGCGCTGCGGGACCGCACGAAGAGGGCTCTGTTCGATGAGAGATTCCCTGCCGTTTTACGCCGTCTACGGTGAACCCGAGGGCATTACCCACTGCATCGAGACGCGGACGCTCTCGTGCTATTTTTGGGATCCGGAAGTCCGTAAAATCGAGCTCATCGACACCATCGACAAGATCGATCGGTATACGGGTAAACGAGAAAGCACCGAGACGATTCGCGTCTTGCACGCGCTCCATCTCGCGGACGAGGTGCGCGTGAGCCTTGAGAAGTGGACGCGTAGCGCGCATTGAGAAGGAGCGCGGGCCAGACGTACGCCATTACCGAGCGATTCTGGCCGGGTCCACGTCTCGAGGTTGTCACGCGGACTGCTGTGTTTTGTTGATATCGACCTTCGAAATTTTGCCTATCAGGTGCGATTCAACGTCGCATTCAACGCGCCGCGCTCGAGCGCGCGAGAAGGAACAATCCCATGAAGACGAGGTCCCTCGCGACCGCTGCGGTATCCATTCTTGCGGCTGCTTCCTTCAGCACGGCCTGCGGCGCTCCTGCCGACGACGACACGGCCGTCGTTCCTTCCGTGGACTCTCTCGCAACCGCCTGCTCGCACACCACATGCACCGTCGGCACCCGCTTGCGCGCAAGTTGCGGCGCGTGCGCCGCCAGCGTGTGTCAGTCGGACGCGTACTGCTGCGCCACGTCGTGGGATGCCCAATGCGTTCGCGAGGCGAAGAGCGCGTGCGCCGACCCGTGTGGAGCCCCCGCGCCGCCCCCGACGGGAACGACGCCTCCGCCTCCGCCGCCCCCGACGGGCGGAATCGGAAACAACGGCGGGACCGTCTCGAATCTCTCGTTCGGAATCGTGGGTGACACTCGCCCGCCCTCGATCGACGATACGCAGGGGTATCCTTCCGACGTCATTTCGACCCTGTTCAGCGACGTCGAGGCCCTCGCGGACCGACCGCCATTCATCGTCTCGACGGGTGACTATCAATTCTCGTCGTCGAACAATGGCGAATCAGCGGCGCAGATGGATCTCTACCTGGCGGCGCGGAGCAAATACTCGGGCCTCTGGTTCCCGGCGATGGGCAACCACGAGTGCACGGGGCACACGAACTCGAACTGCGGCGCGGGGACGCGCGACGGCGTGACCGAGATCTACTCGAACTACCTCG
>JANXMC010000492.1 GCA_025354825.1 Myxococcales bacterium
CGCGACTTCCGCGTCGCGCGTGGCCGGGTTCGCAATCGCCTTCTCGTCCGCATCCGGGTGCGGCTTGTCGATGTTGCACGCCTCGGCGTTGCGCGCGTAGCCATAGGGGTACGGGAGGTGCTCTTGCCCCTCGCAGGCGAGCGTCCACTCGCTGTCGCCGCAAAGGCGCTTGCCTTGCGCCTGACACGCATCTCGCGCGTCGTACCAAGTCTTCATGACGACCGGCTTCTCGCCGACCTTGTTGGGATACTCGAAGCGGTCGATGCAGAAGTGCTTGTGCACCGTCTTGCCCTGACAGCCCGCCGTAGGCGCGAACTCGGCGCAGCGGAGCTTCGTTTCGGGGTCGAGCCAGCGAAGACACTTCTGTTCGATGAGCGGGCAGTAGTCGCCTTCGACTTCGACCATGCCGGCGGCACATCGCCCCGAGCCGTCGACCAACGCGGGAGTGCCCGTCGATTTCGCCCCCGTGTTGGCGAGCACGCCGTTCCCGACGGTTGCTGCGGCGTTCAGACGAATCGCCGCGCCGCTAGATGGCGGCGATGGCGCGTCGTCGGCGCCCGGCAGCACGACTTCCGAGCCGCCCGCGCCTTCGTTCGCCGTGCGCTCCATGGACTGGGACGGCTTCGCGCCGAAGAGGACCACGCCGAGCACCGCCACGACCCCAACCCCACTTTTGATCCGGTTCATCGCAGTCCCTCTCCTTGGAGGGCAGTCAAAGACGCGGCGTATCCCACCGCGCTGTTTCAAAGATCCCCCGACCCTGCTCACCCCATCTGCAATCGCCTTGCCAGTCGAGTTGCAAGTATCCAGTTTCATTGGACAGTCGCTTTTGGCGAAGGTCGACGGCGCCGCACGCGCTCGGCGGCGGTTCGAAATCACCTACGATTCACGGCCAATCGTGCGATCTCGCCCGTAAGAGAATCGTACAGGAGGCTCTTTTGCCGTGTCATCTTTTCTGCCGAAAGGTGGGACAGACACGGGCGAGCCGGATTGCGCAGCGTTGGCCACGCGGCGGCTCATGGCCGGCCACTGTCGGAATCGCGGCGCAGTTCACGCCACGGGTGTGACCGACGTGTCGCGGCTGTCGTGTTCCGAGCAGCTCGTCGCGCGCGGCCGCGAACGGTCGACGCCGCGTGTACGCGTTGACGCGCGTAGGTCGATACTCGCGTCGTGCGTGCTCGCGACGCGAGTCGCTACTTGGGGGCAGGCGCCCGCGCGCAGAGGAGCGCGGTCGCCTGGCGGTCGTCGACGATGTCCTCGAGGGTGGCGCCGTCGTCCGCGCAGCCGAGGAGGCACGTTGCGACGGGGCGGGCGCGACGCGCGCCGTCGGCGACCGAGAGCTCGCAGTGGGCCACGGTGCCGGCGACGCAGACGTGGTTGTCGTCCTCGCCGCACTCGTAGGCAACGCGCGTGGCGCTCGTGATGGCGCGGGCGACGGCCTCGCCGTCGTCGAGGGCGCAGAGCTGCGTGGCCGAGAGGCTCGCCGTGATGTCGACGACGAGCTCGTCGGCGACGCAGCCGCGGGGGCACGTGGCGACCACGTCCCACGGGCAGGCGCATTCGGCCGGCCGGCCTACGCACGGATCGGGCACGCGGGCGAGGCGCGAGACTTCCACGCTGCCGCCAACACACCGCGCCAGACCATCGGGGCAGTCGATGCCGTGGAGCGGCACGCCCGCTTTCGGCGGCGCCTCGGGCCGCGCGCCGACGCCGCGCTCTTCGAGCCACGTCTTGAGGCACCCTCGCTGGCACCCTCCAAGGACGAAGACGCTGAAGAGGAACACGACGCGCGTGGCGTTCGGCCATTTCATACGCGCCCGGCATTGCACGACCCGCCCGCCGTGGCCATCGCGACAAACGACGAAGGCCCCGCTCGCGAATTGCGAACGAGGCCTTCGGGGCAGTCGCGCGTGGCTTTACGCGCTCAGCTCTCGATGAACGATTTGAGCTGCTTGCTGCGCGACGGGTGGCGCAGCTTACGGAGCGCCTTGGCTTCGATCTGCCGAATACGCTCGCGCGTGACTTCGAAGTCCTGACCGACCTCTTCGAGCGTGTGGTCGCTCTTCTCGCCAATGCCGAAACGCATGCGAAGAACCTTCTCCTCGCGCGGCGTGAGCGTCTTCAAGACCTTCCGCGTCTGCTCGGAGAGGTTCATGTTGATGACGGCTTCGGCCGGCGAGATGACGCTCTTGTCCTCGATGAAGTCGCCCAGGTGCGAATCTTCCTCTTCGCCGATCGGCGTCTCGAGGCTGATGGGCTCCTTCGCGATTTTCAGGACCTTGCGCACCTTGTCGAGCGGCAGCTCCATCTTCTCGGCGATCTCCTCCGGCGTCGGCTCGCGGCCGTACTCCTGAACGAGGTATCGGCTCGTGCGAATGAGCTTGTTAATCGTCTCGATCATGTGAACCGGAATACGAATCGTCCGGGCCTGATCGGCAATCGCGCGCGTAATCGCCTGACGAATCCACCACGTGGCATACGTGCTGAATTTGTAGCCGCGCTTGTATTCGAACTTGTCGACGGCCTTCATGAGGCCGATGTTCCCCTCCTGAATCAGGTCGAGGAACTGGAGACCGCGGTTCGTGTACTTCTTGGCAATGCTGACGACGAGGCGGAGATTGGCCTCGACCAATTCGGCCTTCGCGCGCTCGGCGAGGCGCTCGCCGTCGCGGATGGAGGCGTACGTCTGACGAAGCGCTTTGACGTCGAGGTTCAGCTCTTCTTCGACGCGCTTTAGATTCTTCTGTGCCGAGGCGTGGCTGGAGAGGACTTCCTCGAGGCCGACGCCGTGCTTCTTCTTGAAGCGGCGCTCGGCATTCACATCACCCTTCGCGGCGCGCGCTTCCTTGCGGAGTTGCTCCTTGTCGACGCCGGTGCGCTTCTCAAGCTCCGTAGAGCCAGATTCGGCACGCTCGACCTTTTGAATCAGGCCGCGCAGCTTCATGACGATCCGGTCGATCGTCTTTTTGTTCAGACGCATCTCCTCGAGCGTCTCGACGAGCTTCGCCTTGTTGGCCGTGATTTCGTTGTCGATCGCC
>JANXMC010000513.1 GCA_025354825.1 Myxococcales bacterium
GCCGTCCACCGGCGCGCGGCTCTTCGTGAAGGCGCTCGAGGCCGAAGGCGTGAAGCATGTCTTTGGCGTCCCCGGCGAGGAGAACCTCGATTTCCTCGAAGCGCTGCGCGACTCGAGCATCAAGCTCGTCGTCACGCGCCACGAGCAGGCGGCGGGGATCATGGCGGCCACGTCGGGGCGCCTCACAGGTCAGGCGGGCGTTGCCCTCTCCACCCTCGGCCCGGGCGCCACCAACTTGGTCACGGCGGCCGCCTATGCCCAGCTCGGCGCCATGCCGATGCTCATGGTGACAGGGCAAAAGCCTATTAAGACGAGCAAGCAGGGGCACTTTCAAATCGTCGACGTGGTTGGGATGATGCGGCCGCTGACGAAGAGCACGCGCTCTCTCATGTCGGCCCACGCGATTCCTGCACGCGTGCGCGAGTCGTTCCGCCTCGCCGAGCAAGAGCGGCCCGGTGCGGTGCACTTGGAGCTCGCCGAGGACATCGCCCGCGAGGAAGCCACCGCCGCCCTCGTGAGCCGCAGCGAGACGCGGCGCCCCATCGCCGACGAGCACGCGCTCTCGCGAGCGATCGACGTCATCCGGTCGGCGAAGCGGCCCATTCTCATGGTCGGCGCCGGCGCGAATCGCAAGAACACAGCCCCCATGCTTCGCGCCCTCGTCGACCGAACGGGCATCCCGTTTTTCAGTACGCAAATGGGCAAAGGGGTTATCGACGAACGCCACCCGCGCTGGCTTGGCACGGCGTCCCATTCGTCGGGCGACTTCGTCCACCACGCCGTCGAGGCGTCGGACTGCATCGTCGTCGTCGGCCACGACGTCGTCGAGAAGCCGCCGTTCATCATGCACGAGGGAGATCCGCGCACGGTGGTGCACGTCGACTTCTCGTCTGCAGAAGTCGATCCGGTCTACTTCCCGCAGCTCGAGGTGATTGGCGATATTGCCAATACGACGTGGCGCCTCGCCGAAGGTCTCGGACGCGCCGCCGACGACGCGCGCTGGGACTTCACGGGGATGGACGAAATTCGCAAAAATCTCGTGACGCACCTTGCGCGTGACGTCGCCGACCCGCGCTTCCCCATTCACCCGGTGCGCCTCGTTTCCGAAGTGCGCCGCGCGATGCCCGACGACGGCATCGTCTGCCTCGACAATGGGATGTACAAACTCTGGTTTGCGCGCCATTACCGTTGCCATCAACCCAACACGCTCTTGCTCGACAACGCCCTCGCCACCATGGGCGCCGGGCTTCCGTCGGCCATCGCGGCGAAGCTCCTTCATCCGAAGCGCAAGGTCGTGGCCGTCTGCGGCGACGGAGGCTTCATGATGAGCTCTCAAGAGCTCGAAACCGCCGTGCGCCTCGGCATCGATCTCACAGTCATCGTCGTTCGTGACGACGGCTACGGGATGATCCGCTGGAAGCAGCACGAAATGGGGCTTCCGGAGTTCGGCATGCAGCTCGGCAACCCCGATTTCGTCATGTTCGCGCAGTCGTTCGGAGCGCAAGGGCACCGCCCGAGCTCGCCCGAAGAGCTCGGCGCAACCCTCGCGCGCTGCCTCGAGGGGGGCGTGCATCTCATCGATCTGCCCATCGACTACTCTCCCAACGCACACCTTCTCGGAGACGCCGCATGACTCAGAAGCTCGCCGCGCGTTACCCGCATTACATTGCCAACGAGCCCTCTCAACCCAACGAGGACCTCAAGGTCACCGACAAGTACTCGGGCGAGGTCGTCACGCGCGTTCCAATGGCGGACAAGGCGACCATCGAGCGCGCCATCGCCGCCGCCGTACAGGCCGAAGCGCCGATGCGCGCGATGCCGGCCTACGCGCGGCAAGAGGTGCTCGAGCACTGCGTGACCCGTTTTCGCGAGCGCGCAGACGAGCTCACCTATGCCCTCGCCGTAGAGGCCGGCAAACCGATTCGCGACGCGCGCGGTGAGGTGACGCGCCTCATCGACACGTTCAAAGTCGCCGCCGAGGAGAGCGTTCGCATCGGCGGCGAGGTGATGAACCTCGAGATCTCCGCGCGCGCAAAAGGGTATCGGGGCTTTACGAAGAAAGTCCCCGTCGGCGCCGTTTCACTCATTACGCCGTTCAACTTCCCGCTCAATCTCGTGGCGCACAAAGTCGCGCCCGCCATCGCCGCCGGCTGCCCCTTCGTCCTCAAGCCGTCGGACAAAACGCCCATCGGCTCGCTCATCATGGGCGAGGTTTTGGCCGAGACCGCGCTCCCCAAAGGAGCATTCAGTGTGCTTCTGTGCTCGCTCGATGACATCGCGCCGTTCATCGAAGATCCGCGGTTGAAGCTGCTGTCGTTCACCGGCTCGGGCAAAGTCGGTTGGGATTTGAAACGGCGCGCCGGCGCGAAAAAGGTCGTCCTCGAGCTTGGCGGAAACGCCGCGTGCATCGTCGATGGCGACCAGGCGAACAAGCTCGACGCCGTGGTCGAGCGCCTCGTCTTCGGCGGATTTTACCAGTCGGGCCAGAGTTGCATTTCGGTACAGCGAATCATGATTCACACGGCGATCTACGACGCGGTGAAAACCAAGCTCGTCGACAAGGTGTCGAAGCTTGTTTCAGGCGACCCTAAGAACGAGACGACGTTCCTAGGCCCGATGATCGACGAAGCCGCCGCAAAACGGCTCGAAGGTTGGATCAACGCGGCCAAGGCGAAGGGGGCCGAGGTTCTCACCGGCGGCGGCCGCAAAGGGTCGATGCTCGAAGCGACGATCGTCGAAAAGGTCCCCGAGAGCGAGCCGCTTTACGCCGAAGAAGCCTTCGGGCCCGTCGTCGTGCTCGAGTCGTATACCGACTTCGAGGCGGCCGTTGGCAAAGCCAACGCGAGCCAATACGGCCTCCAGGCCGGCGTCTTCACCAACGATCTGGCCCACACGCTCTACGCGTGGGACGAGCTCGCCGTCGGTGGCGTCATCGTGGGCGACGTGCCGAGCTTCCGCGTCGACAACATGCCCTACGGCGGCGTGAAGGGGTCCGGTATCGGTCGCGAGGGCATTCGGTACGCCATGGAGGACATGACCGAGACCCGGCTGCTCGTCCTTCGCGCGTAATCCTACGGAGCCAGCGGGAGGTCGCTTACGCTGCGGGCGTGGAAGTCAGTAGCCGAGGAGCCCGCCTGATCTTCGAGGCCGCGGAAGCCATCGGGATTCCGCGGCGCGAGCTTGCATTCGCGATCGGTGAAGACGCCGAAGCGCTCGTGGCCGGCCCGTTCGTGACGTGGGTGCAGTTCATCGCGTTGAGCGGCGCCCTCGCCGAGCGCCTCGATCGCGATCCTGAGCGCCTCCGGCAGGTTGGGCGGCAGGTGGCGCGAATGCCGTCGTTCGCGATGCTGCGCAAGGTGGCGGGCGACGTGGTCTCGCTCCGGATGCTGTTCGAGTTCTGCGCGTACTGGCTCGCGCCGTCGATGTTCCCGCACCTGCACCTCTCGATGGACTTTCTCTCCGAGGACCGCGTTCGCTTCTCGACCGAGGTTCCGGAGCCCCACCCCGCCGATTCGTCGTTCTTCTATATTTTCGAAGGCGTCGTCATCGAGACTCCGACGTATCTGGGGCTGCCGCCGGCGCGCCTCGAAACCAGCGCCGTCACGGCCCGCGGGGTCGCCTCCGTGTTCGCGCTCCCGCCGTCCCCTTCGGTGCTGGGGCGCGCGCGGAGGCTCGTGCGCGCTGTGCTCCATTCACACACGACGCTGGCGTACCTCGAAACGCAGCGGGGTGAGCTCGAAGCGGGGTACCAGGCGCTCCAACGAATGAGCGAAGAGTTCCGCTCGCTGCTCGAACGCCTACCCGATCTGGTGGTGATTCACCGCAACGGCGAGATTCTCTGGGTTAATCGAAGTACATGCGTCGCGCTCGGCTACGAAAGTGCCAACGATCTCGTCGGCCGATCGATCTTCGATATCGTCGAATCGAACTGGCAGACCACGGTGAAAGAGCGCATGACGATCCCCGCCGGATCGCGCGCCCCCCAAGACGTGACCGAGGGGTATCTCCTTCGAAAAGATGGCGAGGTCATCGTCGTCGAAGTGACTCCCGCGCAGGCCGTCGTCTTCGGCGGCGCGTCGGCGAGGCTCCTCGTAGGGCGCGACGTGACCGAGCGCCTTCGTATGCAGCAGCGCCTCGTTACGGCCGATAGGCTCGCGGCCGTCGGGATTCTCGCGGCCGGTGTCGCCCACGAAATCAATAACCCCCTCACCTACGTGCTGGGCAATCTCGAGCTCGCGACCCGCAAGCTCGCCCCCCTTGGCGATGCTGCTCGTGAGGCGCGTGAATCGCTCGCGATTGCCGTCGAGGGCGGCGGCCGCATTCGGTCGATCGTTCGCGATCTGCTCACTCTCGCGCGGGCGCGCACCGCCGAGACGCTGGAGGTCGACATCGGCCCCATCGACGTGCGGGCCGCGATGGAAGCGACGCTCATGCTGATGGGGACGGCGGTGACCGAACGCGCGCGCATCGTCCGCGACTACGCCCCCACACCCCAAGCTCTCTCCGACGGGCGCATCGGGCAGGTGCTTTTGAATCTCGTCGTGAATGCGACCGAGGCGATGCACGAGACCGACGCGAGCACCAACGAGCTTCGTGTGCGCACCTTCGTCGACGACGAGGGGCGCGTCGTCATCGAAATAGGAGACACGGGCCCCGGCATCCCCATGGAGATGCGACGCAGGATCTTCGACCCGTTTTTCACAACCAAGTCCGTAGGCAACGGGACGGGCTTGGGCCTCGCCATCAGCGAGCGCATCGTCGCCGAGCTCGGCGGCGAGATAAGCCTCTCATGCCCAAAAACAGGCGGCGCGATCTTCCGCGTCGCCCTTCGGCCTCACATCGGCGAATCCGCTGTCGCCACCTAGAGGTCGCGGCAGCGGGCTCGGGCGCGGGCCGCTATTTCGTAGTGCTCCCGACGAGGAGTACGATTTTTCCAATGCCACCTTTCTGGCCAAGCGTGTGAGCCTCTGCCGCCTTCTCGAGAGGGAGCGTCTTGCCCACGGGGATGGCGAGCTTCTTCTCCGCCACGTCGCGGGCGAGCTCGCCCAATCGCTTCGCATCGGGCTGCGTCCAGACCATCTCCGCGCGAACGCCCTTCTCTTTTGCCGCGTCGAGGCTCTCGACAACGGACGCGAACACGCCCCCGCGCTTAATTTTCGGCAATAGCTTCTTGCCAATCCCGTGACCCACCGTATCGGCAACCCCATCGAGGTCGGGCAGCCCTGCGAGCTCGTCGGCGGAGTCGAGAGCCACGACCGAGTCGGCGCCGAGCAACGCGGCCTCGGCCTTCTGCTTTCCACGTACGCCGGCAATCACGCGCGCACCAAGGGCTCGCGCTGCAAAGACGGCCGTGCGCCCCACGGCGCCCAACGCGCCGGTCACGAGAACGGTTTGCCCGCTCGTGGGCTTTACTCCGCGTTCAATGAGCTGCGCGCCCGTAAGCGTCACCAACGGAAGAGCGCCGGCCTCCGTATAGCCGAGCCCCTGGGGAATCTTTGCCGCCCCCTCCGGTTTCACGACGGCATATTCGGCATATCCGCCATTCCCGAGCGCAAGAATGCGGTCGCCCACGCCAAAGCCCGTTACGCCCGATCCAACTTCGGTGACTTCGCCGGCGATGTCGCGACCGAGCGTTGCGGGGAGCTCGAGGGGCATCACCTCTTTCAGTGCGCCACTCCGTAGTTTCCAATCGACGGGGTTCACGCTCGCGGCGAGCACCTTGACGAGAATCTCGCCCGCACCGGCTTTGGGCGTGGGCGAGTCCTCGTAGACGAGCTTATCGGCATCCCCGTACGCGTGCAGTCGGATCGCTTTCATCGCTTCCCTCGTGCGCCCGAGGTTTGGCTCGCCTCTAGGGCGGCTTTCGTGGCGCAGGGGGTACGATGGCCAAGTCGCCGCGCCCGTCGCGAGCGCATGCGGACATGAGCGAGGAGCGAGCGGGCTCAGCCCTTCGACCGGAGCGGCACGAGGGCGCGAAGCCGCGCATCCCGTAGCCAGAGGCCGAGCCACAGGCAGATGCCAAGCAGGACAGGCGCGAAGAACGGCTCGCCCATACGCACGTGGTGATTCACGGCGCCGCCGAGATACCCCACGAGCAGAATCGCACCGAGGACCGCGGTCTGCGGGACGATGTACAGGATCGTACAGAGCACTTCGACGATGCCGATAGTCATCAGCGCGCCGGACGAATAGCCCGCCTTGGTGAACCCTTCGACGGCCTGCTGGTTCTGCGAGAGCTTCATGAACGCGCTCATCGCGAGCATGAGACATGGGAGCGTGCTGAGAACCCGCCCGCCCCAGAGCATGCCGGCGCTGGGTTTCGAGGCGTTGGAGGCGTCTGTCGTGGTGGCCATGGTCGTTCTCCGGACTGGTTACGATCAGTTACCAGCGCTATATCCGTCACCACCCGCGATAACGCAAGGAGGCACATGGATGTCACCACATAGGCTGCCCGTAAGTCACGAATCCTGCCTCGCCACGCGCGAGGTGCTCCATCGCGTGGGCGACAAATGGAGCGTGCTCATCGTCAGCACGCTGGGCGAGGGGCCGCTGCGGTTCAGCGATGTGCGCCGCGCCATCGAGGGCATTTCGCAGCGCATGCTCACGCTCACGTTGCGCGCCCTCGAGCGCGACGGGCTTGTGCTGCGCACGGTGTTCCCCACGGTACCGCCGAGCGTTCGTTACGAGCTCACGCCCCTTGGGCGCACGCTGCTGGTGCCGATTAGCGCGCTCGCGACGTGGGCCGGCGGAAGCCGCTCGGCCATCGAGCAGTCGCGAAAACGTTACGACGCGCGCGAGGCGCGGCGATCGAAGAGCTCGACGTGACTGTGGCCTCGGCGCGCGGTACGCGACGCGCGCTCTCAGTCCTCGGGCGCGTTCATCGCGTCGGACGCCGTGGCGACGCCCACCGCGATCTCCGGCAAAATGCCGCGCTTTACGTAGATTGGCCGCGTCTCGCGGCGAAGCTCGGGGAGCTTGCGGGCGAACGACGCGACGGCGATGAGGGTGATGACGCCGCCGCCGACGACCGTGGCCGGAGCGCCGATGCGGGCGCCCAAGAGACCGCCGACGAGGCTGCCCAACGGCATCATTCCAAAAAAGGCCATGGTGTAAAAGCTCATCACGCGGCCACGCTTGTCGTCGTCGACGATGGTCTGCAAAAGCGTATTGCTTGCCGCCATTTGCACCATCATTCCCATACCGGTGACGATCATCATCGGAATCGAGAAGTAGAGCGTTCGCGACAGCCCGAAAGCGATGAGCCCCGCGCCGAAGATCGTCCCCGCAATGACGATGACGCGCCCGAGGCCTAGGACACCGCGCCGTGAGGCAAGCCACAACACACCCGACAGCGCGCCGACGCCCGACGCGGCGGTGAGCATGCCAAGCGTGTGAGGGCCGCCATGAAGCACCTCGCTCGCGAAGATTGGCAGAAGGACCATATAGGGGACGCCCGTGAAGCTCACGATGGCGAGCTGCGTGAGGATCATCCGAATAGGCATGACGCGGTTCACGTAGGCGAGGCCGTCGCGAAGCTCGCCGAGCACGTCGATCGCGCCTGCGCGCCGCGGTGTGGACACCACGCGCATCGCGAGAAGGGACGCGATGACTGCGGCGTAGCTCGCGGCGTCGATGACGAAACAGACCCCCTCGCCCACAGTCGAGAGGAGCACCCCCGCGAGGGACGGGCCGATGAGGCGCGCGCTGTTGACCATCGAGGAATTGAGGGCGATCGCGTTGGGGAGATCCTCGCGCGTGTCGACCATCTCGACGACGAACGCCTGGCGCGCAGGCGTGTCGAACGCGTTGATGAAACCTTGAAACGCGCCGAGCACGAGGAGGTGCCAGACGGTCACGGTCTCCGTGAGCGCGAAGACCGCGAGGAGCGCCGACTGCACCATTGCGAGAACTTGCGTGACGAGAAGCACGCGGTGGCGGCTCCATCGGTCGATGAGAACGCCGGCGATGGGGGCGAGCAGAAATGTGGGCAGCTGCGCCGCGAAGCCGACGATGCCGAGCATCACGGCCGAGTGCGTCAGCTTGTAGGTAAGCCAGCTCATCGCAACGCGCGTGAGCCACGTTCCGATGAGCGAGATGCTCTGCCCCGCGAAGAAAAGTCGATAATTGCGGTGGCGAAGCGCGCGCGCCATATGGGCGACGGTCGAATCGCGCCGCTTCGTCTCCACCATCACGGGCAGTAGACCATTCGCGCGGCGCCTTCGCCACGGCAGTGTCGCGCGCGCGGTCAGAGAACGTCGTTCGCACGCAACGCGATGGCGCGAGAGAGGCGCGCCTCGAGCTCGGCGAGGGGCATGCTTTCTTGCGCTTTCGACACGAGCGAAGGCGCGCGTGCCGACGACGCAGCGTGGGGACGCTCGCGCCGCCTCAGGGTGACCGAACCTTCGGCCTGCTCACGCTCACCGACGACGACGACGTTCGGTATTTTGCGCACGGATGCGTTGCGAACGCGCTTGCCGAGGCTCTCCGCGCCGTCGTCGATCTCGGCGCGAATGCCACGTGCGCGAAGGGCGCGGACGACCTTCCGCCCGTAGTCGCCGTACGCTTCCGCGACGGGGAGCACCCGCGCTTGCACGGGCGCGAGCCAGGTGGGGAAGGCGCCGCCGAAGTGCTCGAGGGCAGCGCGACGAAACGCTCGTGGGTGCCGAGCGGCGCGCGGTGGATGACATAGGGGCAGTGCTCGGCGCCGTCTGCGCCCACGTACGAGAGACCGAGCCGTTTGGGAATGGCGAAGTCGAGCTGCAAGGTGCTCGCGGTCTCTTCTCGGCCTGAGACGGTTCGAAATTGAAAGTCGATTTTTGGGCCGTAAAACGCCCCTTCGCCGACGCCGACGTAAAAGGGGAGACCGCTCGCTTCAAGGGCGTGTTTTAGAATTTCTTGGGATTCGTTCCAGGCCGCAGGGTCGTCGACGTATTTGCTTTTCGCCGCCTCGCCATCGTCGCGCATCGAGAAGCGAACACGGTAGTCGCCAAGCCCCAAGATGGCATACACGCGCTTGTGCATTTCGAGAACGCTCGCGCACTCGCCGGCGATCTGCTCTTTGGTGCAATAGATGTGGGCGTCGTTGATGCACATCCCGCGAACGCGCAAAAGGCCCGATATCGCGCCCGAGTCTTCGTAGCGGTACACCTGCCCGTGCTCGGCGAGGCGCATCGGAAGCTCGCGGTAGCTCCGCTTCCGCGCCGTGAAAATCTTGTGATGGTTGGGGCAGTTCATGGGCCTTAGGCACAGGCGTTAGGCGACGCCGCCGCTCGCCCGATCGCCGCTGCGAATCTCCATGAACGGAAACATCCCATCGGCGTAATAGGGCAAATGGCCGGTCTGCTCGAAGAGGGCGGCATTGGCCATGTGGGGGGTCGCGACACGTTGGTAGTCGCCTTCGAACTCGAGCTCGCGCATCAGCTTTTCGAGCTCGTCGCGAAGCACGGTGCCGTTGGGGAGCCAGAGCGGCAGCCCTTTGCCCACGTCGTCGTCGAAGGCGAAGATGTCGAGCTCGCGCCCGAGCTTCTTGTGATCACGAAGCGCCGCCTCTTCGTGGGCCGCGATGCGCGCAAGCAGCTCTCTTTTCGAGAGAAACGCCCAGGCGTAGATGCGGGTCATCATCACGTTTTTCGAATCGCCGCGCCAGTACGCGCCGGCGACGCTTCGCAGCTTGAACGCGTCGTGGGCGATCTCGCCGGCGTCGTGAACGTGGGGCCCTTCGCACATGTCGACGAACGCGCCGCTTCGGTAAAAGCTGAGGGCGGCAACCCCTTTTTTCTCGAAGAGCTCTTCGGCGTATTCGGCTTTGTACGGTTCGCCCATGTCGCGCAGCCGCGCGAGGGCCGCCTCGCGTGGGAGCTCTTCGCGCACCAACGCGGGGCGCGCCTCGAGGATCGCGCGCATGCAGCGTTCGAGCTCGGGAAAGTCGGTTTCCGAAAGGGGGCTCGGGAGGATGAAGTCGTAATAGAAGCCGTCTTCGATGGCGGGGCCGAATCCGAGCTTCGCCCCCGGGCGTAGCTGCAAAACGGCCTCGGCGAGGATGTGGGCGAGGCTATGGCGAACGCGGTGGAGCCGTTCGGCGTCGTCGGGTAACGCGG
>JANXMC010000469.1 GCA_025354825.1 Myxococcales bacterium
AGTCGAAGGCACGCGCGATGAGCGTGTGCCCTTCGGCGGTCGCCGATGGTCCTAGCCCCAACACGGAGCAGCCAATGAGCGGCGAGTGCTCGAAGCTCAGCGCGATGTCGTAGAGCGAATGGAGGAAGACCATTCGGTGGAACGTTTCGAGGGTGGGCGCGAACGGATCGGGGTCGAAGGCGCGCGACTGCGCGGCGAGCTCGCGAAGACGCGGCTCGGGGAAGCCCTCGTCGACGTGGCGGTAGCGCACGCGGCTGATGTCCATCATCAACGCGCGCACGGGCGAGAGCGGCACGAAATGCTTGAAGGTGCCCCACAGCTCGTACTCGTTGGCGACCATGCGATCGCGCACGAGGCGTACGTGCTGCGCGCCGATCTGCTCGGGCGACCCTTCGAGGTAGACCTCGTGGAGGCCGTCGTGGTCGTGACGGTACGCAGGCCCAACGTGCGTTATGCCCGAGGGCGACGTGACCGCGACCTCGCTCGGCATCGTGATCGACGGCGCATGAATCGCCGTCGCTGCGCGCAAGATCGCGTGACCAACCGTTGCGAAGAGCGTGAACGCGAGCGCGGCGACGGCGAAGCGACGAACCCACCGCGGCAAGCGCGCGAACGCGATGGACGCCGACGTTCGTGCCACCGTGACGACGATGTGCGCCGGGTCGCGGGCGATGCGGAAGTGCGTCACGCGCTCTTTGCCCGGGGGATAGATCACCGGGACTTGAAGCTCGACAACCGGCACGCCGGCGGCGACCAGACGCAGGAGCGCTTCGGCCTCGAAGGCGTAGCCGCCTGCGCGAATCGGAAGTGCGAGCGTCTCACGCAGCGGGTAGCGCCGAAGGCCGCACTGCGTGTCGGCGATTTTTCGCCCTGCGAACGCCGACAGCACGAAGTTCGAGAACCGGTTCGACATCTGGTTCGGCTTCGGCGCGCCTGCGCCCACCATGTCGCGCACGCCGAGCACGAGCGCGCGCGGATCCGGCGACGCATCGAGAACGAGACGCGCGGAGGCGGCCGGGTGCTGACCATCGGCGTCGACGGTGAGCGCAACGTCGCAGCCTATTTCACGGGCATGTGCGAACCCCGCCATGAGCGCGGCACCTTTGCCGCGGTTGCGATCGAGCCGCAGGACGGTTGCGCCGGCGGCCGCGGCAAGCTCGCCCGTGCCGTCGGACGAGCCGTCGTCGACGAGCACGAGCTGCTCGGGGCGAAGCTCGAGATCGCGCATCGCGACCTGGAGCTCGTTGACGAGGTGGGCCACGCTGCGCGCGGCGTTGAACGCTGGAACGATGATGCAAACTCGCACGTTTCGCGGAGGACCCTAGCGCGTTGACCGCCCTCCGTGCGAGCTGTACCAAGCCAAGAATCACCGCTACATCGGCCGCGCTCGCGGCGCGAAACCCCACCAAAAGCGCCCTCGCGGACGCCTCGATACCGAAGAAAAGGGAGAAAGAACCATGCAGATCTTCATCGACAGCGCGGATCTCGCGGAGATCAAAGAGGCCGTCGCATTGGGCGTCGTCGACGGATGCACGACGAACCCGAGCCTGCTCGCGAAGGCCGGGCGCAAAATCGAGACGGTGATCCCCGAGATTTGCGAGATCGTCGACGGCCCCGTGTCGGCGGAAGTCACCGCGACGGACTACGAGGGGATCGTCAAAGAAGGACGCGTCCTCGCGAAGCTCCACAAGAACGTCGTCGTGAAGATTCCGCTCATCGAAGCGGGCATTCGCGCGGTGAAGACGTTCTCGCAGGAGGGCATCAAGACGAACGTCACGCTGTGCTTCAGCGCGACCCAGGGGCTTCTCGCGGCCAAGGCCGGCGCGACGTACATTTCGCCCTTTATCGGCCGAATCGACGACGTCGCGGGCGAAGGCATTCAGCTCATCGAGCAGCTCGTCACCATCTACGCGAACTACGGTTTCAAGACGAACGTCCTCGCGGCGAGCATTCGTCACCCGGTGCACGTCGTGCAGTGCGCGACGGTCGGCTCGCACTGCGCGACGCTTCCGCTCAGCGTCATCCGCCAGCTCCTCAAGCACCCGCTCACGGACATCGGTCTCGAGAAGTTTTTGGCCGACAACAAGAAGGCCTCCGAGAAGGCGAAGTAGTGCCCGTCTCGCTTTCGGTGGAGCACGGTCCGCACGCGGGTCTTCCGCGAGCGGAGGTGCTCCGCCGCGTTCGAGGGATGATGACCCTCCTTCAATTGAAGAAGGAAGAGGTCTCAATCACACTAACGAACGACACTCAAATCCACTTTCTCAACAAGACTTATCGCGCAAAGGACAAGCCCACCGATGTCCTGGCCTTCGCGATGCGCGAAGGGGAATTCGCCGCTCTTGCGGGGGACATGCTCGGCGATGTCATCGTCAGCGTGGAGACCGCGCGGCGTCAGGCCGTGCTCGCGAAGCACGACGTCCTCGCCGAGGTGACGATGCTCCTCGCCCACGGCCTCCTCCACCTCCTTGGGTGGGACCACGAGACCGCGAAGAAGGACCGCGCGATGCGCGCCGAGACGGCCCGCCTCGTCGAAGCGGCGGTCGCTCTTAAAGAGAGCCCGAAGCCGACGGCGAAAAAGGGCGCGACGGTCCCCAAACCGCCGAAGAAGGCGGCCCCAAACGGTTTGGCGAAGCGCCCTGTAACGAAGAAGGCGGCCAAAAAGTCGGCCGCGCGCGCCAAGGCCACGCCTCAAAGGGCACAGACCAAACGTCGCTAATGGAAGATCGCGATCGCGTGGACCGCGTCGATTCTTCAAAGGAATCGGCGGAGAGCCTGTGGAAAACGCGATCGCGATCCCCAAACCGGCATGATTTTTCGGCCCCTCAGCAGAGGAAATTGCGAGGAGAGCTTGTTTTTCCTGTTGCGGGCCGTGATCCGTGGATGATACCCATGTTTTACACGGTCCCGCGACGGGGTCGCCGAGTCTGCCACCGCGAGCGTCCGGGTTGATGCTCGCGGCGAAGTACGCAAAAGGCGGGTTTGGTGGCGAGATTAAACTGCTGACTGTATTTGCAGGAGGAAGCGCAGATGTCCGGAAAGAGAATGACCAAGGCGCAAGTGATCACGGAGATCTCGGAGTTCGCCGAGCTCGATAAGAAGAGCGTCTCTCGCGTGTTTGATGGCCTCACGGAGCTCATCAAGAAGCAGCTCGGTTCCCGCGGCCCGGGCGAGTTCGTCGTTCCCGGTCTGCTCAAGCTCAAGGCGGTCAAGAAGCCGGCGACG
>JANXMC010000552.1 GCA_025354825.1 Myxococcales bacterium
GTCCATCCCCGCGCGTTGCATGCGCGCCCGCGCAGTGGCGAGGGCGAGCTCACCGCGGTCGCCGGAAATCGATCGTCGCCCGAGAACGTGCGCCGCTTCGGCGGTGGTCCCGCTGCCGGCGAAGATGTCGACGACGAGATCGCCGGGCTGCGTCGCGCACCCAATGATGCGCTCGAGGAGCGCGCGCGGCTTCTGCGTGGGGAAGCCCGTGCGCTCGCTCGCGGCCGCATGACGGAGCGGCGGAACGTCGGTCCACAACGTGTCGACACGCCGCTCGCGGGAGTACGAGCCGTCGTCCGCCTTCACGAGGAAGTACTTGATGTAGACCTTGCCGGTCGCCGTGCGGTGAACGCGCCCTTCGGCTTCGAGGCGTGCGATCGAGATGTCGGTGTAGTCGCCGCGCGGCGCCGTCGTGAAGGCGCGCCCTTCGTCGTCGATGCGGACGGCGGACTTTTCGATCGGCTCGGGGCGCGTGGGCGGAACGAGGACGGCCTTGGCGTTTCCGTAGACGACGATCGTGTCGAGGGTGCGCCCGAACTGGGAGCTGGTGGCCTGACGACCGAGGTTCGGCGCGCGGCGCCAGACGATCTCGTTCAAGAACGCATCGCGCCCGAAGATCTCGTCGAGGAGCACGCGGACGAGATACGACGCGCGCCAATCGAGGTGCACCCAGAGCGTTCCGCGCGGCGAGAGCAGCCGCGACAGCATCTCGAGGCGCGGCGCGATTTCGTCCAAGTACTGCGCGACGCCGTCGCCCTTCGACGTCTTCGCCCACTTGTCGCCGTAGGCCTTGCTCCGCACGACGCGCCCGTCGGCCGTGCCGTCGAGGCGAGCCTCGTGGACGTAGTCGGCCTGCGACGCAAAGGGCGGGTCGATGTAGACGAGGTCGACTTTGCCGCCGAGCCCCTCGTCGAGAAGCGCGGCGGTGACGTCGAGGCCGTCGCCAACGACGAAACGGTGCGGCGGCGGCGTACCGGCTTCGCGCGAGGCGCCGTAGCGCTCGAAGGCGGTGAGCTTGGAAGGTGCGGCAGACGCGCCACCGACGCCGGGCACCCATGTTCGACCGGGCCATTGGAGCGCCGGCGAGGGCGAAATCGGCGAAGGCTTGCGCGGCACCTTTGCCCGCATAACAGCGCTTTCGAGAAAGGACCAGGCGCGCGGTGGCCCATGGGGGCGGCGGAGACGGGGAAGAGTCCTTTCCCAATCTGGGAAAGTGCGCGTAATCTCAAAAGCTTCCACAGTTCTGGATACCCCTTTGCCCGCCGAACGCCCCCAGCCCGCCACACGACACCTCGTCGACATCCTGCGGGCGCTGCCGCCGGCGGAGCTCAACGCGTTGATCGCGCGCCTGGGCGTACGGATCGACCCCGCGAAACGCATCGATCCGCCGTCGCAGCTCGCGCGTGCGCTCGTGTCGCTCCCCGAGCTTCGCGACCCGTCGCGCTTGCCCCATGCGAGCCTCGAGCTACTGCACCGCGTCGCGGAGGCGCGCGGCCTGCTGATCGTGACGACCGTGCCGCCGGCTCTCGAGCCGCTCGCGGCGCGCGGCCTTTTGTTTGCGCGGCAAGCTGGGGAAGCCGTCGAGCTGGTGTTGCCGACCGCGTATTTGCTGCAGCTCCGGTCGTGGGAGGGCGAAGACCCGCGCGGCATTCGCGCGCTCCTCGCGCAGTCGCCCCTCGAAACGATGAGCGCCATCGCCGGGCACTACCTCGGTCGCCCGGCCACGCCGCCCGTTGCGCTGGCCCTCGAGGTCGCCTGGGACGTGCTCGGCGACCCGACGATGCTCGCGGAAGAAATCGCGAAGCTCGGGCCGACGGAACGTCGCGTGCTCGACGGCGTCGATCGCGACGGCGGCGAGGTCGACACCGAGGAGCTTTTGGAGCTCGAACGCGAGCCCCTCCGGTTGCGTACAGCGACGGGCGCAACGCCGTCGCGACGCGGCGTCGGTTTTGCGGTCGAGCGGCGGGGGCTGCTGATTCCGATGCATCCGAACCGGCACGTCGTGCCGACGGAAGTCTCGGCGATCATCAGCGCGGCGAGCGTCGCCGAGCGCGAGGCCCGTCGCAAGCAGGTCCGCGTCTTCATCGAATCGGAAGACCACGCGCCGCGCCGCGCGAAGTTTGCGGTCGACCCCGCGCCCATTGCCATGGGGCTCGCGCTCACCGCGCGCGAGCACGCCGCGGAAGTGCGGCCCGGCATCGGTACCCCCAAGTCGCTCATCACGAAGCTCGCCACGCGCTTCGGCCGTGAGCCGCAACAGGTGGCGCTTCTCGTGGCGCTCTCGCGTGCGATAGGCCTTTGGGACACGTCGGCGACGAGCGCGGCGGCGCCGCCCGGCTCTCTCGCGCTGCACGAGCTCGCGCGTCTTCTGTTCATCGCGTGGCGGCGCGGCGGCGCGTGGGACGAAGGTCGCGCCGACCCCGAAATGCTCCGCATCGCGGCCGAGTCGCGCGATTCGAGCGCGGTCAACGTGGTGCGCGAGCTGGTCATCGACTGCCTCAAAGAGGTCGGCGACGGGCGCTGGGTCCCGTGGTCGTCGCTCGAAGGGTATCTAAAAACCGATCAACGCGTTCCCGGTCTCACGCGGCTGCTTCGCCGATGGGCCGAGCGCGTGGGCGTCGAGGTCGTCGAGGCCGTCGAGGTTGCGCGCCGCATCGTTCACGACAGCCTCCCCGCCCTCGGGATCGTCGACATCGGCGAGGACGACGGGATCGCCATTCGGCTTACGCCGCGGGGCCGCGCTCTGCTTTTTAATCGGCCGCCCACGGTCGACTCGACGCCGTCGAAGTTTCTCGACACGCACGTTCTTCGCCTCGGCCCGCAGTCGCGCGTGAGCGCCGTCTTCGCCATCGCGCCGTTCGTCGAAGTCGGCCGCGCAGGCGAAACGCTCGACCTCATCGTCGCGCCGCAAACCCTCGCCCGCGCGCTCTCGGCCGGCCTCGAGGCCGACGTCCTTCGTCAGCGCATCGAAGCGCTCGCTCCCCTGCCCGACTCGCTCTCGCGCACCCTGGCGCAGGCGAGCATCGTCCTCGGTCGCGCGACGTTCGTCGCCGCCTCGGGCTTCTTGTGGGTCGAGGACGGCAACATCCGCGAGCTTCTTCGCACGCGCAGGCCCACCGCCGAGCTCTTCGTCGATCCGTCGCCGCCGAGCGGGCTGCTCGTTCAACTCGCGGTCGATCTCGACAGGCTCACGCGTCGATGCCGCACCGTCGGCGTCGAGATTGTCTCGGACGGGCAGATTTTACGCGCGCGAAGCATGCCGCCGGGGCGCCTCACGCCGCCGCCCCGCAGCACGCGGGAACCGAAAGAGCCGAAAGAGAAAGACTAGGCCTCGCGGCCTAGAAGACGCGGTCGTCAACCCAGTCGGCGACGGGCTTGCGTGGGCGAATCTGCGCGACCCTGCCGCCCCGGAGGAACACTTCGGCGGGGAGCGCGCGGCCGTTGTACCGGCTCGCCATCGTGAAGCCGTAGGCGCCGGCGTCGACGAGCGCCACGGCGTCGCCTGCCGCGATTGCAGCGGGGAGCACGTGCTCGCCGAAGTCGTCGGAGCTCTCGCAAACAGGACCGACGACGCGGAACGCAATCTCGTCCGCGCGACCCGTCGTCGTTGCCGCGAGCGGCACGATCCGGTGGTGCGCTTGGTACAGCGCGGGGCGGAGCAGGTCGTTCATCCCCGCGTCGATTATCACCCAACGTCGCGGCGTTGCGAGCGCGCGCGTCGTCTTCGTCTGAATCACCCGGGCGAGGAGCACGCCGTGGGCTCCGACGAGGGCGCGCCCCGGCTCGACGTAGAGCGCGAGGTCGCCGAGGCCCGCCTTCACCTGCTCGTCACGCGCCGCGCGCACGAAGTCGGCAGGGCGCACGGGGCAGCCTTTGCCGTAGTCGATTCCGAAGCCGCCGCCCGCGTCGACGAACTTCAGCGCGAAGCCGGCGGCGATCACGGAGCGCGCCATCTCGAACACGGTGCGTGCACCTTGCACGTAAGGGTCGACGCTCGTGAACTGCGAGCCGACGTGGGCGCCGACGCCTTGAAGCGCGACATGGGGCGACCCGCGAAGGGCCTCGAGCGCGAAGGCCGTGTCGACGTTCGGCACACCGAATTTGGCTTCGTCGTGCCCCGTCGCGATGTTCGCGTGGGTGTCGAGATCTTCGATGTCGACACCCGGGTTCATGCGGAGCGAGACGCGCGCGATACGACCGGCGGCTTTCGCCCGCGCGTCGACCCGTGCGATCTCTTCGATGCTCTCGATCTGAATCGCGCCGATGCCGCGATCGCCGACGAGGATGGCGCGATCGATCTCCTCGTCGCCCTTTGCCACGCCGCTGAAGACGATGGCGTCGGGCGCGATGCCGCAGCCGAGGGCCACGAGCATCTCGCCGCCGCTCACGACGTCGGCGCCGCATCCGACTTCGGCGAATGCGCGCACGACGGGCCCCGCCGTATTGGCCTTCACGGCGTAGGCGACGAGATGAGCTCGGCCGTCGAATGCCGATTTCAATTCGCATGCGTCATTCGCCATCGCATCGACGTCGTAGACGTAGCTCGGCGTTTGGATTTCCGAAGCAGCGACCAGATCGGAGAGGCGCACGCCGCCTAGGCAGAGTGCACCGGTGACGTCACGCGTCGTAGGCATTGCAGCGCGCGAGTGTACACAACTCAGGCTTGAGGTGGCATGCTCGCGCGCGATGGCACACCGCCGCGCAAAGCTCGTATGTACGCTCGGTCCCGCCTGTGACTCGCCCGACGGCCTAAAAAACCTG
>JANXMC010000554.1 GCA_025354825.1 Myxococcales bacterium
CGAGGGTGACGAGCGCGAAGAGCGGGAGCAGGCGAAGCGCGCGCGACGACGCGTTCACCGCCGCACCCGCGGATCGATCACGGCATGCACCGCGGCGGCGAAGGCCTGGGTCGCCACGAACAGCGCGCCCGATGCGATGACGGCGCCTTCGAGAACGGGAACGTCGCGCGACGCGTAGGCCTCCAAGATCAGCGTGCCGAGCCCCGCCCGCTCGAAGAGCCGCTCCAGAACCACCGCGCCGCCGAGGAGCGCGCCGAGCTGCGTAGCGACCACCGTCACGATGGGCCCCGTCGCGGCCGGAAGTGCGTGGAGCCAGTAGACACGCCGGGGTGCGCCGCCCTTCGCCGCCACCACCGTGAGGAACTGCGCGCGGGCGATGTCCTCGAGCGCGGCGCGCCCGATGCGCGCCACCTGCGCCGCGAGCGGGACGGCGAGGAGCGCGCTGGCGAAGACGAGCCCCGCGAGGCCGGCGTCGGGGTCGCCCGGGAGCGGCACGATGCGGGCGCGGGCGGCGAGGCCGTACGTGAGAAGCGGCGCGAACGCGAGGAGCGGCGTGGCCGCGACGACGACGACGACACGCTCGACCCAATGCTTGCGCGCGCCGAGCCAAGGTCCCACCGAGAGGAGCGCCGCGCTGACGCCGAGGGCCACACCGAGCACGACGGCGAGCCCCGCGAGCGCGCTGGTGGGGCCGAGGGCCTGCCCCACGCGCGCGAACGCGGCAACGCCGGGGCGCCTCAGCGAGTCGCCGAGGTCGAGCTTCGCGAGGCCGCCGAGAAAGCGTGCATATTGCACATAGAGCGGCTCGTCGAAGTGCAGGCGCGCGCGAAGGGCCGAGAGCTCGGCGGCGCTCGCCTGGTCGCCGAGAATGAGCGCCGCGGGGTCGCCCGGGAGAATGCGGACCGCGAGAAAAACGAGGGACGCGAGGGCGAGGACGACGACGGCCGCTTCGAGCGTGCGGGACAAAAGAGCTGCGCCCGCGCGAAGCGCCGCGCCCCCGGCGAGGCTTGCCGCGAAGGGGCGCACGCCCGCCACGGCCGTGCCGTCAGTCTGCGGTGGTCGCGTCGACGACGCCGGCGTCGGCAACGCCTGCGTCGGCAACGCCTGCGTCGGGGGGGAGCGTCGCGTCGGCACCTGCGTCGACTGGGGACGCATCGACGCCCGCATCGGCGCCTGCGTCCGTGCCCGCGTCGGGGGTCGGAACGGGCTCCGGCGCGCCGCCGTCGATCACCGTGAACTCGCCGCCGTCGAAGACGGGGCCGGTAGGCCTGCAGACGCCTGCTTCCGGGAGGTTCGAGGAGTTCCCCCCATCTCCCGCATCGACCGGCGCGTCCTTCTGGCTACCACGCGGCGCCGGGATGCAGACTTCGGTCGACTGGTCGTCGTCGAGGATGACGCCGTGCCATGGGTAGTCGAGCTCTGCGTTCGGCGTGGCCGGAATTTGGCTCGGGCTCCGGCAGACGTAGCCGTCGCGGCAGTCCGAGTCCTTGTCGCAGATCTTCATGCAGAACGACCGCGCAGTGCGCGACACGCTTCGGTCGTCGTAGTCGCAGCCCGGAACGGCGGCGCGGAAGAGCACGCAGCTCGCTTCGCCGCTGGGGCAGCTGTTGGCGCCGCAGTTGAGGATCGTGCAGTAGCCGCCGGGCTGCGCAACGTCGCACTGGCGGTCGCCGCGGAGCGAGCAGTCCGTCGAGAGCTGGCACTTGTCGCCGATGGCCGGGTTGCAGCCTGCCGCGAAGGCCGCGAAGGCAACGAGCATCGGGAAGGCGAAGCCCGCGAGAGCGCGGCGCGAAAAGGGGCGAAAGCTCGTAAGCGACGGGGGCAAAGGCATCGGAAGCGCGCGGACCCTAGCCCCTGCCCCGCGCGAGGGGAAGCGGAAGCCGCGCCCGGTTCACGCCTTCCCTTGACCGTAGCGCGTCGGCGCCCCAGGTAGGTAATGCGAAGGTGCCCGGTTCCTCTGGACTGCGTGCACAATATGCGGCAGGAGTTCGCCCCACGATCATGGCTACGTACATCACGACGGACTGCATCAACTGCGGCGCTTGCGAGCCGGAGTGCCCGAACGAAGCCATTAGCGAGGGGGAGGAGATCTACGTGATCGACCCCGAGCTCTGCACCGAGTGCGTCGGTTTCTACGACCACGAGGCGTGCCAGGCTGTCTGTCCGGTCGAGTGCTGCCTTCCCGACCCCAGCCACGTCGAAGACGAAGCCCTTCTCATCGAGCGCGCAATGCGCCTCCACCCCGACGACGACGAGCTCAAGAAGCGCGCCGGCGCGAACGACTACCCCTCCCGCTTCCGCAAGTGACAACCACGACGGCGGCGTGGTGGCGGCCAAGAGCCGCAACCGCAGTCGTCGTGGCGGTTCGCGTTGCCACCGCGGCGGGCGCCGGCGCTCTGCTCCTCACGCTCGCGGCGTGCGGGGGCGGCTCGCCGCTGTTGCACCCCGCGCGCGTTTTGCCCGGCGGTGACGTCCGGGCGTCGGCCGGCTTCAGTAGCAATCTTGCGCTGGGCAGCCAGGCCGACGCGCTGCGCGACGCCCGCGCCGTCGCCGCCAGCGGGCAGCCGCTCCCTGGCAACCCCGGCACCAACCCAACCTATGCGCGCGGCGCGCTCGTGGCGGCGTCGATCGCTCCCGGCATCACCCCGTTCGTGGCAGCACGCGTCGGCATCGGCCACGGCTACGAAGGCGGCCTCGCGTATACCGGCCGCGGCGCGCGCGTCGATGCACGAAGGGCCATCGAGCTTGGCGACAGCGGCCTCACGCTCTCCCTCGGCCTGGGCGGATCCGCGGCGTTCTACGGGCGAACGCAGGGCGGCACGCTGCCGGCCGTCGAGCTCTCGTCGCTTCGTGGCTACGGCGCAGACGCCCCCGTCCTCGTGGGCTGGGAGAGTGACGCCGGGCTTTACAAGGCTTGGCTCGGCGCCCGCGGCGGCTTCGAGCATGCGGTCATCGAGACGCTCACCAGCGAGCCGCGCAGCACCGGGCCCGGGACTCTGGTGCCCACGCCCGTGCGTCTCGAGGGCGACCGATTCTACGCTGGCGGCGTCTTCGGGTTCGCGGCCGGCTTTCGCCACGTGCACGTCGCGATGGAAATCAGCGTCGCGTACCAGACCGTGACCGGCACCTACAACGGCACGTCGGCGACGGTCTCGGGGCTTACGGCGACCCCGGCGACGGCGCTTTGGTTCGGCTTCTAAGGCCTATTCGCGCGCCTCGGCGAGGCCGGGTGCACCGGCCCGCAGCCATCCGAGAACAAGGCTCTCGGCGCGGCCACCCGCGACGACGTTGTTCGCACGCCACTCGTCGCGCCCCGTTGCGCCGACGCGGTTCGCGACGCCCAGCGCCGCCACGAACGGCACCGACGCGCCTTCGCACGCGCGCGCGACGGCGTAGGCCTCGAGGTGCTCGGCAGACGCGTCGAATGCCGCGGCGAGGCGGGCCGCGAGGCCGTCGTCCGTCGTAACGGCGAGGGTCGTCGCCACCGACGCGGCCTTTCCACCCGCGACGACGAGGGCAGCCGCGATGCGCGCGTCGGCTGCCAGCGGGCGGGCCATCGGGCCGGGGTACGCGCCCCGCCCTTCGGCGACGGCGGCGTCGGCCAACGTGAGCGCGCCCGCGACGACCACGTCGCCGATGGCGAGCCCCCCGCCGTCGTAGGCGCCGCAGGTGCCGACGAGGACGACGACGCGTGGCGCATACCGCGCAAGCACCCGCGTCGCGCCGACGGCGGCGCCCGGGAGACCGATGCCGACGGCCTCGACGGCGACGGTGAGCGCGCCGAGAGCGCCTGTCGCCGCACCGCGGCCGCCGACGGCTTCACGAAACGCGGCGAGCTCCGGCGCGAAGGCGGCCACAACCAGCACGTCGCACGGGGAAATCAAGGCATTCGTCACGGCCGTCGACTTTATCTCCTTTCGTAGGGAGGCGCCGGCTCCTAACGCCTCGTCCTCGCGAGGAAAGGCACGGTCGCGTCACCCGTTTGAGCTGCGCGGTCGGTTGCCACGGAAAGGGTCGCCGTCTACCGTAGAGGCAGTCGCTATGCGCCCGGCCCTCTACGCCAATCTCCTGCCCCTCCTTGCGGCCTCCGTCGCAAGCTTCACGGTCGCCTGTTCGGCGAACGTGAGCGCCCCCGTGGATCTCGCCGATGCCGAAGCGGCAACGACCGCATCGTCCCTCGCCGTCGTCGTCGTCGAACGCACGGCTATGCCGGGCGACACGGCGCATGCCGAGGCCGTCGCGCGCTTCGTGCGTATGCGCTCCGGCGCCGTCGACGACGACGCGCTTCGCATGGTCGGCGCCAACGTCGACATGCCCGCGCTCGGCACCTGTGCGGTCGTCTCCACGCTCGCGCGCGCACCACGATTCGCACGCGCCGTCGAGCTCGTCGACGTAGGCAGCGTCACGCTCGAAAGCAACGGCGTTGCAACCATGCTCCCCGCCCGTCGCTTGCCCGACGTCGCAGACTTGGTCTCCGGCGTCGTCTACGCGCGCGCCGCCGACGACGACGCGATGCCCGCACGCGGCCGCTACGATCTCAAAATCGCCGGTTCGCCCGACGTCGCGCCGTTCGTCATGTCGGGCTTCGCGCCGGGCGAGCCTAGCGACCTCCGCGTCGCCGGCCACGACACGCAAAAAGGCGCCATCGTCGGCCTCGCCGTGGCATCCCCCGTCGAGCTCACATGGGAGCCGGGCGCCGCAGACGACGCCATCTACGTCGATCTCGTGAGCGACTCGGTCGCAGGGCTCGGCGCAGCGCCCTCGTCGGCGAGCAGCGTTCGGTGTCTTTTCGCCGACAACGGCCGCGCGGTGCTCGCGCCGTCGGCGTTCGGCGCCCTCGAGGACGGCGTTCTCAGCATCCACCGCGTCCACCGCGAGCCGTTCCGCACGCGCGGGGTCGACGCGGGCGAGGTGCGCTTCGACTTTGCCCGTGCGGTCCTTTTCAGCCGCCGCTGACGCGCAGGCCGCCGCGGGCGGCTCGCGTCGCAAGCTTCCCGCTGCACGGTCGATGCGGTGGGTGCCGCACACAGCGCTTTGCGCAAGCCTCGCGGTGAGCTCGGCGCTCGCCTCGGTGGCCACGCCGAAGCCCGCCCGGCGGGCGCCGCAAACGAGCGCCCGCAATGCGCCGCAAAAGGCTACCCGCGGCAGCGTGGGCTACGCGCAGTACGTCCGCACGTGGCACACGCCGTCGCCCGCGCGTTCGGCGCCAACGGACACCGCGGGCCGCCCCCACCTGGTGCTCTATTCGATCAACACGAACGACCATGTGGCCCTCGCGCCTGCGACGGAAGGCGGCGGCTTCTCGGCGAGCGATCTCGATCGCGCGTCGTCCGTGTTGCGAGAGCCGTCGTCGGGCAACCAGCACCCGATCGAGCCCCGCCTGCTCGACGCGGCGTACCGCGTGCAGACGCACTTTCAAGCGCAGGAGATCCGCGTCTTGTCGGGCTACCGCACGCCCCACGGACACGCGTCGAACCACGGCGCGGGGCGCGCGATCGACATCGTCGTGCCGGGCGCAGCCGATGCCGACGTCGCCAAGTTCGCGCGCGAGCTCGGCTTCGTCGGCGTTGGGATTTACCCCACCAGCGGCTTCGTCCACATCGACGTCCGCGCACGGAGCTACTTCTGGATCGATGCGAGCGGCCCCGGCCGTCGCAACCGCGAGCGCGGCATCCTGGGCGACCTCGCGCAGAAGAGCGACGCAGCCGCCAAGGCGCGCGGCGAGCACTGCGTGAGCCCATTCTTCATCGCCCCCGACGTCGACGCGGCACTGCGCGCGCGGGGCCTCTCGCCGGCGGTCACGCCCGCGCCTCTCGAAGACGACGACACGGACATCGACGCCGACGGCGTAGCGACGGGGTCGGGCGAGTAAACCTCCGTGGACGACGACGTCGCCGGGCTCGTTCGCGAAGAGCGCATCGTCGCGGCGGCGGAGCTCGCGAGCGCACGGGGCGATGCGCGCACGGCGAGTGAGCTCTTCGAACGCGCGTGCGCGTGGCAGCGCGCGGCGGTCGAAGCGGCTCGGTGCGGCGACGTCGGGCGTGCGCTGCTGCTGGCGGTCGATGGCGGCGACGACGTGCTTGCCCTCGCCCACGTCGCCGAGGTCGCCGCCGACGCTTCAGCATCCGCCCGCGTGACAGCGCAGCTCGAACGGCGCGGAAAGAGCGCGTGGGCAGCACGCGTTCTCGAAGCGACGGGGCGCGCCTCCGAAGCCGCGCGCGCATGGGAGCGAGCGGGCGACGGCGCGTCGGCTGCGCGGTTGTACGAGCGCGCGGGCGATCCGGTGAACGCCGCGCGTGCGCTCGAAGCGGCGATGCGGCGCACCCCGGACGACTACGCGCTCCATACGGCGCTCGGCGAGCTGCTCGTTAGGTACGGAAAGCTCGAGGCCGCGACGCGCGCGCTGCAACGCGTCCCCTCGACCGCAAGCGAGCGACGACGCGCGCTCCAGGCGCTCCTCCCCGCACTCGGCGGCCTTGGTCTCGCGCAGGCGCGCGAAGAGGTGCGGCACGAGCTCGAAGCCCTCGGAGGCGCACTGAGCGCACGGTCCCACGACGCCGAGGGGGAGGGCGAGCCGGCCGCGCGCGCCGAGGTGACGACGCGCATTTTCGGCCGCTATGAAGTGGTACGCGAAGTCGCCGCAACGCCCACGGCGCGCGTTCTCGAATGCGTTGACGCACTCCGCGGAGAGCGCGTCGCCGTCAAGGTCTTCGCCGGCTACGACGCGCGCGGGGCCGGCCGCGATGCGCTCGCACGGTTCGAGCGCGAGGTGCGCGTGCTCGGCGCCCTCGACCACCCCAACGTCGTCCCGCTTCGCGACTACTTCCCCGACGGGCCCGCCATCGTCCTCGGGTGGATGGGCGGCGGCACGCTCGAAGCGCGCCTCGCGCTCGCCGCCGTCGCCGGCGTTGGCGGCCCCCAAGGGCTTACCCCCGCGCGCTCCATCGAAGTCGCGACCGCTGTCTTGCGCGCCCTCGGCGAGGCCCATCGTCTCGGCGTTTTGCATCGCGACATCAAGCCATCGAACGTTCTCTTCGACGGCGCGGGAGTCACGCGCCTCGGCGACTTTGGCGTTGCGCACCTGGGTGACGTGTCAACCACGGCGACGGCCGCCGTCATCGGCACGCTCGCGTACATGAGCCCCGAGCAGCGCGCCGGCCGCCCCGCGACCGTACGGAGCGATCTCTACGGCGTCGGCGCGCTGCTTCTCGAGATGCTCACGGGCGAGAAGCCCTCCCTCGAGCACGCTCCGCGCCTGTTGCCGAGCGGCGCCCACCGCGACCTCGACGCACGTCACGACGCGGCGGTGCTCGCGCTCTTGTCCACCTCCGAGACCGATCGCCCCGCCGACGCCTTCGTCGCGCGACGCGCCCTCACCGCGCTCGTTTGGCCCGATGCCGTCGAGCCCGCCGCGCCGCCGAAACCCGAGGGGCGCGCACCGAGCGAACGCCCCGGCACTGCCCGCCTCACGGTCGAAATCGACGGGCGTGTCGTCGACCAGTGGCTCGGGCGAGCGGTGGTGCTCCTTCCGCTCAACGACGCGCTCCTCGCGCGCGCCCAGGCCTTCGCGCGGGCCGGCCACCCTGCCCTTCAGAGCGTCCTCCGCGTCGATCGCGACGACGGCACGCTCTGGCTCGAGGCGCCCCGCGGCGCGCTTCTCGCAAGCGCCGCGCGCGGGTTGCGCGACGACGAGGCGCGCGCGCTCCACCGCGCCGTCGACGCGTTGCACGACGCCGGGTTCGTGCACGGTCACATCGATGCGAGCCACGTCTTCGTGGGCGACGGCGTCTCGGTCATGCTCACCTTCGACGAGTCGCCGTCAGCGCACGGCGCCACGAGCCGAGGTGACCACGCCGCCGTCGACAGCCTCAGGACGTCGTCGCCTCTGGCGGGTTGACGCGTCACCCGACCATCCACGACGTGTGCCGCAGGCGCGCACACTTCGCGTGATGACCCGCGAAATACCGAGCGTTCGCGTTCGCCGAAGTCCCTACCGCGCGTTGAACGGGCGAGACCCATCGCGTACCTTGAGAAGGATGCGTCGACGCCCAAAGACGCAACGAGGGCCCCGCTGGTGATGCACCTGAGTCGAACCGAGACGACCGACCTGCGCGCGGGCGAGGTCATCGCCGGACGTTTCAGGCTCGAGCGTCCGCTCAGTCAGGGCGGCATGGGGTGCGTCTGGATCGCCTTCCACACCACGCTCGGCATCGAGGTCGCCATCAAGTTCGTCGACGTCGACGGCGACGCGCGCGCCGAAGCGCTGCGCCGCTTCGAGCGCGAGGCGAACGTCGTCGCGCGCCTTCGGAGCTCCCACGTGGTTCAAATTCTCGACTACGGCGTCGACGAATCGCAGCGGGCGTACATCGTCATGGAGCTGCTTCACGGCGAGTCGCTCCGCGATCGCTTGAAGCGCACCAACATTCTCCCGTTCGAGACCGCGGCGCGGGTCGTCTTGCAAATCTGCCGCGCGCTTCACCGCGCCCACAAGGCCGGCATCGTTCATCGCGACATCAAGCCCGCGAACATCTTCCTTTGCGAGGAGGACGACGGGCTCCTCGTGAAGGTTCTCGACTTCGGCATCGCGAAGGCGAGTGGAATCACGGGGTCGGACCACCAGAGCACCGCGACGGGCGCGATCGTCGGAACGCCCGCGTACATGAGCCCCGAGCAGGCTCGCGGAAGCGTCGAGCTCGACGGACGGAGCGATCTGTTCTCGCTCGCCATCGTCGCCTGGCGATGCATCGTCGGTCGCCACCCCCACGAGCCGGACGGTAAACCGTTGGGTCTCGGCGAGCTGCTCATCGCCATCACGACGCGCCCCGTCGTGCCGCCGTCGACGTTCGTCACGGGGCTTCCGCAGGAGATGGACGAGTGGTTCGCCCGTGCACTCGCCCTCGACGTTGGCAAGCGGTTCGAGTCGGCGAAGGTCATGGCGGACGCCCTCGCAACAGCGTCGCAGCTTCCGGCGGCGAACATGTCGGCGACGGGGCAGACGAGCATCGCGAACGGCGGCATCTCGCTCACGGCGAGCGGTGACAACCCCCTTTTCGATTCGGATCAGAACGTCGCGAGCACGCCGTCCGACGTTCGCGCGCGCGCGCGTGGGCTCGCGAACGCCAACGCGAGCGCCGCCGAGATCTCGGGGACGAGCCTCACGGGCGCCGTCGCGCGCGCTGCAGCGGCCGCAGCCGCAGGCGCAGCCGTCGGGGACGGGCACGGCACGGACACGTCGGAAGCGACGAACACGATTGCCTCGACGCCGTCGGCGAAGGCCTCGGCGAGCTGGTCCCACATTTCGATCGAGCTCGCGAGCGGAACGCCGGCGGCCGCAGCGACGGCGACGCCGCGCTCTCGCGCGCTCCCCGTCGCGCTTGCGGCGGTGCTCGTTCTAGCGGTGGTCGCGCTCTTCGTGTTGCGCTCGAACGCCCCCGCCGCCGACGCCCCGAGCGCCTCACCCCCGACATCTGCGGCGAGCGCTGCTCCCACGTCGGAGCGCGCGCAGGAGACGCCCGCAGTCGCGGTTACGGGCGACGCCGCGACGGCCGTGGAGCCCTCTGTCACCGCCACCGCACCTGCCGCCGTCACGGCAGCAGCGCCGCCGCCTTCGACGACCGCCGCGGCAGGAGCGCCGTCGCCGCCTCGCGCGACAGCGCGCGCGGCCGTCAAGCCCAGCTCCCCGAATGCGCCCGCGGCCCCAAGCTCGAAGTCCAATCTCTTAGACGATCGGCTCTGACCCATGCCCGCCTCGTGTGCATCGCGCTCTCCCTCTCGACGACGCGCGCGTGCGCCGTCGCCCGTTGCGTGTCTCCTCGCGCTCAGCGTCTTCGGGAGCGCCGCGACCTCCTACGCCGACACGCCCGGCGCCGACGCGAAGCTCGTCGCAGAGTCGCTCTTTCGCGACGGTCGCAAGCTGATGGACGAAGGAAAAATCGCCGACGGGTGCCGCAAGCTCGAAGAGAGCGAGCGGCTCGACCCCGCCGCCGGAACGCTCCTCGCACTCGCCACGTGCCACGAACGCGAGGGGCGCGTCGCCACCGCGTGGAGCGAGTTCACGCAGTCGGTGACGACGGCGCGCCGCGACGGGCGAACCGATCGCGAGCAGTTCGCGCAAGAGCACCTGAAGACCCTGGAGCCGCAGCTCCCGCGCGTCGTCATCGACGTCCCGGCAACGTCGCGGATCGACGGCCTCGTGCTCGAGCGGAACGGCACAGCGCTCACGTCCATCACCTGGGGCCTTCCACTTCCGTCCGATCCGGGGGAGCTTCGCATCGTGGCCCGCGCGCCCGGACGAAAGCCGTGGACCTCGGTGTCGACGGTCCTGGTGGGCGACAGCGCGCGCATCACCGTGCCGCTCCTCGAGGTGGAGACTGCGGTGCCGGTCGTCGCGTCGGCATCTGGGAATGCCGCGTCCTCTTCGGGCGCCGTTGCGGTCGACGCGTCGTCGTCCTCCGCGTCAGGTCGCCGCACCGCGGCCTTCGTCGTGGGAGCCGCCGGCATCGCCGCCCTCGGCGCGGGGACGTTCTTCGGCATTCGTGCCCTGTCGAAGCGCAGCCAGAGCGACGACGCCTGCCCGATGGTCAACGGTGCCCTCGTCTGCACGCAAGCCGGTGTCGACGCGAACGAGAGCGCGCGATCGAGCGCGACCGTCGCCAACATCGGCATCGGCGTCGGGATCGTGGCGGTGGCCGTCGCGGGCTACCTCTTTCTCACAGGTCACGCAGACAGCCCTGCGGTTGCGCAAACGGGGCGCGCGTTGCACGTCGGCGTCGCGCCCGACGTGTCGCCCCAGGGTGGCGGCGCCGCGATCGTCGGCCGTTTCTAGAACACGTTCTAGTCACGGCGCGATTCGAATCTCGGAGCTGACGCCGTAGCTCGTGCTCACCGGGTATCTCACGGCCGGATTCGTGGCGTCCGGCACCGTGGCGTCCTTCAGGATGATCGACAGCTTTCGCACGTCGGTCACCGGGATTTGCCCAATCATGTTGAAGGTCGACCAGACGCCTTTGATGGCGGCCCCCGCACCGGCCTGGGCGCGGAGCGCGTTGTCGGGGCATTCGGTGCATTCGGGCGTATAGCCCGCAGGAATGCCCAGCGAGAGCGCCGCCGAGACGACGGCGAAGTTCTGCGGATTCTGCGCGGCAATGGCGTCGCCGAACGCCGGGCCCGAGCTCATCATCGCGCCGAAGACGAACCGATTCCGCGGCGCGCCCGACGTCGACAGAATCCAATCCCGAATTTGGGTCGCCTGGAGGAATTGCAAATTACGGAAAGCATCCAGGCAGTTGGTGGCCCCGTTGCCGTAGCGCGACGGCCCCGGAAAGTAGGTTTCGCACGCATCGAAAACCGTGCCCGGGCCGCCGCAATACACATCGACGTTCGCGCCGTTCTCGAGCGCGATGGGAGCGCGCAAAACGGTATTTCGGAATCCGTCGCCCGGGAGAACGCGGCGATCCGGCTCTTTAATCGGGAAGCGCGAAAGAATGAGCGGCGGCGACTGGCCACGAAAGAACGAGACGTTCCCCTTGCGCGTGGTGCAGACATTTCGAATCTGCGACATGGGCTCGTACGAGGCGTACTGCCCGAAAAGGCACGTCCAGCAGTTGGGATACGCGGTGATGATCTCGGCGAACTGGTCGTAGCAGTGGTCCGAAATGCAGGTCGACGGAATGGAGTTGGGCGCGACGCCACTCTCTTTACCGGGGTCGGTCGAGCAGTGATCACGAAGGCAGTCGACGGCGGCGTTGAGCGACGTCGCAGAGGCCCCCTCGCACAGGAGCACCTGAGGGTCGGGCGGCGCGTAGCCCGTGATGTCGCGCGGATCGTCGGGGAGCGTCTCGGAGGTCGTCGCTGCGAAGTAGCTATACGGGAATTGCCCTTTTGCGGCGTCAATGAACGCCTGCTTGTCCGCATCCGAATAGACACTTTGCGCGCAGACCACGTCGGCCGGCAACTTGGCAATGGCGTCGATGGCCGCGGCCCGCCGTTCGTTCACGGCAGGCGCCGAGAACGCGCCGGTGAGATTGAGGTCAATCGTATCCACACGCAGCGTGACGGGCGGCGCGTCACTGCACGACGCGAGAATCCCGTTGCTAGCGATCTCGTCGCACGCCCAGACCTCGAGAGGAAAATCGGGAATGGTCATCGTGCCGAGGACGAAGAACGTATACGAAGTACCGGGATTTATTTTGCGAACGACGCCATAGGTCGCCGTCGTGCCTCCCGGCGCGCTAATGCCGTATAAGAGTGTTCCGCTGTTCGACGCGTCGGCGATGTAGCCATTTTCGTCGGCTTTTACGGTGGAATCGCCCTTCGGCGACGGGTCGCCATACGCTACGTTCGCGATGAACTTCTTCGCGAAGTCCGCGGGGAGCGAGCGCTTCTTCAACGGACCGAAGTCGACGGCGGGAAACTCGTCGGTCGCCACGAGGACACGCTCGTTCGCCGAGCTCACGAGGCCCGGGCGACTCTCGACGAAGCGGCGCAACGACGGCTTCGTCCGCCCATTTCCGATCATGTAGAGCGCCGTCGGCTGCGCATCCGCCGCGAGCGCTTGGGTGAGCGTCGTGACCGCCTCGCCGTCGCACGTGGCAACTCCCGCACGGACGACCTTCACTTCGTACGTATCGGCCGGAAACGGCAGCCCCTTCGTCACGTTTTTGTAGCCGAGCCCCTGCGCGCAGGCGCCGCCCGCGGATGCGAAGACCGGCTTGATTCCGGCGAACGACGCGGCGGTCGACGGGCGCAGACAGAGGTCGATGCGGTCCGTCGACGGGAACACGTTGCCGAAGCGGAGCAACGCCCCCCCCGTACCGGTCACCGTGCACGTCGCGAAGTCGCCGCTCGGCGTGTCGCCGTCTCCCGCGCCTCCGTCGCTGGGTGAGGCGGCGGCCGCGCCGAGGGTTCGCTTGTCGATCCCCCCGACGAGCTCACAGCCGAGGCCCGCCGTCGTGGCGCACGTGATCGCCGCGACGAAAAGACTCAAAAGGGTTCGTCCCATCACACGCAAGGATACAAGAGCGCTCGCGGCGAAACGCGGCGCTGAATGCGTGGAGGCCCACTCCGCGCGTGAGAAGTGCGAGGCCCATGCACGTCGCCGCACACGGCGGGCGGCGACGCGCCACGTTTAGCGAGCGGAGCGCGGCTCGTCGTCGACGATGGGCATCGTGAACGACTTCGGCTGCCCGTCGCGCTCGTAGTCGACGCGAAGCTCCTTCGCGACCTCGAGGCCGTGGAAGACGTCGAACGCGTCTTGCGGGCGCTCAATCGTCTTGCCGTTGACGAGCGTGACGACGTCCCCCGGCTTCAGGTCGACGCCTTGCCACGCCGCCGGATCGCCCTTGAGCGCCGTGATGCGAAAGCCGTGGAACTTGCCGTTGAGCATCGCAGGGCGGTCGTCGAGCTCGACGCGCTGCAAGAACGCGCCGGGGCCGGCCTCGAGGGCATGCCGAAGCGCGGAGCGCCGAATGGACGTCGCAGGCACGACCACATCTTGCGTCGAAGGCGGCGCCGACGCGGAAGGGGCGGGCGTGGCGGCCTTGGGAGCCTCGCCGCCGCATGCAATGACCGTCGCTGCAAGGGAGCTGACGCATACGAGAGCAGAGAAACGCGCGGGGACGCGCCACCGAGGAAGAGCCGTCATCATCCTTGAAAGACCTCCTGCACGACGGCGTATACGCGCGCGTGCGTGTCATCTGCGGTGCCCGAGCCGTCGACCATCACGATGCGGTCGTTGGGCATGTGCTGCGGCAAGCTGCGGTAAAAAAGCTCGAGCGCGCGTTGGAACTCGTTCTGCTCGTAAAGCTGCGCCGCCTCGCCGCGCGCTTCACGACGGCGCGCCGCCGTCTCGGAGGGGACGTCGAGGACGATGGTGAGATCGGGCCGAAGCGCATGCTGATTCAGCACCTTGATCCACTCGACGGCGGAGTCGCCGTCGCGGCCGCTCATCGCGCTCTGGTAGGCGAGGCTCGAGGCGTCGTAGCGGTCGGAGATTACGATACCGCCCTCGGCGAGGAACGGCTCGATCTCCGACTCGACGTGGTCGGTGCGGTCGGCGGCGAAGAGCAGCGCCATCGTCGTCCAGCTCGGGCTGCGGCCACCGGGGATGACGAGGCGGCCGGTGAGCACCTGCCGCGTGAGCGTACCGATGGGGCCGTCGCTCGGCTCGCGCGTCTGCCGCGCAG
>JANXMC010000575.1 GCA_025354825.1 Myxococcales bacterium
CTGCCGAAGTGGAACGTCCGCCCTTCGTCTGCGCCCCATTCCATCGACGCGATGCGGCCGTAGTGGCCGAGGAGAAAGTCGGCGCCGACCTTGTTTCCCGTCATGCAGAAGTGGCCGCGGTTGGCGCGCGTGCAGACCTGCGCGAGGAGAATGAGCAGCGGCGACGTCGCAACCGCCGTGACGACGCCGCGCAGCGCGATGTCGACGAGCGTGCGCTTCCACGCAGACGGCGCGCGGAGCACCTGGCCCATCGCGTGAACGGCGAAGAAGCACGCGACGGCGGGCAGCGCGACGGACTTGAGGGCGCTCGCGACAGAGAGGGCGAGGCCGCCCGCGAGCGAGAGCAGAAGCCCTCGCGTGCGCGTCGTCGCCCGCGACGCGGCGAAGAGCCCCGCGAAGGCGAGGGCGAGCCAGAGAATGAAGTGCACCTCGGAGAGGAACAGCGCGCCGAAGTCGATGAATGGAAAGTAGAGGCTCGCGAAGATCGTGCACGCGAACGCCGTGCGCCGCCCGAAGCACGCACGACCGAGGAGGCCGGCGGCGAGCGGAACGAGGATGCTCACGCCGAGCTGCACGTACGACGCGCGCACCAGCGTGTCGTCCCACCGCACGAGCAACGAGAGGAACGCCGGGTAGCCGAGCGGGTGGGTCACGTCCCACGGGCGGAGCGGCTCGTGTGAGCTCGCAAATCTACGCGCGAGCCCGACGTAGAGGCTCATGTCCGAATAGACGTACTTTTGCGGCGGCTGAACGCGAAGCGTGTAATTTACACGAATGAGGACGCCCGCGATGTATGCGAGCGTCGTCCATATCCAAGGGTTTCGCGCGATCGCGCGGGCGCGGTCTCTCAGCACGACGCGGACGCTACCACCGCCGCTATTCGCCACCGAGGCGAACGACGGCGCCCTCGCCGTTGGGGCCCGCGTCGCCGCAGACGGTGACGGTCGACGTGAGGCCGACGAACGACGCCGTGGGAAGCACGATGTGACGGACGCGGTGTGTCGTGAGATCGAACACCGAGGTGAACGTGTCGCCGGCGCGGAGCATCGCGAGGTCGCCCGCGAAGGGGCTGGTGCCGAGGTTCACGTCGCGCGCGATACCGGCTTTGAAGGCGGTGGCGTCGGTGATGTCAACGTGGGGCAACCCCGTGCGACCGGTGAGCGTGAAAAGCCCGCTCCCCGGCTGGCAGAGCGGACGGGGCGCCGAGGCGGGCGGTTTGGGGGCGAAGAGATCGTGGGAAATTCGCGGCCCTGCGACGGCGACGAGGGCGAGCACGCCGGCAAAGTTCGCGACCGGGCGTAGCCATGCGGCGTGCTCGAAGGACGACCGCGGAACGGCGCGCGTGCGCGTGGCGAGCGACGTGATGGCGATGGCGGCGCCCGCGAGCACGAAGGGGACGGAGGCCGCGAAAACGCGCTCGCGCCCGTCCATGTAAATCACGGGGACCGACAGCGCGATGCCCGCGGTGGCGGCGGCGATCATGCCGAGACCGCGGTCGCCGCCGTGATTGCGAACCGTGCGAAGGACGAGGTAGAGAGCCGCGCCGCCCCAGACGATCGCGAAGGCCCACGAGGCGAAGGGGTGGCCGCCCAGCAGCCCCAGCGACAGCTTCTCGCTCATCGACGAAACGAAGCAGTCGACGTTGCGCACGAGGCCCAAGGCAAAGTCGGCGGGGTGCGCCTGCATCGTGTCGAGCGCGCGCGCATAGACGAACGAGCCGGCTTCGGCGTCGCCCATTCCGCGAAGCTCGGGAAAGTCCGCGATGGCGCGCTCCCAGCCGACGCCGCCCTTCGCGAGGCCGTAGAGCGTGTACGAAAAGTTCGAGTGCGTTCCCCCCGATGCGCCCGCGTAGAGGTTTGCGACGGCGCCGTTGACGCCGAAGCCGGCAGCCGTTCCGAGAAGCGCCGCGAAGCCTGCGAAGAGGTCGACGCGTTCGGCGGATCGGGGCGCGGCCTGCGAGGTCGCGGCCCAGACGACGAGGCACGGAAGCACTAGAAATGCGCCGGATCGCGCGTTGAGCGCCATCGCGCAGACCGCGAAACCCACCGCCAAAGGAGCCAGACGCCGCGTTCGCATCGCGTGCCACAAGATGGCGAAGGCGAGGGCGCCGAGGGAGAGGCCGAGGCTCTCGCTCATCGTGGTGGCGACGAAGATGCCGCCGAAGATGTAGAGCCCCGCGAAAAAGAGAAGGCCCGCGGTGCGGCCGAAATCGCGGGCGAGGGCGCGGGCGGCGAGGGCGGTGGTCGTTCCGAGGAGCGCGGCTTGGAGGAGCAGCGCGTCGCGGAAGTCGCCGTCGGCGAGAGCGATGCGTGTGACGAGGAACGCGGCGTTGAGCGGCCTGCGGCTGTTCCAGCCGTCGAGCGCCCCCTCCATCAAGAGGCGCTCTGCGCCGGCGAAATAGGCGCCGGCGTCCGATACCGGGACCACGCCGCCGGTGAAGCTGCCGTTCGACTGCAGCGACGACCAGGCGTCGAACAGCGCGAGGACGAAGGCGAACGTGGCGGCCGGAATCGCGAGCCCTGCGAGCACCGCGTCGCGACGGCGTGCGCCCTCGGTGGGCTCCGCGGGAGGTGCGGGCGGCCGGGCGCGGCCGCGAAACGTGACGGCGAGCCCGACGAGGGCGGCGCCGAGAAGCACCACGGGCACGAAGGGGGACGCGGCGCCCGCCGCCCGGGCAACCGCGGGCGTGGCGTAGGCGAGGGCGACGAAGCCCGTGACGAGGGCCGTGCCGACTGCGAAGCCAGCGACGGAGAACGCGAACGTCGAGCCGCGGGCGACTTGCAAAGTACCGCTTCTTCTAGTGGATAAAGCGCACCTCGCAAAGGTGCTAAGTACGCCCGGTGCCGCGCCGAATCCGTGTGCTTTACGTCATCGCGTCTCTCGCCCAAGGGGGTGCCGAGCGGCAGCTCGCCGAGCTCATTTGCGGGCTCGACCCCGATCGCTACGAGGCGCGCCTCGCCCTCTGCGACATGACCGACCAGCTCGGGTACGACCTCCCCGTGGGTCCGCGTTACGACCTCGAGTCGGCGGCGGGCTCCACACCGAAGACGCTCTACAAAATCGTCAACGTGCTCCGCGATGCCGAGCCGGACATCGTCCACAGCTTCATGGGGCTCGTGAACATCTACAGCCGCCTCGCCGTGGGACTCACGGGTATAGGGCGCGCGATAGGCGCCGTGCGCAACGGTCGGCCGCCCATGCGTGACCTCGTTTACGAGGGGCTCACGCAGCGCCTCGCCCACGGGATGATCGCCAACTCCGTCGGCATTCGCGACAAGCTCGTTCGCGTTTCGCGCATCCCGCCCGCACGCATCGATGTCATCGAAAATGGCGTGGATTTGGCGAAATTCCGGCCGCCTACCGCGGACGAGCGTGCCGAGCGTCGCGCCCGGTGGGCGATGACGGGCACCACGTTGGTGCTTACGGGGCGCCTCTCGACGGAGAAGAACCACCTCGCGGTCGTGCAGGCGCTCGGAGCGCTGCGGTCGAAAGGGGCGCTCGCGGGCGATGCGCAAATCCTGTTCGCCGGCAGGCCGTCCCCCGAGAGCCACGCGGCGATGTTGCACGAGCTCGCGGCCAGCCTCGGCGTCGCGTCGAACGTGCGCTTTCTCGGCCCCGTGAAAAACGTCGAAGAGCTCGTGGGCGCGGCCGATGGGCTCATTTTGCCGTCGCACTACGAAGGGATCCCCAACGCCGTCCTCGAGGCGCTCGCGTGTGGCGCGCCTGCCGTGGTGTCGCCCGCCGCCAACCTCGACGCCATCGTGCACGACGGCGTCGAAGGCCTCACGTGCGCAAGCTCGTCGGCCGCGGACGTCGAGGCTGGCCTCGCGCGCTTCTTCGCGCTCTCCTCCGAGGCGCGGCAGGCCATGGGGGCGCGCGGTCGCGAGGCTGCGAAAGCACGCTTCTCGGTACCGCGAATGGTTGCACGCACCTGCGAGGTCTACGACCGCGTCCTCGCCGCGCGCACACGCTAGCGGGCGCCCACGAGACGTCGGGTTGCCCGTGCCATTTACCGGTGTTATCCACCCCGAGTGGCGCGGCGGGTCAAAGTGACGTTCCTCATCAACTCGCTCGAGCAGGGCGGGGCCGAGAGGCAACTCGCCGAGCTAATCAGCGGGCTCGACGCCGCACGGTTCGAGCCGTCGCTCATCGTCTGCGTCGACAAAGATCACCTCGGCTACACGCTTCCTGTGGAGCGCGTTCACAGCCTCAGCGCGCCGCTCTTTCCCACGCCCGTGTCGATGGCGCAGCTCGTTCGCGTCTTCCGCGAGATCAAGCCCGACGTCGTGCACACCTTCAAGGGCATCGAGAACATCGCGGGGCGCCTTGCGGCGCGCGCGGCCAACGTCCGCGGCGTCGTCGGTGCCGTGCGGTGCCCCAAGCTGTCGCGGCGCGAGCTTCTCGGCGAAAAGCTCACGCATAAGCTCGCCGACGCAATCGTCGTGAACTCCGTCGGCATTCGCGATGTGCTTTTGAACGACGCGCACGTGCCGGCGTCGAAGGTTCACGTCGTCGAGAACGGCGTCGACTTCGCGAAGTTCGCGCCGCTGACCGATGCCGAGATTGCGGCCGAGCGCGCCGCCCGCGGCCTCACGGGCGCCTTCGTGCTCGTCGTCCCGGGGCGCGTTTCCCACGAAAAAAACCAGCTTTCCATCGTGCGCGCCCTCGCCATGATGAAGAAACGCGGCACGTTGCCGGCGCGCACGAAGGTCATCTTCGCGGGGCGCGACAGCTTGCTCACCTACGGACCGATGGTTCGCGCGACGGTCGCGGCGTTGGGCATGGGCCAAGAGGTCGAGCTCGCCGGCGTCGTCAAAGGCATAGCGTCGCTCGTCGGGTGCGCCGATGCCGTGCTCCTGCCGTCGTTCTACGAAGGGCTGTCCAACGCCGTCGTCGAGGCGATGGCGAGCGCGGTGCCGGTGATCGTTTCGCCCCCCGCGAACATGGACGGCCTCGTCGGCGACAGCGTCGAAGGGCTCGTCTGCACGGGGACGAGCCACGTCGAGATTGCGGCCGCGCTCGAGCGCTTCGTGGCGCTCTCGAACGATCAGCGGCGGAGCATGGGGCTCCGGGGTTTCGCCCACGCGCGAAGGCGCTTCACGATCGCGCGTATGGTTGCGGGGACCGTTGCGGTATACGAGCGCGTCCTCGGCCTCCCCGGAACGCCGTCGTCCCGCCCATCGGATTCTCACGCCGGAACGCACGACGGCGGCAGCACGCCGCGCACGCACTCTTTCACGACGGCGACGACGAACGGCGTCTCGCCCCACGCCGCTCAAAACGGCGTCGCAAGCCTGGAGCAAGACTAAGAACATGTGCGGCATCAGCGGCTATCTCGCCAACGACCCCGCGGCCGCTGCCGACGTCCCCGCAGTTCGCCGCATGAACCGTGGGCTCGCGCACCGCGGCCCCGATGCCGATGGCGTCTGGGCAGACGGGCCGGCGGCGCTTGGCCACCGTCGCCTCTCCATCATCGACTTGAGCCCCGAGGCGCACCAGCCGCTCCTCAACGAGGACGGGTCGATCGCGATCGTCGTCAACGGTGAGATCTACAACTTCGCCGAGCTGCGCGAAGGGCTCGTCGCCAAGGGGCACACGTTCCGGTCGAAGAGCGACAGCGAGGTCATCGTCCACCTCTACGAAGAGCACGGCCCCGCCTGCGTCGAGAAGCTCCAGGGCATGTTCGCCTTCGCGCTCTACGATTCACGGCAGAAGCGGCTGCTCCTCGCGCGCGACCGCGCAGGGAAAAAACCGCTCTTTTATCGCCTCACGAAACACGGCCTCGCGTTCGCGTCGGAGGTTCACGCCCTCGTCGAGGGGTTCCCGGGCGAGGCGCCCGAGGTCGATTACGGCGCCCTCGACGAGTACATGACGCTCCAGTACATCCCGGCGCCGCGCTCGGCGTACCGGAACGTCTGGAAGCTTCCGGCCGCACACTACGCGGTCTTCACGCCGGGCCGCTTGGCGACGCCCGAGCGGTACTGGAAGAAGCCCGCCGCGAGCCCCATGACCGGCTCCGTCGACGACATCGCGACCGAGCTGCGCGAGCTCATGGCCAAGGCCGTCAAGCGCAGGCTCGTGTCCGACGTGCCGCTTGGCGCGTTCCTCTCAGGCGGCATCGACAGCTCCACGGTCGTCGCGCTCATGGCGACGCAGACGTCGCGCCCCGTGAAGACGTTCTCCATCGGCTTCCCCGACGCCGACTACAGCGAGGTGAAGTACGCGCGCCTCGTCGCCGAGCGGTACCACACGGACCACCACGAGATGATCGTGAGCCCGGCGATGATGGACGTCGTGGGCGAGACCGTGCGCCACCACGGCGAGCCGTTCGCCGACAGCTCGTCGATCGCGACCTACTACCTGTCGAAGATGACGAAGGCCCACGTCACCGTGGCGCTCTCGGGCGACGCCGGCGACGAGAACTTCGCCGGCTACCGCCGCTACGGCACCGCCCGCCTCGGCCACCTCTACGACGCGCTTCCCGAGGCCGCGAAGCCGCTCTACAAAAAGTCCCTCCGCGGCCTCGCGAACGTGTTTTTCCCCTACGTGGGCCGCTACGCCGACCGCTTCGACGCGGGCGAGGCCGCGCGGTACGTGCACCTTGTCGGGCAGTTCTCCGACGCCGACAAAGACGCGCTTTACCGCGGGCCGCTCCGCGACGCGCGCTCCGAGGCGACGGTCGAACGCTTCCGCGCGATCCTGGGCGACAGCAACGGCTCGTCGCCCATGGCCCGTCTCGCCGACCTCGATTGGCAGACGTACATGATCGACGACATCTTGGTGAAGGTCGACATCGCGTCGATGAGCCACGCGCTCGAAGTGCGCTGCCCCTTCCTCGACACCGAGGTCGTCGAGTTCGCGTCGCGCCTGCCTTCGCATTTGCTCATGCGATTCCGTGGAAAGTACATCCTTCGTCGCGCGATGAAGGATCTCGTTCCGCAGCGCATTCTTTACCGAACGAAGCGCGGCTTCGCGCTGCCCCTCGAGCGTTGGATGCGCCACGATCTCCGCGACATGATCCACGACGTCTTGCTCGGCAAAAAGGCGCGCGAGCGCGGCCTCTTCGAGACGGGCTACGTGCAGCGCCTCGTCGACCGGCTCGACTCGCTCAACCCGCCGACGGACCGCATTTGGACGCTCCTCATTTTGGAGCTGTGGTTCCGCGAGTTCATCGACCAGCCGCGCATCCTGCCCGACGTCGTCGAGACTCTGAACGTTGCCTAGCGCTCGGGCTCGCTCCTCGCTCCTCGCGACGGCTCGCGGCGACGCCGCGTGCCGTTACGACCGTTCTGATGGCGGGACGAGGTGGCCGCTGTCGATGATCTTGCTGCCGTGCGCGACCACCGTGCCGCCGGCGCCGCAGGCGACGAACGAAGTGCGGGCGCTCCAGGGGACGCCCGTGACGCGGCCGGTGGGGTCGCCGATGACGAGGTGCATGCCGGGAAGCGTCTGGTCGACGGTGGCGTCGCCCGTGGGGACGTCGACGCCGGCGTTGACGCCGAGGACGACGAGGCCGATGCGACTCGAATTGGGCGACACCTGGAGGATCGCCTCGATGTCGCGCTGGAGGGCCGGCGAGTGCGGCGCTTCGACGCGAACGACCACGCCGTCGTCGATGTAGAAGCGGACAGGCGTGCGAATGAGGATCCCTTCGCGGGCGCCGAAGAACTCGCCGAGCGACGCATTGGCCACGAACGTGCCGCGCACCGATTCGGTCGGAATGTAGAGCGCGCCTGCAGGGAGATTGGCCGAATAGCCGGCCGCGACCGCGCCGAACTGCGGAACCCAGCGGTGCATCGTCTCGAGCGCCACGTGGAGGCGCGTGCCCGCGGGGCTGTCGACCTCGAGCGTGTGGGCCCCTTCGAGCTTGCGCGTAAGCTGACGACCGAGCTTCTCCATCACGTCGAAATCGAGGCAGATGCCGCGGGCGAACGAGGCGCGCGAGATGCCCGCCATGTGGGCGTGGCGAACGCCGCAGGCGCTCACGATGTGAAGCAGCTGCTCGCGCATCGACAGCTCGGCGTGGGGCGCCGTCGCGACGAACGCGCTCGCCTGCGCGGCGAGCATCGCGCGCCTGATGGTATCGGGCAGCACTTTGTGAGGCCGCTCACCGGTGTGGCCGGTGGAGATACTTCGGAGTTGATCGACGCGGGTGAGGGTGACGAGCGCTTCCGCACGCTCGCCGGCGGCGGCGAGGGCCTCGCCGAGATCCGCCGATTCGGCATCGCAAACCACGACGAAGCGCTCTTTTGGGCGAATCTTGAGCGCGCTACGAACGACCACGCCGGCCGCATGCGCGACGGCCGACTGCGAGATCTCGGGCATCGGTGGAACCCTCGTCAAACGAAGCTCTCTCGACTTTACGCGGAAGCGCCTCCTGCGCCATCACGAGACACGTCCCCGCCCGAAGACGACGCTCACCTAGCACGAATGCCGACGAGGTCACGAAACTCGCGCGTGCGCACGCGGGAGATTGCGCATTCTGTATTGGCGCAATGGCACCCGGCGTGGCCTCATGCAGCGCGCTATTTCGAAGTGCTCGCCAATCCCCCGATGTTCGTACTTCGCTTGCCCACGTCGTGTTCGCCTTTGGCATCATCGACGAGCGCCGTGCTCTTCGCCGCCCCCGTAAAGGCGAGCGGATTCTCGTTTTCGGTCTCGCGGTTCATGGGCTGGGCGCGGGGAGCGCTGCACTACATCGCGAGCCACACCGGGCTTCCCGTCGTTCTCATCGCGGCGATTGCGTTGGTCGTCTCGTGGAGCTTCGTGCGTAAGAGCGCGCGCTTTTTGGTCGAGGTCGCGCTGGTGCTGGCGCTCCTTCTCATCGCCACAGGGCTCGGATGGATTTCCTGGTAGAGTCGCGCGCCGTTTTACCCGCAGGAGCCGCGAAGCCATGAATCTCAGCGATCTCAAGATCATCATCTCGGGCGGAGCCCAAGGAATGGGCCGTCATTTCGCACTTCGTCTCGCCGAAGCGGGCGCGCAGGTCGCCGTTGGCGACGTGAACGAAGAGGGCCTCGCCGAGACCGCCGCGGCGGCTGTCGCGAGTGGCGCCAAGGGGAAGGTCTTCACCCGCAAGCTCAACGTCGCGGACGAAGGCGACATCGGCACGTTCGTGAATTGGGCCCACGAAGCCATGGGCGGCCTCAACGGTCTCATCAACAACGCGGGCATTCTCCGCGACGGTCTCCTCGTGAAGAAAGACCGCGAGACCGGCGCCGTAAAGAAGCTCACGAAGGATCAGTGGGACGCCGTCATCGGCGTCAACCTGACGGGCGCGACGCTCCTCTGCCGCGACGTGGTCGCGAAGATGGTCGAGTCGGGGATCAAGCCCGGCGTCGTGGTCAACATCTCCAGCGTCGCGCGCCACGGCAACCGCGGGCAGTCGAACTACAGCGCCGCGAAGTCGGCCCTTGCGACCAACACGAAGACGTGGGCCCTCGAGTTCGCGCCGTTCGGCATTCGCTGCGGCGCGGTCGCGCCCGGCATGATCGAGACGCCGATGACCGCGGGGATGAACCAGAAGGCTCGCGACGGCCTCGTCGCGGCGATTCCGGTCGGACGCATCGGCCTCCCCGAGGACATCTGGCTCGGGGTGAAGTTCGTTCTCGAGTGCGACTACTTCAACGGCCGCTGCATCGACATCGACGGCGGCCTCTCGATGTGACGGGTTGACCCGTTGAGTCGAAGCGTTCGGCGCTGCGCGGCCCCGCTCTTCGTGAGCGGACCGCGCGCGTGCCGAGCGCGACTACTTCTCTGACGCGAGCTCTTTCGCGAGCTCTCCGTTTTGGTGCATCTCCGTCACGATGTCGCAGCCGCCGAGGAACTTCCCGTTCACGTAGAGCTGCGGGATCGTCGGCCAGTTGGAGAAGTCTTTGATCCCCTGGCGAATCTCGGGGTCGGACAGCACGTTGACGGTTTCGAAGGGGACGCCCTCTTTCTTCAACACGTTGACGAGGGTGTTGGAGAAGCCGCACTGCGGGAACGATTTGCTCCCCTTCATGAAGAGGACAACCTTGTTCGCCTCGATGAGGCCCTTGATGCGTGTCGTCGCTTCCTCGCTCATGTCCGCTTCTCCTCGTTCGTATCCCCGTGGTTCTCGCGCGTCTCCCGAGACCACGTCTCGGGCGTTGCCGTCTTGAGCTTTAGAGCATGGATATCGCGCACCATCAGCTCGCCGAGCGCGGCGTAGACCATCTTGTGCTGCTCGATGCGCGATTTCCCCGCGAAGGCGGCGGAAACGACGACGGCATCGAAGTGGTCGGATGTGCCCGTCGTGTCTTCAAGCTCGACGTGGGCGCCCGGCAGCGCCACAAGGAGCCGCTCTGTGATCCGCTCGCGTGAAACCATTGCCTTCTCGTAACGTCGCCACCCACGCTGTCAACTGCGGCCACGTCTCGCGAACGCTCGATTTCGCCTCCACAACCGCGCCTCTCCCTGTCAGGCCCCGCTTCAATGCCCCTCCTCAGCGCTCGTAATCTCTCCAAAGCCTACGGCCCGCAGACGCTCTTCTCCGAGATCGCCCTCACGGTTCGCCGGGGCGACAGGGTTGGCCTGCTCGGCGCCAACGGCACGGGGAAATCCACATTTTTGCGCGTTCTCGCGGGGCTCGAGCCTTCCGACAACGGCGTCATCGATAGGCGCCGAGGCGCGCGAATCTTGTACCTCCCGCAGGAGCCCGAGCTCGCGGCCGACGCGACACCGCGCGACATCGTCGCCGAGGGGTTGGCCGACTGGCACAAAACGAAAATGCGGCACGACGAAGTCGCGCGCATTCTCGAGAGCGGCGCCGTCACCGGTCACGAGCTGACGAAGCTCCTCGAAGAGCAGGCACACCTCGGCGAAGCCATCGAGCACCTCGGCGGCTGGGACCGCGGCCACATCGTGGTGGAGATGCTCGAGCGCCTCGGCGTGCGCGAAATCGACCGCCCCGTCGGCAACATGAGCGGCGGCGAGCGTCGCCGCGTGGCGCTGGCCCGCGTGCTGGTCGCGTCGCCCGATCTTGCGATTCTCGACGAACCGACCAACCACCTCGACGCCGCGACGATCGAATGGCTCGAGACGTTCATGGCGTCGACCTTCGGCGGCGCGCTCCTGCTGGTCACCCACGACCGCTACTTTCTCGATCAGGTCGCGACGCGCATCGTCGAGCTCGAAAACGGAAATCTCACCGAGTACACGGGCAACTACGAGACGTTCCTCGACAAAAAGGCCGAGGCCATGGAGCAGGCCGATCGCGTCGAGTCGAACCGGCAGAACCTGGTGCGGCGTGAGCAGGCCTGGCTGCGACGAGGCGCGAAAGCGCGAAGCACGAAGCAGAAGGCGCGCATTCAGCGGGCCGAGGCCGTCATTGCCATCGACGCGCCGAAAGAGCGCGAGCGCGCGCGCCTCGAGGGGATGGCGTCGGGTCGACTCGGAGGCACGATTCTCGAGTTTCGCGACGTCTCGGCGGCGGTGCCCGAAGGCGGGCGCACGCTGTTCGACCACCTGACGCTCCACATGGTGGCGGGCGATCGCATCGGCATCATCGGCCCCAACGGATCGGGAAAAACGTCGCTCCTCAAGTTAATCAGCGGCGAGGCGGAGCCGCTCAAGGGCGAGGTCGTTCGGGGCACGCGCACGAAGCTCGCGTACTTCGATCAAGCGCGCGCAAATCTCATGGACGACTGGTCGATCTACGACAACGTCGCCGAGCGCGAAGGGGCCGAACGGACCGGAGGCGGCCAGGTCGATCTCGGCGTCGAGACGATCGATCTGCGCGTGTACCTTGAACGGTTCCTCTTCGAGATCCCGAAGCAGCGGCAGAAGGTGGGCGCCCTTTCCGGCGGCGAGCGCGCGCGCGTCGCGCTTGCGAAAATGCTCAAAGGCGGCGCGAACCTGCTGCTTCTCGACGAGCCGACGAACGACCTCGACGTGCAGACCCTGGGCGCCCTCGAAGAGATGCTCGAGACCTGGAAAGGGTGCGCCATCGTCGTCTCCCACGATCGCTACTTTTTGAACAACGTGGCCACGTCGATCCTCGCGTTCGAGCCGTCGAAGACCGAGCCGGGACGCGCGATCCTCACGCGCTACCAGGGCAACTACGATACGTACCGCTCGCTCAAGGCCGAGGCGGAAGCGGCCCTCGCCGCGGCCGCGCCCGCGCCCGTCAAGGGGGCCTCGTCGGCGTCGGGCGCTCCGGCGGCAGGGGCTAAAAGCGAGGTGGCGACGTCGGGAAAAGGGGCGGCGTCTGCCGACCTAAAACCGTTGACGTATACCGAGCGGAAAGAGCTCGAGACGATCTTCGACACGATCGGCGAGGCCGAGGATGCCGTCGCCGCAGCCGAAAAGAAGCTGTCGGACCCGACCATCTATTCGCGACCCGAAGAGGCGCGAACCCTTCAGGCGAGCCTCGAAAAAGCGCAGCTCGAAGTCGCTCGGGTCACGGCCCGCTGGGAAGACCTCGAAGCGCGGCGCGACGCGAAACGCTGAGCCTCGCCCACACACGCTTGAGAGGCGGCCGTTTCGCGCCTAAAGGAATTTGGATGGCCGTCGACGCAAGCTCGTTCAAACAAGTTTTGGCTCAGTTCGCGAGCGGAGTGACGATCGTCACGACCACCCACGACGGCGCGCCCTACGGGATGACCGTCGCGGCCTTTTCGAGCGTCAGCCTCGAGCCGCCGCTGGTGCTCGTCTGCATTGGGAAAAGCGCGACGTCGTGTGAGCCGATTAAGCTCGCGCAAAAGTTCGCCGTTCACATTCTCGCGGTGGAGCAAGAGCCGCTTGGGACGAAGTTCTCGAGCAAGAACACGATGGCCGAGCGGTTCGACGGCCTCGCGTACCGAACCGGCGCCACCGGCGTGCCTGTGCTCGAGGGGTCCCTGGCCCACGTCGAATGCGAAATAGCGGAGGCCCTCGAAGCGGGCGATCATTGGATTTACGTCGGCCGCGTCATGGCGGCGGAAGCGCGCAGCGATGGCGACGCGTTGCTGCATTTTCGACGCGCGTTCCGGACGCTCTCGCCCCACTCGGCGACGTAAAGATCCTGGGACTCGGCGAGAAGACCTCGAGGAGACGTCCGATCGGTCTATTCGTCCTTGACCTATAAACTATCGATAGATAGATAGACCGGCAGCGGCGCGCGTATCGCGTCGGGAGGGCCGGGAAATGAAGCACAGTTCTTTGCGCGCGGGCCTCCGCGTGCGGGTCGTCACGGCTTTGTCCGCGGCGCTAGTGGCCAGCGGCCTCGCGTGTTCTTCGTCGACGAGCACGCCGACTGCGAGCGACGAAACGTGCTCGGGCGCGGCTCCCTTTGCGAAGCCGGGTCCGAACGCCGCGGGCGTGACCACGATGACGTTCGACGGGCTGCCGGTCGAAGTTTGGTATCCCGCCGCCGTCGGGTCCGAAGTTGGCAAAAGCCACGACGTCTACGACGTTCGAAGTTGGTTATCGGCGACCGACCGCGCGAAGATCCCCGACGCGGACGCGCCGCTCTTCGAGACGCCGGCCTACCGCGACCTCCCCGTCGCGGGCGGTCGCTACCCCCTCGTGCTGTTCTCCCACGGCCTCGGCGGCTACCGCTCGCAGTCGTCGGTCATCATGGCGCGCCTCGCGTCGTGGGGCTTCGTCGTCGCCGCGCCGGATCATCTGTCGCGCGGCCTCGCCATCGTGCTTCAGGGCGACACGTCGAAGATCGAGGACAACGCCGCCGAGCAGCTCCGCGCCACGCTCGTCGCGATGAAGGGCGAAGATTCGAACCCCGTATCGCGCTTTTCAGGCCGGATCGACACGTTGCACGTCGCGGCAACCGCCCACTCGCAAGGTGGCGCAGCGGTCTCCACCATCGTCACCGACGCGGACATCACGGCATGGGTTCTCCTCGCGAGCCCGGGCTTCGGCGAAGGGCCCGCGGGCAAACCGCTGCTCATGATGGGCGGCACCGCCGACGCGTTCGCCAAGCTCGGTGCGATGAACACTTCGTACGACCGCCAGCCCGCAGGGAAGCGGTACGTGCAGTTGAAAGACGGCGTGCACCTCGCGTTCACCGACATTTGCGCCATCGGCAAAGGGAAGGGGGGCGCCCTTGGGATTGCCAAGTCCCACGGCATCGACGTCCCCGACTTGGCCCTTCAGCTCATTACCGACGGCTGCGTCCAAACGCCGCTTTCTGTAGAGGATTCGTGGCCGATCATTGGCCACTACGTGACGGCCGAATTGCGGTCCGCCCTCGGCGTTGATTCCGCACCGCGGGGGCTCGATGTCGCCGCTGCCAAGTGTTTTGGCGACCGGATTGCCACGTTCGAAGATAAGTAGTCCGGCGCGTGGGACGGCAAGGAGCTTTCAAGATGGATACGATGTTCAAGCGATGGGCATGCGTGGGTCTCGGAATGGTTTTCGCGGCGTGCGGAGGCAGCACCACGACGACCGACGGAAATGACAACGGCGTCGACGCCGGCGTTTCGACGAATGGAAACGGCAACGGCGGCACGAATGGCGGCGGCAGCACGAACGCCGGCGGGACGAGCGCGGGCTCGACGACCGGCGGCGGCAGCACGAACGGCGGCGGGACGAGCGCGGGCTCGACCACGGGTGGCGGCACGAGCGCCGGTTCGACGACGGGCGGCGGGACGAGCGCGGGCTCGACGACGGGCGGCGGGACGACGGCGGGCGGCGCGGGGCAGGTCGCGTGTGGCACGAATTCCTGCGCGATCCCCGCGCAAATCTGCTGCATCGGCTTCGGTGGCGCTGCGCAGTACGACTGCACCGCGCCGGGCGCGTGCACGGGCCTCAAAGCGAAGGCCGCGTGCGATGCACCGAACGACTGCCCAACTGGCAACAAGTGCTGTTCGGGCTTCCCGTCAGGCGCGGCATGCAAGGCGTCGTGCACGGGCCAAGACCAAGAGGTCTGTCAGACCGCGAGCGACTGCGCCGGCGGCAAAACGTGCAAAAAATGCACGACTCCGGGCGGCGGCCCGGAATTCATGTTTTGCGTGGCGAACGACAAATGCCCATTCTGAGCGCTCACCAATTGGCAGTTTCGAATCGCGATTAGCCCGGTCGATTGCGCATGAAGTCGGCGACGTCGGCTAATTTGCTATCGAGGTAATCGCGGACGTCGCTGTCGACGTGCGCCTCG
>JANXMC010000476.1 GCA_025354825.1 Myxococcales bacterium
CGTCGAAGGAGCTCGAAGGGCTTCTCCCCGAGGACCGGACGATCCGCCTCGCCAAGCGCAACGGCCGCAAGAACGAAGTCCCCGCGGACAAGCGCGAGACGCGCAAGCCGCGCTCCGGCCGCCCCGTCACGGACCGCGCCCTTGCCGCGGCGATGAGCGGCGCCGAGGCGGTTAGCGGGCCGACGAAGACGCGCATCCTCAAAGCCGTGAACTTCCTCCTCGAGCAGAAGAAGCTCGAGAAGATCGAGCTGAAGGCGATCTTCTGATCGGCTGATTCTCTCGGCGCTTCCTGTGCCCACAAGTGGGCTGACGCAGCGCGCTCTCTTCGTAACGCAAACGGCGAAGCTCCCACGGGCTTCGCCGTTTGCCTTTTGTTCGCAGCGCCGAACAGCCCCCTCGCGCGTAGCCTCTGCACCACGAGTAACGCAGTCGGACGGAAAGATACGTTCGGCGGCGGCGCAGCTTGCGACATCACGATCGCCACATCGCCGATGAATGGGGCGGCTTTGCCATGCACCCATTTGTATCGTGGGAAACGGATCCGCTCAGCGAGCCCTTTCCGGCATTGGCTTGGCAGGCTTATCTGTCAGTAGTGCCGGTGGCGTCGCAAGCTTGTCCGCGCTCACGTCTACGCTCACAAGCCCCGTTCCGGCCGCTCTCGCCGGGTCTGTCGGCGTTTCGCGCATGAGCGACGAGCCCGCCCTGCTTGCCCGAGCGGCCGGTGGCGATCGCACGGCGTTCCGCACGCTCTACGAGCGTCACCGCGGAAGCGTCGCGCGCCTCGTGTACCGCATGCTCAACGGCGCGCGCGAAGTCGACGACGTGGTGCAGGAGGTCTTCCTCCAAGTGCATCGCAGTCTTAAAGACTTCAACGGTCAGTCGAAGTTCTCGACGTGGCTGCATCGCGTCACCGTGAACGTCGTCCTCATGCACCGTCGCGCCGCGAAGAGTCGCCCCGTTTTTTCGGGCGAGGTCATCGCCGACGTGACGGAAGACGACTGCGCTGTGCTCCCGGACGAGGACGCGGCGCGTCGTGAACGCGTGCGTGCATTCGCGCGCCTGCTCGATCGAATCGCCGAAAAAAAACGTGTCGTGTTCATCCTCCACGAGCTCGAAGGCATGCCCCCCACCGAGATTGCGGAAATCGTGGGCGCGCCCGTGCTCACCGTCCGAACGCGCCTCTTCTACGCGCGCCGCGAGCTTGAAGGAATGTTGTCCGAAGAGCCGTCACTCGCCGCGCTTCAGCTAAGCTTCACCGGGGGGCCGGCGAACGGAGGCGATCCATGACGGATTCGCGGGATTCGATCCCTGTTGTGCCAACGGTAACGCTCGAGGCCGAGAAGTCGCGCGCCCTCGCGAAAGCGACGGCAGATGTTCGCGACGACGCGGGCCTGCGCACGCTCGAGGGGCGAACGAGCTCCGACTGGAGCGCGCTCGACGACGCACTGTTCGCGAAGCTTGATCGCGAGGATGCGCAAGTCGCGGCAGCGACGCGCTTCCGCGGCTCCCGTGCAGCCTGGGGTGTGCTCGCTGGCATCACTGCCGCTGCCGCCGCGATGCTCGTCCTCGCAGGCCACGTCGATCACGACACGATCACCGGCGAAGGTCGTGGGCATGCGCGCGCATCGTCTGGCTCTTCGTCGGGCGCGGCGCGCGAACGGGCGAGCAAGCTCTCGCGAAGCGACAGCGCGACGACGGTGACGGTCAACGGCCTCACGGCCTCGCGCGAGCGGCCGATGGCCGTCGGCGACGCGGTCGAAGTGCGTGGGGGTCGCGCGGTCTTCGTCGAACCGTCGAAGGTCACGTGGGCGCTCGAGAGCGCATCGCGCATCTCCGTCGGCCATGCCGGCGGACCGCTCGTGCTGGCGCTCGAACGCGGCGCGTTGGAAGCGCAAGTCGCCCATGTCGAGCTCGGCGAGGCGTTCGCGGTCGACATCGACAGCGCACGCGTGGCCGTCCACGGCACGCACCTGCGCGTCGAGCGCGTGGGCGAAAAAGTGATCGTCGATCTCACCGACGGCGTGATTTCCGTCGGTCCCGCGCCGTTGCGCGGATCGACCTACGGCTCCCTCGTGACGGCGCCGGCCCACGTCGAGTTCCTCGTGAGCGATCCACGTGGAACGCTTCACGTCGAGCACACCGCCGGCTTCGTTCGCGCCGCGACCCTGCTCCCCATCGAAGACGACGAAGCCCCCGTCGCTGCATCGCTCGTCGCCCCGGTGGCGCCGCCCGCCCTCGGGCTCGCCGCCGCTGCGACGCGAGCCCCGTCGTTCACGCTGGCCGCGGCCGGCGGCGCTCGAACGGCCGTACCTTCGGTCGCGGCATCGGCGCCCATCGCCGCCGACAGCGAGCCCGTTGCGGCCATCGTGCCCGATGCCCCCACTGTCGTGCTGCCGCCCCCCGCGCCCGTCGCAGTCGAAGCGGTCGCCGCCAACACGCCGCCTGCCACCGAGCCCGTCGCGCCCGTGGCGGTCGCCGCTGCGCCCAAGCCTGGCGACGTCGGTGTCGCCGCCGCGGTGAAAGCGTGCTGGGAAAAGAACGCCCCGCCGCGCGGCGACGTCACCATCACCGTCCGCACGACACTCACCGTCGAGAGCGACGACGAAGGCGCCGTCCACGTCGCAACGTTCGACCCGCCGCTCCCCCCCGCCGTTCAAAGCTGCGCGTCGGAAGGCATCTACCGCACGCACTTCGCCGGCGCCGCGCGCATCGCGATCCCGATCGTGCTCACGCGCTAATCAAACTCTCTGCGCCTCTCTCCGTCCTCGCCCGCGTGTCGTCACACGTTAGCTAGGCGTAGCGAGGCCGCGCTCGCTAGGAAGGCGGAGCGATTCGACCTTCCTGGTCGTCGAGCGATGCCGACGGACGCGAGCGTGGCCGCAGCAGCCTAACTAGCGCGTGACCTCGGTGATGGCGTGGGTCGCGTGGGCCCCCATCGAGCCGAACTGCAGCCCCATGCCGTCGGGCGCCGTCCACCGAACGACCGCGGCGAGCGCGAGCTCGGCGCCGTAGGCGGGCAGGGTGATGTAGACGGTGATCGTACTTCCGAATGCGAAGGGCGACTCGGTCTCTATGAAGATCCCCCCGAGGGAGATATCCCGCGAGACGCCCTCCCATCGCGGTGGGTGCGCACCGGGCAGAGGCTCGTCCGCGGAGCGCGCGGCGAACGTGACGGACACCGAGAGGGCCTTCCGCGAATGCCGACGAAGTTCCACAGCGAGCGATGGTAGCATGAAGCCCTAGTGGCCATGAGCGCTCGAAAAGAGACGCGCGAATCTTCGGATTCACCTCAAAAAAAAGGGACGACGTCGGCGCTCGCGACGGCGCTGTTGGCGGCCGTGCCGCTCGGCGTGGCGCTGCTCGTGGGCGGCCTTCTGCTCCCTCGCGCGGTGTCGCCCGACGACGTGCCGATTCCTCTCGGCGATGCACGCGCCCTCGAGCACTCGGCTCGCGCCGATCAGCTGCTCGCCGAAGAGGCGCGACGCGCGCCGCTCTCTGCGGACGTGCGCGCGATTGGGTCGGCGCTGCGTGCGCTGAACGAAGGGCAGGCGGCGAACCAGAACGCTCCCGAGCTGCTTCTGTACGAGCGCAAGTCGACGCTCGACGCGGCGGTGTCGCGCGTGCTGCGCGACGCGGCCCTCGGACCCCATGCGCTCCTCGTGCTGCGCGCCGTGGAGCTCGAAACGTTCCTCGTCGAAATCGCGCGCTTCGAGGCGACGGGCACGGTGAGCGCCGAGATGGAAGCGCTCGGCTCGGGGTTCGTGCCGCGCATGAGAGCGGCGTCGTGGCTGCGCGACCACAATAGGGTCGTCTTGAACGACGCCCAGCGCCGTGCGGCGTTCAAGATGATGTGGAACGCGACGGCGAGCGTCGACGGCGTTCAAGAGCTCGCGCTCACGACCGACGAGACGCGCGCGATCTACGCGCTCTATTTGGGTTTCCCCCACCCGTCGGAGAGCGCGTCGGCGGCGCTGTCCGCAGCACGCCGAAACGCGAGGGACGGGGCGACCTGCGCGTCCCTCGTCGCCGGCGAGCGGGTCGAAGCCGAGCGGTGGCGCATCGACAAGATCAAACGGTATGCGCTGATGGACCCGGCCTATCCCGCGTCCTTCGCAATTGGCATATCGAACTATCGTCGCGGCAGCTTCGCGCTCGCCGCCGAGAACTTTCGCGACTGGCTGCGCGACCATCCGAACGGCGCCTATGCGCTCCGCGCGCGCAACTATCTAAAGGCGTCCATCGACGCCGATCAAGGCGAGCTCTAACCATGGGCGCGACGCGATGAAGTTCCTTTTAAAGCTGTTCGCGTGGATTTTCGGCGGAGGCGGGCTCATCGTGCTCGGCCTCTACCTGACCGTGATCGATTTCTGGACGGTCCCCGGCGACGACGCGGCGCTCTCGGCGTCGATTCTGCCGACGTTGGTCGCGGGCGACCTGGTCGTGATCTCGAAGGAGGGCATCCCGGAGATCTCCAACCTGGTTCGGTGTGTCGATCCCGATTCGCCCGATCGCTTCGTCGTCGCGCGGGTCATTGCCCACAACGGCGACCCCATCACCATCGCCGCCGGCACCGCGAACTCGAAGGGGCGAAGGTCGCCATCGCCTAGACGCTGCACCGAACCGGTCATGTCCGTGACGTCGAAGGACGGCGAGGCGCTCGCGCTCGACTGCTGGCAAGAGTCCTACGACGGCGCCAATTTCGAAGTCTTGCGCTCGCCCGAGGCGAGCACCGCCGAGCCGTTCGAGGGCAAAGCCGAGGTCGGAAAGTTCTTCGTCGTGAGCGACAACCGTGCGCTTCACCTCGATTCACGCGACTACGGGCAGTTCGAGCCGAGGCTGTGCCGTCGCATCTACTTCCGCCTGTGGGGCGCTGCGGGAATCACCGAGCCCCACTTCAACTGGGTTTTCTGAGCCGTGATTTGATAGCTTCGACGCTTCGGAAACCGCCACCGCACGCACCGTGGCAGTGGTGATCCCGCTAACGGCTTAACGGCAAACGGCGATGGAATTCGAAATCGGGGCCGTCTGCGGCCGCTGCGACACGTTCAATACCTTGGGCCGTGCCACGTGCTCGGGGTGCGAGGGCGGCCTTTTGCTGTTCCCCGCGACTCCGCGCGCGAGCGATCCGAAGGCGGCATCGGTGCGCGCGAAGGCGGGACTCACCGAGCCGCCGTCGTCCTTCGCGCAAGACCTGCCGCGAAAGCGCCGCTCGCAAGGCGGCGTGGCTCTCCCAGGCGGTGGTGGTGGCGGCAGCGGTGGTGCGGGCGGCGCCGCAAATCGCGCACAAGAGGCCGAGACGGCGGTATCGTCCTCGGGCGCGTTCGACCCGAACGCCTCCGCGAACGAGATACGGGTGGCGAAGGTCCACGTCTCTTCTCCCCTCGTGGTGGTGGCCGCCGCCGAAAGCATTGTCGAGGTCGCCCCTCCCTCCGTGCTCGATGCACCTCGGGAGAGCGACTTGTCTCTGGAGGAGCTGATGGATCAGGCCAAAAACTTCGTTTGCCGCTCTTGCTCGACCCCGGTCCCCATGGGTCACAAGTTCTGCGGGCGCTGCGGCGCCGCGGTGCCGCCCGAAATTCTTGGCGCCCGCACCCAGTTTTTCGGCCAGCTCCAAGCGCCCGGCAAGGCGAAGCTCATTCTCATCCGCGGCGAAGGGGTCGAGGGTCTGAGCTACCAGCTCAACGCCGATCAGCACGTCGTCGGCCGCAGCGGACAGCTTGTTTTCCCGGACGATCCGTTCGTCTCGCCGCGGCACGCCAACCTGTTTTACCGAAACGGCAAGCTCGTCGTGAAAGACGAGGGGTCGCTCAACGGCGTGTTCTGGCGCGTTCGCGGCACGGTCGACATCGTCACGGGCGACCACTTCCTCGCCGGCGAGCAGCTCTTTCGCTTCGACACGACGCCCAAGCTCACCGACGGCCCGGCGCCGGACGGCACCTACTTTTATTCGTCGCCGAAGCATCAGAGCCCCTTCCGCGTATCGCAGCTACTCCAAGGCGGCGCGCCCGGCATGGTCGTCTGCGCGCGCAATCACGGGCTGCAGATCGGCCGCGAGGGCGGCGATCTCAACTTCCCGACGGACCTCTACATGAGCGCGTCGCACTGCAAGCTCGAGGAGACCGCGGGCCGCCACACGCTCACAGATCTCAACAGCCGCAACGGCACGTACCTTCGCCTCCGCGCCGAGCGCGAGCTGGCCCACGGCGACTATCTATTCATCGGCCGCAAGCTTCTCCGCGTCGAGATTACGGCAGCGTAAATCGGGTCGGCTCGCGCCCTCGCGCTACCGTTTTTTCGGCAGTGCGAGGGCCTGCGCCAGTAGCGCGGTAGCTGCGAGCAGCACGGGCTCCGGGATCGCGTCGAGGACCGCTTCGAGATCGAGGGGGCCGTCGAGCGGTGGCACCACGCGGTTGAAGAGCGTGCCGAAGCGCTCGTACTTGTGCGCGAGCGTATCGAGGCGCTCGCGGAGCGCGTCGGCGTCGTCGCCGCCTGCGTCGCCGAGTAGATCGATGGCGTTGTGAACCAGGCTTCGCTTGTCGGCGAGCACACGGCGCAGGCGTGCCACGTAGGCGCCGATGACGACGTCGGGATACATCCCCTTGAGCGCGTAGCTGTCGAAGCGTGCGCCCGTCTCGCGCTGGCGCTGCACGATGCCGGCTCCTTCGAGGCCGCGGAGGTTCGCGAAGATGTTGCTCTTCGACCGCCCGAGATCCGCCGCGAGGACGTCCATCGAGCACGGCCCGTCGCACAAATACAGCGCGGCGACGATCTGCCCACCGAGGCGCGTGATGCCGGGAAAGCTCGCGGCGACTTCGGCGCCAACCCCCTCGAGCAGCGCTTTCCGCGCGGCGGCGACGCGGCCGTCCGCCCTTTCCGCCTTCTCGGCTTTCCCCGGCCGCACCGGTCCCGTCTCACTCGCCGCTCGGGCCTGTCGACTCATTCGAGGTTCTCCGAAACGTAGCCGACGGGCTCTACCGCGGCCATCGCGGGGACCACGCCAACGACTTCGGGCTCGAACCTCGCCAATCGTGTGCGCATCACACGAACGGCATCTTCGCTCCGATCGACCAACACGAACCCGCGGTCGTTCTTCGCCGCGGCCTCGCCGGAGGTGCCGCTGCCGGCGAAAAAGTCGAGCACTACGTCCCCCGGCGCCGAGTGCACCTTCACGACGCGTTCGACGATCCCGAGGGGCTTCTGCGTGGGGTACCCCGTCTTCTCCTTGCCGCTCGTCGGCACGATGGTGTGCCACCAGACGTCGGTCGGAGTCTTCCCGCGGGCTGCTTTTTCGGGGCCCACGAGGCCCGGCGCCATGTACGGAATGCGGTCCATCGCGTCGTAGTCGAAGACGTATTTCGAAGGGTCGCGCGCATACCAGAGGATCGTGTCGTGCTTCGCGGGCCAACGATTTTTCGGGCGACCGCCGTAGTCGTAGGCCCAGATGATCTCGTTCTTGAACGAGGCGCGCCCAAAGAGGCCGTCGAGCGCGACCTTCGCGTAGTGAACCTCGCGCGAATCGAGATGCACAAAGATAGATGCGTCGGGCGTCATGCAGCGCACGGAGGCACGGACGCGCTCCATCAAGAACCCGATGAAGTCGTCGAAGCTGTCTTCGTAGGTGCTGCTCTCGACATGCTCGACCTTGTAGCGCTTGCCGCCGAAGCCCACGCGTTCGCCCTCTTCGTGGGCCTGCGTCTTCATGCGCGTGCGCTTCTGCACCTGCCCCGTGTTGAACGGCGGGTCGATGTACACGAGGCGCGCAAACCCTTCGGGCAACGTGGCGAGTACGTCGAGACTGTCGCCGAGGTGAATGCGCTTCATGGGTCGAGCCCCGTCTCTATACCCGAGGTTTCACCTTTCAATCATCGGTCCGGCGTGGTTTCACGATGGGGATGTCGAGCTCGAAAGAGAACCGCCTCGCGAAAGAAGCTTCGCCCTACCTGCAGCAGCACGCGAAGAACCCAGTCGATTGGTTCCCGTGGGGCGAAGAGGCGCTCGCCGAAGCGAAGCGGTCGGACCGGCCGATTCTCCTCAGCATCGGCTACTCGGCCTGCCACTGGTGCCACGTCATGGAGCGCGAGAGCTTCGAGAACGAAGAGATCGCCTCGCTGATGAACGAGCGCTTCGTGAACATCAAGGTCGACCGCGAAGAGCGGCCCGATCTCGACCAAATCTATCAGCTCGTCGTCCAGCTTCTCGGGCGCAGCGGCGGCTGGCCGCTCACCGTGTTTCTCACGCCGGAGCAGAAGCCGTTTTTCGGCGGCACCTACTTTCCCCCTGCGGATCGGTACGGAATGCCAGGCTTCCCCAAAGTGCTCGCGTCGATTTCGGACGCCTACAACACGAAGCGCGACGACGTCTTCTCGCAAGCGGGTGAGCTCGCCGAGGCGATCGCGAGCGCGACCAAGGGCGGCGGTCGAAGCGAAGGCGCCGCCTACTCTCCCGCGCCGGATCTTCTCGCGCGCGCCACCGCGAAGCTCGGCACGCGCTTCGACGACGAGAATCCCGGGTTCGGCACGCGACCGAAGTTTCCCAACACGATGTCCGTCGACGTTTTGCTCCGACGCGGAAAGATCGAAGCCGATCCGGTGAGCGCGACGCGCGCGCGGGCCGCACTTCACGCCATGCGGTCGGGGGGAATCTACGACCACCTCGGCGGCGGCTTTCACCGGTACTCGACCGACGAGATGTGGCTCGTCCCGCACTTCGAAAAGATGCTCTACGACAACGCCCTCCTCCTGCGGCTCTACGCCGACGGATACCAGGCGTTCGGCGACGCGACATTTCGGCTAATTTGCGAAGAAATCGCGGCCTACGTAAGGCGCGAAATGACCGCGCCCGATGGCGGCTTCTACGCGACCCAAGACGCCGACAGCGAAGGCGAAGAGGGGAAGTTCTTCGTCTGGTCGGCCCAAGAAGTACGCGAAGCGATGGGCAACGATATCGACGGCGCCGATTTCGCAATTGCCCATTTCGGGATTACCGACAATGGCAACTTCGAGCACACCGGCAAAACGGTCCTGTCCGCCGTCGTCCCCATCGACGAGATCGCCCGCACTTACGATCGACCGCTCCCCGACATCGACGCCGCGCTCGCGCGGGCCAAGGCGCGCCTCCTCGAAGCCCGCGATACGCGCATCAAGCCGTTTCGCGACGAGAAGATCATGGCGAGCTGGAACGGCCTCATGATCGGCGCGCTCGCCCACGCCGGCGCCGCTCTCGGCGATGCCGAGATGATCGCCATGGCCGAGCGCGCCTTCGCCTATGTCGAGGCGAAGCTCCTCGTCACCGACAGCGCCACCAGCGCCCGCCCCAAGACCGAAGGGCTCCGCGTTCTCCGCCACGCGAAAGACGGCGTTGCCAAGGGCCCAGGCTTCTTGGACGACGCAGCCTTCGTCGCCTGCGCGGCGCTCGACCTTTACGAAGCCACCGCGACGCCACGTTACGTCGGCGTTGCGCGCGCCATCGTCGACGCGACGCTCGCCCACTTTTGGGATGCCGAGGAAAAAGGGTTCTTTTTCACGGCGAGCGACGGCGAGGCGCTCATCCACCGCGCGAAGGATCCGTTCGACCACGCCATCCCGAGCGGCACGTCCATGGCGTGCCTCGCCCTCCTGAAGCTCGGCGCCCTCGTCGACGCGTCGTACGCGACCTACGCGACGACTGAGCTCGAACGCCTCGCCCCCGCCGCGATGGAGAACCCGTTCGGTATGAGCCAGACGATCTGCGTCCTCGACCGGCTCGTGCGCGGAGCGACGGATGTCGTCGTGGTCGGCGCGCTTTCGGACGACCGTACGCGCGCCCTTGGCCATGCGGCGCTCGCGGCCTACGTGCCGAATCTGAACGTCGCGTGGGTCGATCCAACCGACAGCGCGAGCCTCGCCGCCTGCGCGCTCCTCGCCGACGGCAAGCCTCCGCATCACGAGCCCGTCGCCTACGTCTGCCGCGGACGAACATGCTCTGCGCCCATGGCCTACGCCACCGAGCTCGCAGACGCCCTCGCCTACGAGGAGACGACGGTGGAGGCCATCGCCGAAGCGCACGAAAGCGCATAAAAAAAGCACGTTCCGTACATGTGGCGAGATCTCGCCGCGTTGACGGTGGCCTCTTCGGGTGATTCGCTTTGGGTCTGTGGCGCCATCCGGTGGATCATCGAGCGGGCGGCCGTCACCCTCCGAGTTTCGCGACATCGCCGACGACTACGACGGCGACGCGACCACCGTCGGTGTGAGCGCCGAGCACGCGACGGCGCGCGCGAGCACGCCGGACGACGACGTAAGCGCGCGTGCCCCGGCCGTGCGGCCGGCGGCGGGAGACTTCGAGTTTCGTGATTACTCCCTCGAGCTCGGCAAGCGCGTCGCGATCAAGGTGCTCTCGGCGCTCTTCTCGCGAAATGCTGAGGCGACGGCTCGATTTCTTCGCGAGGCCCGGGCCGCATCGGCCATCGACAGCGAGCACATCGTCCACGTTTTCGACGTTGGCGAAGATCAGGCCCTCGGCCCGTACATGGTCATGGAGCTTCTGAAGGGGGACGACGTGGCCATGGTGCTGTCGACGCGCGGACAGCTTCGGCCCGACCTCGCCGCCGGCATCTTGCGCCAGGTCTGCCTCGCCCTCGAGCGCGCGCACGCGAACGGGATCGTCCATCGCGATCTGAAGCCGGCCAACGTCTTCCTCGCGCGGTCCGACGACGGCTCGACGAAGGTGAAGGTGTTGGACTTCGGCATCGCGAAGCTCGTTCGCGACGCGCGCATCGCGAGCGGCACGCAGATCACCCGCGTGGGCGCGACCATTGGAACGCCGCAGTACATGTCGCCCGAGCAGGCGCAGGCGCTCTCCTCGGTCGATCAGCGCACGGACATCTATTCGCTCCGCGCGGTCTTCTACGAGATGCTCGTTGGAGCGCCGGCCTACCCCCCATCGCGGCTCTTACGAGCAGATGATCTTTCAGATTCTCTCGAGGCCGCCGCCGCGCGTGTCGCAGTCGCTTCGCGATTTCCCCATCGAGCTCGATCAGCTCGTGGCCGACATGATGGCGCCGACGCCAGAGGAGCGGCCTGCGTCGGTGGCCGACGCGCGCGCGCGTTTGTTCGATATTTTCCCCGGTTTGGACGAGATGCGGCTGATGCTCGACGGCGGCGCAACGACGGCGGGGCGGATGCGTAACCCCCTCGTGAGCATCGGCTCGGCGTCGCAGATGGGGGTCGCGACGGTGCCGCCGACGGGCTCGCTCGGCGCGACATCGGCGTTGGCCGACGCCAGCGCGCGAGGCGAGCGAACCGGGTTCCGGACGGCGGTCGTGATCGCGATGACGCTCGCCTGTGGGGTCGCGATCGGCGGCCTTTTCATGCGGAAAGCTCCCATCGCCGCGGGAGAAGCCGGCGCGGCGTCGGCGAGCGGAGTGGCCGTGACGTCGGAGCTCGCACTCGGCGCCGCCCACGAGCGTCTCGGCAACGCCGATGCCGCACGCGCCGCCTACGCATCGTGCGCGCGGCTAGCGGTCGGCGACCGCGCCCACGAGTGCGTGAGCCGGGCCGCCGGGTCGAAGCCGTAACGAGCTCGGCTCGGGCCGACCTGCCCCTTCCGAGAATCGTTTCACGCGGAACGATCGGCGCTCCTGCTAACGAACTGCCGTTTGCAGAGAGTCCGATCGTTCCGTGCGGAACCATCCCTACGAAGGCGACCCCCGCCCTTTTTTCGGAGGCTTTCGTCGACGTGGAGCGTGGGTCAGCGAGGTACGCTGCGGAAGCGTGAGCGTGGTCGGCCCGTGCGCGGCGCTGCGGCCGGCGCGACGGCGACGCGCGGGAGGTCGGACGCGTCGCGCATGCCGTCGACGACGTCGATCGCGCGATCGCGCGCCATGAGATCGATCTCGAGGACGTCGAGGGCGAGACCGAGGAGCTCGGTGCGGGCGAAGCGGCCGGCTTTGCCCGTGGCGAGACGCGGCAGCATCGCGACGATGCGGCGAAGGGCGTCGGCGATGCGGCGGGGCATCGCGACGCGCGCGATGATCGGCTCGAGGAAATCGTAGGCCGCGCGAATCACGTCGCGCTCGCCGATGCACGCTTCGGCGAGCGGCTCTTGAAGCAGCGACGTCCACAGCACGATGTCGTCGAGCGGGCGCCCGAGGTCTTTCGTCTTCCGGTCGATCGCGTCGAGCTTGCGCCAGAAGCGCTCGCCGCCGCCGTCCGTTGCCTCGTCATCGTCGACGAAGGCCGCGAGCTCCGGCATGAGCACCGCCATCGCGCCGCTCTCCCAGAGAAGCCACATCGAGCGATGGGCCGCGCCTCCGCGCATCAACCGCAGAATCTCTTCGAAAATACGCGGGCGCGCGGCCTTCGCGAGCTCGTCGCGGCAGGCGACCATCGCGTCGTAGACGTCGGGCGCGATGCCGAGATCGAGCCGTGCCGCGAACTTGATCGCGCGGAGAATGCGGACCGGATCTTCTCGGAATCGGATCGACGGCTCGCCAATCGTATGAATCGTACGGCGCTCGACGTCGGCCATGCCGCCGCACCAGTCGAGAACCTGGCGGCGATCGAGATCGTAAAAGAGCGCGTTGATC
>JANXMC010000643.1 GCA_025354825.1 Myxococcales bacterium
TAAAATCTGCGATGCTCGGCTGCCATTCTGCCTTCTACTTAGTCCACTCGATGGGGGGTGGTGAGGGCTCGTTCGAAGATCGTGACAATCAAGCGGCTCCCGAGGATGTACGACATGCGGGCGACGCCGCCGACGTTCTTCAGCTCGTTCGGTGCGCCGAGGCCGAGGTTCGCATCGACCTGCGTGATGAGCAGGTCGTAGGGCAGAAGGCGCGAGTGGATGTCGGCCGTGTGCAGAAGCGTGAGGCGTGCCTGGCAGGTTTCACCTGGTGGGCACGGCGACGAAACGGTCTTCGTCTGCGTGGAGTCGCTGCACCCCGGAGAGCTCGCGGCTACGGCTGCTGCGCCGACGGCCGCGGTTCCCCAAATGAGCGCGCCTGCGGCCCATCGCGCGGCGCGACGGAATAGCTGCCTGGTCATCGGGCGCGGAAGGTAGCACCACTTTTTCGGCTGCCACCTTGATTCGACGCGCTCGTCAGAGCTGACGAAAAAGGATAAGCAACACGCGCGACGCGGCGAACTTACGCGGTCTGCGTCATGCGAATGCCGCGTCGTCGTCACCCGCGTCGGCGCGTTCGGCGCCGTCGCATTCGCCGCTGTCGGGCTCGATCTCGGGCTCGCTGAGACGCGCCTCGCCCGAGAGCAAATCGTAGAAGCGCGGCGCGAACAGCTTCGCGAGAATGTCTTCGACGGCGTCGGCGCTCTCCGCCCGCAACGCTTCGTAGGCGGCCTCTTCGCACTCGGTCAACGTGACGCGTAGGAGCGCCTCTTTGATCTCGGGGATCGCCGCCGCTTCCATCGACAGCTCGCGCAGACCGAGCCCCACGAGCAGCGCGGCTGCGAGCGGATCGGACGCCATCGCGCCGCAAATGGAGACGGGCAGTGCGCGTTCGCGAGCGGCTTCGCAGACGCCGGCGATCATCCGTACGATGGCCGGGTGAAAGGGCGAGGCGAGGGGCGCGAGGGAGTGGTTCGTGCGATCGATCGCGAGGGCGTACTGCACGAGATCATTCGTGCCGAGGCTGAAAAATTCGGCCTCGCGCGCGAAGACGTCGGCCATCAACGCGGCCGACGGGACTTCGATCATCATGCCGAGCGGAATGTGCGGCGCGTGATCGAAGCCGCGCTGTTCGACCTCTTCGATCGACGCGTTGAGCAGCACGCGAACTTGCCGTAGCTCGTGAACGCTCGCGACCATGGGCACCATGATGCGCAAGTCGCCGTGCGCGCTCGCGCGGACCATCGCGCGGAGCTGCGTCTTGAACACCTCGGGCTGGCTCAGCGCGAGGCGAACCGCGCGCAGGCCGAGCGCGGGGTTCATCTCGGCGGGCAGGCGGAACGTGCTCGCGAACTTGTCGCCGCCAATGTCGAACGTGCGCAGCACCACGGGGCGCGGCGCGACGGCTTCGACGACGGCGCGGTAAAGCTCGTACTGCTCCTCTTCGTCGGGCTGCGTCGCGCGATCGATGTAGAGGAACTCGGTGCGGTAAAGGCCGATGCCTTCGGCGCCGTGGTCGAGCGCGAGGATCGCTTCGGCGGGGAGCTCGACGTTCGCTTTGAGGCTTACGGCGAGGCCGTCCTTCGTGACGCAGGGGCGATCTCGCGACGACAGCAAGCCGCGCGCGAAGGCCAAGTGGCGCGCGGATCGAATGCGCGCGTCTTCGAGGGCGATGGGGCCGGGGTTGACGATGACCTCGCCGCGGAGGCCGTCGACGATGGCGACGTCGCCCGTGCGGATCGTGTGAAGCGCGTCGTGCGTTCCGACGACGGCAGGGATCTCGAGGGCCCGCGCCATGATCGCCGTGTGGCTCGTTCGTGAGCCGACCTCGGTGACGAAGGCGATGACGGGCTCTTTCACCATGCCTGCGGTGTCGGCCGGCGAGAGGTCGCGCGCGACGATGACCGTGGGCTGATCGAGCCGCGGGACGATGGCCGCGGGCTCGCCCATCAGCGCGCGCAGAAGCCGGTCGCAGACGAACTCGACGTCGTGGCGGCGCTCGGTGATGTACGCGTCGCGATGACGATCGCCGCCGCCGAAGAGGGCGCCTATCTCCTCGCTCGCCTGTGCGACCGCCCACTCGGCGCACTTGCGCTCGTCGCGAATGCCGCGCTCCACACGCGTGTGGAGCATCGGGTCACCGAGCATCATCAAGTACGCGTCGAGGATCGCCGATTGATCCGGAGCGGCCTCCGGCGGAATCTCCGCGCTCACGTCGATGAGGCTCTGCTTCGCCTGCTCGACCGCGCGGCGGATGCGCGCGATCTCGGTGGGAATGTGCGACGGCGTGATGCGACGTCGCGTGTACGACGCACGCGAATCGCCGAGCACCAAAACACGCCCCACAGCCACGCCCGGCGACGCCGCGATCCCCTTGAGCGTGATGCTCGAAGGGGAGCTCGGAGGCTCGGACATGCGCGGAGGGCGGGAGGTGGTCATCGGCGTAGGGGGGCGTCGCGCTACTTCGATTCGCCGAACTTGTTCGCGATGAGATCGCCAATCGCGTTGACGCACTCTTCGGCGCGTTCGCCCTCGGCGCGCACCTCGATCGTCGTCCCGCAGGAGCCGCACAAGAGGAGAACCCCCATGACGCTCTTGCCGTTCACGGTCTGATCCTCGCGTGCGAGCTCGACCTCGCAGGGGAATTTCGAGGCGAGCTGAACGAGCTTCGTCGCCGCACGGGCGTGAAGCCCGAGGCTGTTGACGATCATGAACTCGCGAACGGTGCGGTCGCTCATCGCTCCCCCGCCGACGGAGGGATCATGCTGCCCGGTGGCATCGTTCCCGTGCCGCGGAAGACGTCGCGGTGCACGGCGTGAATGGGCGAGCTGATGGCGTGGGAGACGGTCGCGGCGAGGGCGACGGCGAGGGCAACCGACCGGTGGCGGCCGCCCGTGCAGCCGATGGCGATGGTCAAATAGCTTTTCCCTTCGCGCTCGTATTTGGGAATCACGAACGTGAGAAAATCGACGACCTTCGAAAAGAGCTCCCGCGCTTCGGGGAGGCTCATGACGAAGTCGGCGACGGGCTTGTCGATGCCGGAGAGGGGCTTCAGCTCGGCGATGAAGTAGGGATTCGTCAAAAAGCGAACATCGAAGACGAGGTCGGCATCTGCCGGCGTGCCGTATTTGTATCCGAACGAGACGATGCGCGTGTTCATGCGCAGCGCGGTGCCGGACTCGGCGCCGAACTGATCGAGAATCGCGCGGCGCAGCTCGTGGACCGAGAGCGACGTCGTGTCGATGACCCGCGTGGCGCGCGCACGGAGGCGCGCCAGGCGTTCGCGTTCAAGATTCAGCTCGTCGAGCAGGGCGAGGGCGGCGCTGGGAGCGGCTTCGGTTTCGAGGTGCGCGGCGCCGTGGGGGTGAGGGCGTCGCGTTTCGCTGAAACGACGGAGGAGCGTTTCGTCGGACGCGTCGAGGAAGACCACGTGAACGTCGCGCGTGCCGCCCGCTTCGAGGGCCGCGAGCGTCGTGCCGACGGCGCCGAGGAACGCGCGCACGCGCACGTCCATCCCGAGGGCGACGTGGAACATGCCACCCTTCTCGCAAAGCTCGACGGCGGGCGTGGCGAGGGCCGTCGGCAAGTTGTCGACGCAAAAGAAGCCCAAGTCTTCGAGCGCATGGAGGGCCGTGGACTTGCCCGCGCCGGAGAGGCCGGTGATGACGACGACCGTCGGGCGCCGCGTTGCCACCACGCCCCTCGCGCCGTCGCGATTCGTGGGATCGGGCGGGGTCATCTGTCCTCCTCGCGCCGACGCACGGCCG
>JANXMC010000661.1 GCA_025354825.1 Myxococcales bacterium
GGCTCGGGGGTCGATTCGCGCGCGAGCAGCGCTGCACCGACGACGCCGGTGAGATCGTCGTCGGGTGTGCCGTGCGCTCGTTCGCGCACATTCTCGAGGAGCTGCTCGAGCTTCGCGACCTTGTGACGGTTCTCGCTGTCCATCAAGATCGGCGGCTCGCGCCGGCGTTCTCTCGACTCATACGCACAGAGGTGTCCACAGAGCGGGAGCTTGGAGCACGCGAAACAGACTGTCAATTCGCGGGCTTGTCGCCCAGCATCGCCGTCCTCCATGAACCGCCTCCGAGAAGTCGCCCTCGTCGCCGCCGCGACCGCGTGCGTCACGACCTTCGCGAGCGTGCTGTCGTGCAGCTCGCCGCGCAGCCCGATCACCGCGCCGCCGTCCGAGCCCGTCGTCGTCTCGCGCGCCGAAGCGTTGAAGCGCGCCTACGCCGCAAAGGATTACATCGCGTTTTTAAGGCTTAGCCGCGCCGACGCCGAGGCCACGCCCGATAGCCCGCGCGCCCTGTACAACCTCGCCTGCGCGTACGCGTTGAACGAGCGCGCGACGGCCACCGCCGACGTTCTCGACGTTCTCGTCGGCGCAAAAATCTTTTTCGACATCTCGAAGGACGACGACTTCGCCGCCGTCGCGAAGACGCCGGAGCTCATCGCCGTTCGCGCGCGGTTCGAGGCGCTCAAGGCGCCCCTCGTGGCGAGCTCGGTCGCCTTCACGCTGCGCGATCGCGATCTCCTCACCGAAGGCATCGCCCACGACAACGAGACCGGCGCGTTCTTCGTGAGCGCCGTTCACGGCCGAAAAATCGTCCGCGTCGACCGCAACGGCGCGGTCACCGACTTCGTTTCCGCGGCGAAGGACGGCATGCTCGGCGTGCTCGGAATCGCCGTCGACGTGAAGCGCCGCGCGCTCTTCGCGACCACGGCCGGCGTCCCCGAGATGGAGGGCGCGACGCCCGAGACGCTCGGCCAAGGGGCGATCCTCGAGCTCGACGTCGACACCGGCGCCGTGCGCCGCCAGGTCGCCCTCACCGGCGGCGGTCGCAAGCACACGCCGGGCGATCTCGCGCTCAACGCGCGGGGCGACGCGTTCGTCACCGATGCAACGTCGGGCGCCGTCTACACGCTCCCCGTCGGGACGAAAGTCCTCTCGCAAGTCGTTCCACCTGGAACCTTCGCGTCGCCCCAGGGGATCGTCGCGTTCGCCAACGGCTCGCTCCTCGTCGCCGACTACAGCCGCGGCCTTTACCGCGTCGACCGCGTAGACGAGCCTGGCGGCCTCGCGCGCGCGGTCGTGAAGCTCACGCTCCCCGACGGCGTGCTTCTCACGGGCATCGACGGCCTCGCGGCGCGGTCAGTGGGGAACGCCACCGAGATCATCGCGTCGCAAAACGGCGTCGATCCACCGCGCATCGTGCGCCTTACGCTCGATCCGCGCGCCAACGGCGTCGAGAGCGCGACGATCCTCGAGATGAACAACCCGCTCTTCGCCGAGCCGACCCTCGGCACTGTGGTGGGCGACGATTACTTCTTCGTTGCCCGGAGCCAGTGGGCGAGCTTCGACCCCAAGGCGACACCGACCAAACCGCGCGACGAGCCTATCGTCCTCAAGATCCCGCTAAGAGACCCGCGCGAGTGACCTCGCCGGTCGCTACGGCTTCGTGCCGTTCCCGTTGCCGTTGCGAAGCGTCTCGACCCGCTGGAGAAGCGCGAGGTTTTCCCAGACGAGGGCGAGCTGGTCGACGAACGAGCCGATGAGCATCAAGAGGTCGTCGTCGACCTTGTTCCCAACGAACAGGTTGTCCGCGAAGACGAGGCCGCGAACCTCGCCTCGGACGCGAATCGGCGCGAGAACGAGCTCTTGGCCGGGCGCGAGCGCCACGAGGGTGGCGCTGACGGGGGCCCGGCCGTCGAAGCGGCACGGGCGTTCGGACGCCAACACCGTCGTGACTTCGTCGCCGGGCGTGTCGCTGGGGGCGAGGGCGAGGGCGCGGATCGCGGTCTCGAACCTCGAGTCGACGTTGCGCGTGACGGCGTCGCGAACGAGCTCGTCGAGCGACTTTTCGTCGTCTTCGATCGCGTCCCAAATGCGGTGCGCGTCGAGGGCGTCGTAGGGGCCGATGGCCTTCGAGCCGGCGAAGGCCGCGGATCCGCCTTCGCGCACGAAGACAGCCGCGCGGTTCATCCCGAGGCCGAAGCCCGAGGTGATGCCGAGGAGCATGATCGACAGCGCTTCGTCGACCGACGTCGCGAGGAGCATCGGCCGGGCGATGGCTTGGAGCGCGTCGAGCTTGGCCGAGTGGGCCGCGAACGCGGTGATGGCGTGGGTGAGGTCTTCGGGCGAGAGCAGCTCTTCGAGCAGGCTCATGGCGACGCCGTTCACGTCCCCTTCGAGCTCGCCAATCTCGGGCGCGAACGTGCGGCCGTCGACGGAGAACGCGAGACGCAGCGCGCCGGCGTCCGCGACGAGCTTCACGCTGTCGAGCGACAGCGGACCGCCGAGCGATGCGACTTTGAGAAGCTGCCGCGCCGTGAGGGGGAGCGCGTCGTCGCCGCCGGGAATTTCCGCATCGAGGCGAATGGGCCGGCGCACGTGTCGGAAGATTGCACGGAGCTGCGGCGATGCGGGCGCGACGCGAATCGCGCGCTGAAGGGCCTCGGGGAGCGTCTGCATGGGTGCGTCGTGCGGCAAGCGGCTCGTAGCGTCGCGCGCCCGAAGAGCCGGCGCAAGGGGCTCCTTGACCGACCGCGTCGTGTTGGTCATGCTCAGGCGATATGCGAGCGAATGCTCGCGTTCGGTCCGTGACCACGCGACGTGGTCTCTCCAGCTGAAGAAACCTTCGCCCCTTTGAGAGCTTCACCATGGCCGCGAAAATCCGAACGGCTCCACGGAAAAATCCCCGGCAGCAGCGCTCTCAGGAGATGGTCCAGAAGATCCTCGACGCGGCGTCGAAGGTCCTCGTCCGCGAGGGGTACGACCGCGCGACAACCAACCGCATCGCCAAGGTTGCAGGGATCAGCGTCGGCTCGCTCTACCAGTACTTCCCCAACAAGGAGTCGCTCGTCGCGGCGCTCGCCGCGCGTCACAGCGAGGCGATGTGGGCCGTCTACATGCGAAGCGCCCAGGCCTTGGCGGGGCAGCCGCTCGCTGTCGCCGCGGCCGAGCACATTCGAAAAGACATCGCCGCCCACGCCGTCGATCCGAAGCTGCACAAAGTGTTCGTCGAACAGGTTCCACGCGTCGGGACCCTTGAAAAAGTCGACGAAATCGGCCGCAAAGTCGTGGGGCTCATTCGCTCGCGCCTCGACCAGCACAAGGACGAAATCGTCCCGAAGGACTTAGACATGGCGACGTTCGTCGTCTTCCACGTCTCGCAAGCCCTCGTACGCGCGGCCATCGTCGAGCACCCCGAGTACCTCGAAGACTCGCGCCTCGCCGACGAGATCACCGCGGTCGTCGTGCGCTACCTGCTCGGCACGACGCCGGCCCTTGCGACGGCGCTTCCCGCCGCAGTTTCGTCCTCGCAGCTCGACGCCTCACTCGGGCGGATCGAGCTTGGCCGCGCGGCAGACGCCTCGTAACAGGTAGTCGTGGTACGTGTCGTGGCCCGACGCCCAGACCGTGAGGCCGTCGTCGAGGGCGCCGTCGTCATCGGCGCCGTGAAGCAGCTCCACCGGCCCCATCGCGGGGAGCTCGTGGAGGTAGACGACCTTCGGGATCGCAGACTCCTCTTCGAACTTCGCGGCCTCGAAATCGATCGCTTCGCCGAACGCGCCAATCACGCCTTTGTGCCGCTCGGCGTCGAGCGAGGCGAGGGGCAGAAGCTCCCACCCGGCGTCGACGAGGAGCGGGTGGATCTCCTCCTCGTCGGCCTCGTCGAAGGGGGCGCGCGCCGTTACCGGCAGCTCGGCGCGCGTGAGCCACGCGTCGAGGCGTGAGCGGGCAGCGGGCGCGGTGGCGGGGGACCAGAATGCCTCGAGAACCGCGGCGAGCTCGGCGTCGGTGGATGCGCGGTAAAGGCGCGGATCGCGCGACGCGATGTCGATCTCGGCGTTCTCGAGGGTCGCCGTCGCCCAGCCGCGCGCGGCGTCGAGGGCGATGCCCGTCGCGCCTCCGGCCGAAGCCGCCGCTTCGATCGCGAAGGCGTGCACCAGATGCAGGCGACTCGACACGTAACGATGGCTGCCGAGGGCCCGAACGAGGCGGCCTGCGTCCTCTGCCGTGCGAACGGGGATATCGAGGGCGTACATGGGTCTTCGCTTTTACCGCCCATTCGCGTTTGCGTCATTGCGGACTATAACGACCGAGCCGTGAGCACCTCCAAGTCACTCGTCCCGGTCCTCGAAGCTCTCAAAAGCCAAATCCTCGTTTTCGACGGCGCCATGGGGTCGCTCCTTTACGAGCGCGGCATCTTCGTCACGCAGAACTTCGAGCAGCTGAACGTCACGCGCCCCGACGTGATCAAGAAGGTTCATGGCGAGTACGTGGCGGCCGGCGCCAACGTCATCGAGACCAACACCTTCGGCGCGAACCGCTTTCGGCTCGAGCGCCACGGTCTCGTCGGCGAGGTGCGCAACTTCAACCTCGCAGGCGCGCGGATCGCCCGCGAAATGGCGGGCGACTCGGCGTACGTCGCGGGCTCCATGGGGCCCACGGGGCTTCTCCCCGGCATCGCGAAGCGGGCCGAGAACACGGTCGCGTACGACACCTTCGCCGAGCAGGCGGCGGCCCTCGCCGAAGGGGGCGTCGACTTCCTCGTGCTCGAGACGTTTCGGCACTTGGACGAGCTTGAAATGGCCGTAAAGGCCGCACGTTTCGGCGCGCCCGGCCTGCCGATCCTCGCGAGCGTGACGTTCGACGCCACGGAAACCGTGGCCGACGGCACCGACCCCGAGCACGTCGCGCGCGCCCTCGCGGGCTGGGGCGTCGACATGATCGGCGTGAACTGCGGCGACGGCCCGCAGCTCTCGCTCTCGATGGCCGAGCGGATGCGGGGCGTGAACCTGCCCATCTGCGTGCAGCCGAACGCCGGCTTGCCGCGCACCGTCGACGGTCGCCTCCTTTATATGGCGACGCCGGAGTACTTCGACGTCTTCGCGCGCCGCATGATGCAGGCCGGCGCGTCGATGGTCGGCGGCTGTTGCGGCACCACGCCCGAGCACGTGCGGTGGATGGCAAAATCCGCGCGCATGTACAGCGGCAGCGCGAAGCCGGCCGACACGCACACGCGCCTTCCCTCGGCGGAGATCAGCATCGGCTCCGAGCCGGTTCCCCTGGCCGAACGAAGCTCGTTCGCCGCCAAGCTCGCTGCCGGCAAGTTCGTGGTTTCCGTCGAGGTGAACCCCGCGCCGGGCGTGAATCCGCAGGTCGCCCTCGACGCCGCGAGGATGCTCATCGAGAACGGCTGCGACATCGTCAACGTCGCCGACGGGCCGCGCGCGATGGCGCGAATGAGCAACCTCGCATTCTGTTCGCTGCTTCTTCAGAAGTACGGCATCGACCCGATTCTTCACGTCTGCGGGCGCGATCGAAATCTGCTCGCGCAGATGGCCCACATGTTGGGCGCCCACGCGATTGGCCTTCGCAATCTCGTCATCATTACCGGAGATCCGCCCAAGGTCGGCGACTACCCCGAAGCGACGAGCGTCTACGACCTCGATTCCGTGGGCCTTCTCCGTATGGCGAGCGAGATGAACCGCGGCGTCGACCCTGCCGGGAAGCCCATAAACGGCGGAAAAACGAGCTTTCTGTGCGCCACTGGCTTCGAGCCCGGCGCGGCCGATCTCGATCGCGAGATTCACAGGCTCGAGCTGAAACGCGCCGCCGGCGCCGACTTCGTGATGACGCAACCCGTGTTCCAACAGGAGCTGCTCGAGAAGGTCCTGAAGCGCATCGCCCACCTCGAGATGCCTGTGATGATCGGCGTGCTGCCGCTCGTCAGCTACAAGAACGCCGAGTTCCTCCACAACGAAGTCCCCGGCATGCAGATCCCCGAAGAGATCCGCGAGCGGATGCGCAAAGTGCCAGCCGGCCCGGAGGCGCGCAAAGAGGGCGTTCGCATCGCCCGCGAGATGCTTTTCGCCGTGCGCGACAAGGTTCAGGGCGCGTACCTGATGCCGCCGCTCGGTCGGTACGAGCTCGCCCTCGAGGTCCTCGACGGTCTGAAGCGCTGAGCGTGCCCTTCGAAAGGCTCACGAGCCTTCTCGTATCCGCGGCGCCGGCGCTCGCGCGCACGCCGGGGTTCGCCCGCTTCTACGCGTCGCGCGACGACGACGAGGCACGCCTCCTCGGTCGCCTCTACGCGGTCGTCGAAGCGCTCGAAGCCTATGACGGCGCCACGGCGGCTACCCTTGCGACCGGCGTGCTCGGCGACGTGCGCGACGACGCACCGGAGGACGCACCCCGTGGCGGCCCCGGCCGCGTGGTGCTGGCGTTCGCCGAAGCGCTGCTGGCGCGCGCGGCACCCGACCATCGCCACCGGCGCGGGGGCGGCAACTTGTACTTCGATGCGCGCCCCGAGGGGGTGCAACTTCGCGCGTTCGAGCTCCTTCGGCGAAACACGCCGCTCATCGCGTTCGGCTACGCCGCGGCGAACGAAGCGATCCTCGAGGCCATCGGCGCCCGCGACGGCGCCGCGCCGAAAGACCTCGTCGTCGTCGACATCGGCATCGGCCGCGGCTCGCAGTACCGCGCGCTTCTTGAAGGAGTCCGCGGGCGCAACGTGCTGCGGTCGATTCGCGTGGTCGGCGTCGACGGCGGCCCCCTCGAAACTGCACGCCGCGTCGTCCTCGACTGGGCCGCCGACGTTGGCGTCCCCGCGACCTTCGACGGGCTTCCGATGCTCGCCGAAGAGCTCACCGCCGCGGAGCTTTCGGACGTATCGCGCCGCGGGTGCGCGGGAGAACAGACACCCTTCGTCGCGACCGCGGCCTTCGCGCTGCACCACGTCGTCGACGTTGGTGATCACACGCTCGCCGCACGCGACGGCGTTTTGCGAACGCTTCGCGCGGCCGGCGCGCGTCACGTGGTTCTCGTCGAGCCCGACTCGAACCACTTCGAAAACGACCTGTCGCTCCGCTTTCTCCACGCCTATCGCCACTACCGAACCGTCTCGGCGGCCCTCGCGCGATCGCTCTCGGCGAGCGACGCCCACGTCGTGTGGAGCGAGTTCTTCGCCCCCGAAGTTTGCAATGTGATTACCCACGATGGGCTCCATCGCGTGGAGCGCCACGAGGAGCTCACACGCTGGGCGGAACGCGCCACCGCCGCCGGCTTCCGCATCGACGACCTACGCGAGGTCGCCGCGCGCGTCGCCGCGCCGGAGGGGTTCGAGGTGCACGCCGACGCTTCGGGATTACGACTCTACTTCGAAGGAGTCTCGTTGCTCGGCGTGCTGCGCGCCAGCATCTAGCGCTTGCGCGACGACGACGACGACGACGACGGCGGCTTGCGCGACGAGACGGGCCCCGTCGTGTGCTCGCTCTCGGGTTGAAGAAGCCACTCGCGGGCCGATTCGTCGTCCCAAAAACGGCGCAGAATCTTGTCGGTGCCGCTCTCTCTCGCGACACGATTCAGCTGCAACGCGACGATGTCGCTCTCGACGATCTCGGCGACGCGACGCACGCCCGAGCGCAGACCGAAGGCTTGCACCTCGCGGATCATGTCGGCCACCTCGGGGGAGGCGGGTCGGAGCGCGCGGAGATCGGCCTTGATGCGAATGTCTCTCCCGCCGAGGGAAAGCGTCGCCGCCTGGAGCTCGTTTACGAATGCCGACATCTCCGCCATGTGCACGACGCCGCCGAGGGCGAACTCGACAATCCGCTCTTCGTGGTCGACCTTGATTTCGAACAAGTTCTCTCGCTCTCTTCTCTCTCTCGCCGCCACTCGAAAAAATAGGCCGATTTCAAGCCCGCACCGCGGGTCGCGGCACTGCGCGCCGAAGGTAGCATTCCGCACTACGTGTCGACATCGGCAACGGACCCGACGCTGTTGACCGCAGTCGGCGGCAGTCATCGCGCATCGATGTACCCTTATCGAATGCTCGACTGGATGAAGGGCGTTATGGGGCGGAAGGGCACGCCGCTCCAAAAGCTCATCGAGGCTGCGTGGAAAGACGAAACGGAGAAGCAGGCGCTTCTCACCGCGGTCGCAACGGACGATTCCGTACGTGGCGAGATGCTCGTGCCGCTCCTCAGCGCGCCCGACGCCGCCGTGCAGCAGCGCGCGACGTCGCTCTATTTGTCGCGCGCCGACGAGTCGGCGGTCGCCGCGCTCTTCCACCGCACGAGTGAGGTCGAAGGGGCCGCCAAAGCGCACCACGTGAAGATCCTCGGGCGCGCGAAGCCCGAGCTCGTCACGACGGTGATCGAAGGGGCGCTGAAGGTTAAAGACGGCGAGCGCGTTCGCGAGGCGTGGAGCGTCCTCCTCGAGCTGCCGCCGGAGATGAGCGACGCGTATCTCCTTCGCGCAATCGAGTCCGGTCCGCCACCGGCTCTCCTCACCGCGCTCGAGCGGCTTCTGAAAAGGGGGGACGTCGAGTCGATTCGCCCGCAGCTCTTGGCCCTCGCTGCGGATCGTGACGCTCGCGTGCGAACGAAAGCCGTCGACGCTCTCATGCAGCTGACGGGCAACGACGTCTTCGAGGCGATGCTCGACCGCCTCTCGGGCGACGACAACGTCGAGATCCGCGCGACGGCGGGCAAATACCTCCAGAAGTTCATCGTCTCGGCCCCCGCCGAAATGCGGCCGACGATCCTCGGGCGCCTTCTTTTGGCGGGCGATCCGGAGCTACAGGCGACGCTGCTCAAGGCGCTCTTCAGCACCGGCACGATGGGCGCGCTGCTCCTCGAGATCCTCACGTTCTGCAAAACGATTCTCGGCGTGCAGCACGCGACGGTGCTCACGGCGCTGCGCACGCTGGGCGATCCGCTCCTCGATGCGACG
>JANXMC010000486.1 GCA_025354825.1 Myxococcales bacterium
CGTTTGCGTGCGCCGACCTTGCGTAGGCGGTGCGGGCGGAGGTTGCGCTATCCTTCGGCTCCGCGGCGTGGCAAACGTGCTCGCGCCAGGAGAGAGCCCACGTGACCGTACCCGACAGCGCGATATCGAAGCCGGCCGCTCCCGCCGCCGAGCGCCGTCGATCGCTCGCCGAAGACGCGCTCAACCTCCCCAACATGCTCACGATGGCCCGCATCGTGATGATTCCGGTGTTCTTGGTTTTCCTCGACCGGAACACGCCGCGGGACGGTGTTTGGGCGTCGCTCGTTTTCACGGCCGCCGCGATTACCGACCTCCTCGACGGCTACCTCGCCCGACGAATGGGCGTCGTCAGCGTGCTCGGCAAATTCCTCGATCCGCTGGCCGACAAGCTCATCGTGATGGCGGCGCTCGTCTGGTGCGTGCCCATGGGGCGCATTTCGGCGTGGGTCGTCGTGGTGCTTCTGGCGCGTGAACTCAGCGTCACCGGGCTCCGCAGCGTTGCCGCGAGCGAGGGGGTCGTCATCGCCGCCGGCTCGGAGGGCAAGACGAAGACGGCCCTGCAAATGATCGGCATCATCTGCCTCGTCCTCGGCTACCCGTACCACCTGTCCTACGGCTTTTTAGACCTCGGCGTGGTCGACCTCGTGCACGTCGGCGCCATGCTCGTCTACATCTCGCTCGGCTTTTCGATCGTCAGCGCGACGCAATACACACGCCTCTTCGGCGCCGCGGTCGAAGCGAAGACCCGCCGTATCGACTGAAAGCCCTTCCGCCCGGCCCCACTTCGTGGGAGCTTCCGCGAAAGCGCCGGTCTCGTGACTTGAATCGAGCACGAATCGCCCCGCGCCCGCCCTCTTCAAGCTCTTCAAGGAGTCTCGTCCGTGCGTAGTTCCGTCAAGGTCGCCTCGATCCTCGCCACCCTCCTTCTCGCGGCCGTTGGGTCGATTGCACCTGGCTGCTCCAACCAGGGCGAGGGTGAGGTCTGCAACCTTCTCGCGGGCAACAGCGGCAACGACGACTGCTCCAGCGGCTTCGAGTGCTCGTCGATCTTGAACACCACGGCCGCGCAAGACAAGAATATCGGCCGATGCTGCCTTCCGCTGGTCGCGCGCTCGCAGTCCACGGTGGCGATCTGTCAGTCGCAGCAGTCGACGGGCGGCGCCGACGCCGCCGTTCCGGTCGACACAGACGCCGCGACGACGGCCGACACCGGGGCGAGCACTACGCCCGACGCCGCCACGACCAGCGACGGCGCCACCGCTACGCCCGACGCCGGCGACGGCGGCTGACGGTCTCGCCGGTTTCCGAGCGCGCGCGATGCCGGCGGCAACCCTCGCCCACCACGCCTACGAGGCGCTCATGCTGATGGTGGCGCTCTCGCTTCCCATCGTCGGCGTGGCAGCTGTCGTCGGCTTCATCGTCGCAGCCTTTCAGGCGGCGTCGCAAATCCAAGACCCTACGATCGCGCACCTTCCGCGGATGGTCGCCGTCATCGTGGCGCTGATTCTCCTTTCGCCGTGGATCGGCCGCGAGCTCGGTGCCTTCGCGCAGCGCATGTTCTTGCTCGCCGCCAGCTAAGCAAAGCGCTTGCCGCCGTAGCTCCGCGAAACGCGCGCGCCGGCTTCGAAACGACTGCCCACTTCCGAATCCCTATTTCGCCTCACCCGAGTACGCGACTGCCCAATTGTCGTTGCCGCAGTCGGCGCCCGCAGGACGTTCCGGCCCCGCGCCGTGTTGACCTGCCCGCGCCCGTTTGGTTGAGTAGCTCCCGATAACAATGAGTGAATCCTCACTCAGTTCGCGGTCTGCGACGAAAACCGCAAAGGTTTCAAAGAGTCCCGCTGCCCCAAAGGCGCGCGGCGAAAGCACCAAAGCTGCACGGCGCGGCGGCGACAAGCGGGCGCGCATTCTCCATGCGGCCGTACGCGTCTTTGCGAAGAAGGGGTTTTACGCGACCCGCGTGAGCGAGGTCGCGAAGGCAGCCGGCGTCGCCGACGGGACGATCTACCTCTACTTCCGGTCGAAAGACGAGCTCTTGGTGTCGCTCTTCGAAGACCGCGTCACGAAGCTCCTCACGTACCTCCAAGACGAATTGCCGAAGCTCGGCTCGTCGTCCGAGAAGCTCCGTCGCGTCATCGAGCTGCAGCTCGGCCTCCTCGAAGGAGAACGGGATCTCGCCGAGGTCATCACCATCATTATTCGGCAGTCGACGAAGCTCTTGAAAGAGTTCGCCGCCCCCAAGTTCCTCGCGTACCTCGATGTGATTGCCAAAGTCGTCGCCGACGGTCAGGTGAGCGGAGAGTTTCGCACGGACGTGTCGCCGCACCTCGTGGCACGCGCAACCTTCGGCGCCCTCGACGGCATCGCGCTCACGTGGGCGCTTGGCAAAGCCGAACAGGGCGGCCTCGTCCGCGCCGCCGGACAGCTCGCCGAGATCACGCTTCGCGGGCTCGCACCGGCATGAGCACGCCGAAGAGCGCGACGCCGCCGCCGGGCAAGGCGAGCCCCAAGCCGCCGCGCACGAAGCGCCTTTTGGAGCGCGCGCGCGTGGTGTCGGCCGTGCGTTCGTTCTTCGACGCCCGTGGGTTTCTCGAGGTCGAGACTCCCCTCATGGTCCCTTCCCCCGGGCTCGATTTGCACCTCGACGCGTTCGAGGCCAATGCCGACGGGCCGTCGCGATATCTCATTACGTCGCCCGAATATCAAATGAAGCGCCTCTTGGCCGACGGCCATCCGCGCATTTACCAAGTCGCGCGCTGCTTCCGCCGCGGCGAAAAAGGTTCACGCCACAACCCCGAGTTCACGATGCTCGAGTGGTACCGCGGCTTCGCCGGCGTCAACGACGTAATGGTCGACACCGAGGAGCTGGTCGCGTCGCTCACCGGCGGCCGTGTCGTCCTCGAAGGGCGCTGGGTCGACACGCGCGCACCGTTCGCGCGCATCACGGTGTGCGAAGCGTTCGCCCGTTTCGCAGGCCTGCCCGAGAGCGAGACCCTGCGCATCGCCGAGCACGACGAAGACCGCTACTTCAAGCTCCTGGTCGACGTCATCGAGCCCGAGCTCGCCGCCCTGGACCACGCGATCTTCCTCACGGACTACCCCGCCTCGCAAGCAAGCCTCGCCCGCCGAAAACCGGGCGACCCGCGCGTCGCCGAACGCTTCGAGCTTTACGTCGCCGGCGTCGAATTGTGCAACGGCTTCGGAGAGCTCACCGACGCGGTCGAGCAGCGCGAGCGGCTGAATCACGACCAAACCCAACGCCGCGCGCGAGGGCTTCCCGTCTACCCCATCGACGAGAAGTTCCTCGAGGCGCTCAGCCGCGGCATCCCCCCCAGCGGCGGCAACGCCCTAGGCCTCGACCGCCTCGTCGCCCTCGTGTGCGGCACCACCAACATCGCCACCGTCATGGCCTTCACCGTCGACGACCTCTAACCCGCGGAGGGTAGACATCGACGGGGAGCCGGGGAGGCAAGGAGGATTTGGGAGGCGATATTTTGATATGCAGTAGGCAATCAAAATAAAACCTATATCCAACTTCTCACCCTCTAAAACCTCCTTGCCTCCCCGCCTCCCCGTAAATTCTCCTCTTCTAGCGGCCTAATTTAGGGGTGCGGTTGGCGAGGACGTCGGCGATGTAGCGGTCGCCGTCGATGACGGCGGTGATGTCGCGGGTCGACACGAAGTGGCCGTCGTAGGATGTCGGCGCGTACTGGCGGGCGTAGGCGCTGATGGCGCGGGTGCCGTCGGTGTAGTTCGACGCGGTGGGGATGGCCGTCGCCTTGATTTCGCCTACGGGCTCGGCGGTGGCGACGCTCGGAGCGGGGCTTGCGAGGCCAAGGCCTGCGGCGACGGCGAAGGTCGCTTGGACGACGGACGGCGTGTACGAGTCGGCTTGGCCGAAGGGCATGAAGACGTGCTTCGCGCTGCCGGGCGTGACCGGCGAGGCGACGAGGCTCGGGGCGTGGTTCAGCGGGTCGGCGGGGTCCAGGGCGAGCTGGAGAAGCGACAAGAGCGGGTGCGACGCATCGACCGTCGCGTCCGCGAGCGCGAAGGGGACGACGTCGGCGAGGTTCACGGGGTTCTTTTTCGTGACGAGAGCGTCGAGGAAGCTCCCACCTTCGCCCGCGAGGACGGCGCCCGCGACGCCGGTGGTGCCGCCGCCGATGTACGGGAGGGCGATGGCGCCCAGCGTCGCGCCTTCGGCCTGTCCCCAGAACGCGATCGTTCCGAACTTGAGCGCCGCGCCGGTGGGCGACGCCGCGGCCGACAAATTGAGACCGCGTGCGAGGCGCACGAGGGCCATTTGATCGGCGGCTCCTTGAAGCGGATTGCCTACGGCGGCGGCGGGGTTCGCGTAGTCGTAGAACAGGTTCTGCGGCAGCTCGGTCGAGAGGCCGCGTCGCGTCCCGTGCTCGACCTGGTCGATACCGAGGATGGCCGCGCGGAGCGGCGTCGCGCCGTCGACGATGGCCGAGAGCCTGTTGGCGAGCCCCTCGTTGACGTGGCTACGGAAGCTTCCGCCGGCGCCGTGCGCATAGACGACGAGGGGCCATCCTGTCGCCGGCATCGCGGCCCCCTTGGGAACGGTGAGCGCGAGGCAGACGTCGGTCGTCCCCGTCGGCTGCGGCGTGCCGTCGGCCGCGTAATCGAGACCGCCTTGGCCGAACGCCGTGTACGGCGCATTCCCCTTTTGAAAGCGCGGGAGCGTCGCGATGGCGTGAAACTCGTCGTAAAGCGGATCGCTCCCCGTGGGGCAGGCGCGATCGAACGTGGCTTGCGGGCACGGCGAGGGCGTCGTGCCACCGCACTTCACCCAACCGGTGACGCTCGGTGCGGGCGCGCTGGCGACGGCGAGGGCGAGCTTCGCGGCGACTTGCGCAGGCCGACCGATGGTGAAGACCGTGCCGCTCAGGATCGTCGCCGTTGGGATGGTCTTGGCCGCAGCCCAATCGCGAAGCGGTTTGTAAACCAGGTAGGCGCCCGCGAGCGCGCCGTCGGTGGGCGTTGCGTCGGCGAGGAGCGCGGTGAGGTCCGAGCTTCGTGCGATCGCCACACCACCCGCGTCTTTGACGGCCGTCGACACGACGAAGCCGTAGGTGTGGCCTTGCGCGAACGGCAGGCCGAGGCGGGGCCTCACGCGGAGGGCGTTCGCGCACAGGTACGGCGTGCGCCCCGTCGATGCCGACCAGGTGAAGCCGACCTCGGCGCCGTTCATCCCGGGGGTGAGGTCGACGAGGCGGAGCGCGCCGGCAAGCTTCAGCGTGTCGAAGTCGAGGGCCGCGCTGAAGCGCAGCGTGACCGTTCCGTAGGGGCTGAAGCCTATCGACTGCCCTTCGATGTAACGGAGGTAGCGATCGACGACATCGAACCCGAGGACGTCGGCGCCCGGCGTGGGGTGGCCGTCGAGCTTCACGCGGCCCGCCAAGAGGCGCACGTCGTTGGGGAACGGCAGGCGGTAGAAGTCGCCGTCGCCCGTGCCGCGCGGCACGCGGAAGTAGGCGGTCGTTGGGCCGGTGTCGTCGACACACGTCTCGCCCGGCCAGCTCGAGATCGAAAGCACCGGCACGCCGGTCGTCGAGACGGGCAACGGCTTGCAGACCCGGCCCGCGCAGGTGAGCCCGCCGAGGCAGTCGGAGCCGAGGTTGCACGCGCCGCCCACGTCGCCGGCGCCTTCGATGCGGCACTCGGCGCTGAGGCCGGTGATCACGCAACGGAAGCCCGAGACGCAGTCGCCGTCGGTGTGGCAGGTCGTCGCGAGAGTGCCGTGCCCCGCCGCAGTGCAGGCGCGCTCGGCGCCGCAGTAGAAGCCTGGGACACATTCGGAGTTGAGCGTACACGTGGCGCCGGCAGGCGTGGCCCCTGACGGCGCGCAGCGCGACGCTTTGCACGCGAGGCCTTCGCGGCAGGCGTGGGTGGCGTTGCAGTCGGCGCCGACGCCTAGGCCGACGACGCCTCCGTCGCTTCCTGCATCGTCGATCGCCGCCGGGACGTAGGACGCGTCGCCGCCCATCGCGGGAGGCTGCGCGTAGCTCACGCCGCCGTAGTCCGAGCAGGACGGGAGAAGGCAAACGGCCGCACTGACGCCGAGGGCGGCGGCGGAGGCGATCGCGACGCCAGCAGCGACGCCGGTTCGCGCGGAGCGCCTCATACCGGGCCTCCGTCATCGACGGGGACGACGTCGATCCCCACCATGCGCATCAACCGGAGCGCGTTCGACGACGTCACGATGCCGGTTCGTAGTTTGTAATCGAACGTCATTCGATCGCCCTCGACCTGCTCTTCGAAGTGAACGTTTTTTACCTGCGTCGGCAGCGCGGCCTCGAGGTCGCCAATCCCCAAGTCGTGCGTCGATACGCCACCGAGAGCGCCGCACCGAAGCAGCTCGCGCACCACCGCGCGCGCTCCGATGAGCCGCTCGCGCGAGTTGGTGCCGTGGAGAATCTCGTCGAGCAAAAAGAGCACTTTCGTATCCCCCCGCGCGAGATCGAGAACGCGTTTCAGCTTCTCCACCTCGGCGTAAAAGTGCGACACGCCGTGCTCGAGCGAGTCCTTGACGCGCATGCTCGTGACGATTGTCGCGGGGCCGAAGAGAAACCGCGTTGCGCAGACGGGTGCGCCCGCGAGCGCCAAGACGCCGTTGACGCCCATGGCGCGCAGGAGCGTCGATTTCCCGGACATGTTCGAGCCGGTAATCACCATGCACGTGCCCGGACCGGTGAGGCGCACGTCGTTCGAGATGCGCTTCTCTTCGCGAATCAGCGGGTGAGCGAGCGCGTCGGCTTCGTACCGCGCTTCCGGACCCAGCTCGGGAAACACGTACTGCGGCCGCTCGAAGGTGAACGTCGCGAGGCTCGACAGCGCCTCCATCTCCGCGAGCACGTCGAACCACGCGCGCGCGGCGCCTCCTGCGCGCAAGCGCCACCGCTCGAGGGCCACGATGCAGTGCACGTCCCACATCACGATGGGGCCGAGGAAGAAGCGGAACACCTCGTTGTTGCGCGCGTCGAGGAAGCCGACGATTCGCGCGAGGGCGCGCATCTCCGTCGTCGCCGCGGCGCCGCTCGCCGCGAGCCGCGCTTTGAGGGCAACGAGCAGCGGCGCTTCGAACGGCGCGCCCTCGACCTCGCGGAGCATCGCCACGTAGCGGACGACGCTTCGCTCTTGCGACGACACGGCCGCGGCGATGCGTGCAACGCGCTCCCCCACGGCGCGAAGCACGCCAAGCTGCACGAGGAGAGGGCCGAGGGCGACGGCGCGGGGGAACTTGAGAATCGGCGCGAGGAGGAAGAGCGCAATCGTCAGCGCGGGGAGCACGTAGCTCGCCCCCACGAGCGCCGAGCTCGGGAGCGCGGGCTTTTCGCGCGTCCCCTCGAACGGGACCGCCCCTTCGGCCCACGTGAGAAACGGCTGCGGATCAGGACGATTCGCACCGATGACCGCACCGTGGGCCGACAGGCTCTCGCGAAAATCGAGGCGCGGCGCGAGGTCGCGCGCGGCCGCTTGGCGTGCGAGGGCGTCGGTTGGATAGGCGCCGTGACGCTTGCCGGTGAGGAGCCCCGCGAGGTGCTCTTCGCCGAGGCGCGACTCGGTCACGTCGAGCAGCTGAAAGAGCGACGAGCGGCCGAAGAGGTCGAGATCGTCGGCATAGGGGTGGTCCGCCTCTTTGAAGCGTGCGCCGTCGGCGGGGGCGTCGTGCCATTTTCCCGCGAGGCGCGCGATGCCGCGCTCGTAGAAGCGCTTTGCCGCGATGGCGCGCTCTTTCTCTTCGAAGATCGATGCGTGCACGAGAACGAGCACGACGAACGCGAAGACGCCAAAGGCGAGCCCCCAATAGAAGACCGCGTCGAGCGGCACCCAGACGATGGCGCCCAGGAGGCCTATCGAGAGGAACGCCACGAGCAGGCGCGCCGTAGAGACGCGCCCCGCTTTCGCGACCAAGAGCTGAACTGCTGCATCACGCGCCGCGAGGCGCTCCGCGTAGACCGTCTGCGCATCCACTCCCTACGCCTTACCAGGTTGGACCTAGGAGCGGTGCGCGAGTTGCCGCGCGCGACGGCCAGCTCCGCGGGGGCGCGGCCGTCACGCCGCAGAGCGCGCGACGCGACGCGCGGGCGCGGCGTTCGCGGCGTCGACGGACGGCGAGGCGACGGGCGACTCGTCGCGGAGGCGAACGCGCGACCGCGTGCGTGGCGCACGAGCGACGGCCACGGCGAGGGCGAGCCCGGAGAGCGTGGGGCGCGCGACGAAGTCGACGTCGCGCGTGACGAGCCCGAGCGTCGCGAGGCGACGGACCGCTTGGCGAATTTCGGCGAGCTCGCCGCCGCATCGCACGTTCAGTGCTTCCAAATCAGCGGCCCTCCCCTTGCGAGAGAGCCGCGTAACTGCCCGCAAAACCGTGAGGTCGAAGTTCATGAACAGGACCATATGCGCAGCACTGAACATAGGACTAGAAAGTGGGAGTGGTTTTGTAGGAGTGTTGCCTACATCCACGATTTTGTCACGGCGGCTGCAAACCGATCTCGCGAAATAGGAACGCGAGCTCGTCGGTCAACTCTTCGCTGAGCTTGGAGACCGGCTTCCCTGCCCCGTGCCCCGCCTTCGCTTCGACCCGCAGGAGGATCGGCCGCGACGCCGTGTCGCCGCGCGCCGTCGCCGCCTCTTGGAGGCGCGCCGCCATCTTGCGCGCATGCATCGGGTCGACTCGTGAATCGCTCTCGGCGGTCGTGAAGAGCATCGACGGATAGACCACACCCGCATCGACGCGCGCTCGGTGATAGGGCGAGTACGCGAAGAGCGTTTTGAACTGCTCCGCGTCGTCGGCACTCCCATATTCGGGAATCCATAGCCGCGCGATTCGGAAGTGGTGATACCGAAGCATGTCGGTGAGCGGCACGAGGCTCAGCCCCGCGCGAAAGAGATCGGGGCGCTGCACGGCGACCGCCGCCGTGAGAAGGCCGCCGTTCGATCCGCCGGCGATGGCGAGGCGGGCCGGCGTCGTCACCTTCGTGCGAACGAGCTCTTCGGCGCACGCGATGAAGTCGTCGAACGTGTTCTGCTTGTTCGCGAGCAGTCCCCCGCGGTGCCACGCTTCGCCGAGCTCGCCGCCGCCGCGCAAGACCGTCGACACCCAGTTGCCGCCGCGCGCGACGGTGG
>JANXMC010000671.1 GCA_025354825.1 Myxococcales bacterium
GACCGTGCTGATCGCCATACCCGTCGCACGCGCCACCGCCGCCACGCCCCCGTACCCGATCGCGTCGGCCTCGGTGCCCGCCCACAGTCTACGGGCGCGCTCGTCCATCGTCGCCCTCAAGAGGCGCCACTTCTGGCGAATAGACGTCTCCGCTTCCACCGCGAACGTAGATCATATTCGACGCAATCTTGTCGATCCCCCTGCGCTACTTTTCTAGCGGCGACTCGATCGACTTCGCCATTCGTGGGGCCTTACTTCCGAAAGGAGTCGGGATCGATCCCCCAGAACTTCATCCACCGACGAATCTGCATTGGCGCTTTCGCCATGTCGCGCGCGACGGCGGCAACGTTGCCGTGATGCGTCTTGAGCTGCGCGGTCAGGGCGGTGCGAAGCGCTTCTGACTTGATGTCGACCATCGGCGAGCGGCCCTCGGGGCTCGAGAGGTCGGGCGGAGGGATCACCGACTCGCCACCCCGCTCGGCCTCCATTTCCTTAGGAAGATGCTCGGGGCGAAGGACGTCGTCCGTGCAGACCGTCACCGCTCGAGAGAGAACGTGCTCGAGACCTCGAATGTTGTCGGGCCACTCGGCGATGAGAAGCGCGCGCGCAGCACGGGCCGTAAACGAAAGCTTCGTCGCGCGCCCCCCGGCGACCCGTTCGAGGAGATCGCCAATCAAAATACCGATATCCTCTTTTCGCTCTCGGAGGGGCGCGAGGTTCACGCGATAGCCGGCGAGGCGCGCAAGCAAATCCCCTCGAAACGTGCCGTCGGCAACCATGTCGTCGAGGCGACGATGGGTCGCGGCGATCACGCGTAGGTCGACCTTGATGGGCTTCGTCGTCCCCACCGCGACGACTTCGCTCTCTTGAAGCACCCGAAGGAGCGCGGCCTGCGCCGCGAGGGGGAGATCGCCAATCTCATCGAGAAACAGCGTACCCGCGTTCGACGAACGAACGAATCCTGGCTCGTCTCGAACCGCACCCGAATACGACCCCTTCGCATGGCCGAAGAGGCTCGCTTCGACGAGCTCCGTGGGCAGCGCTCCGCAGTTGACCGCGACGAAGTCGCCTCGCCTTCCGGAAGCGGCATGCATCATTCGCGCGATGACCTCTTTGCCAGTTCCCGTTTCTCCCAGCACGACGACGGGTATTCGCGCTCGCGCAACCCTGCGGATCTCGGCCTCGTGACGGGCCAGGAAGGGGTCGAGCGATCGCAACCCCGCGAGCCCGTTCGTCTGCAATCGCGATTCGGCGTCGAGATCCGGCGGTTGCGACGTATCTGTGAGCCACGCCGCGCGCAGCATGAGAAAGGCACCGCCGATTTCGAGGATGTCGCCCTCGCGAAGAACAGCGGTCGAGATTCTTTCCCCGTTCAATCGAGTCCCGTTTCGGGAGCCCGCATCGTCGATCGACCAAACGGCGCCGACGCGGGTGATTCGAGCGTGGTCACTCGAAATGGATTGGCTTGGTAATTTGACGTCCAGGACGTTCAGCCCCTTGCCTGCCCCTTGCTCGACACGTCGCGTCGCGGAGCGTTTGGAGCCACGTCCGACGAGCACCTGGTCGACCGCCGCGAGCGAATACCGCGCGCCCCGCGCGAGGGGACGCGCGGCCTCCATGACCACGATTAGGTGCGCCCTAAGCTCACCGCGAGCGGTGAAATGGCCAGACTCTTCTTCGGCGGTTTCCGTCGGCATCGTCGATCGTGAGAACCCATACTACGGACTTCGGTCGTAGTTCGATAGCAAGCGAAGGCACCGCGAAGTACCCCGTGCTAACTTCTGGGCGAGCTCGCGGATGCCCTTCAGCACCTCGCCCCTGCGACCTGGAATGCGCTTAGGCGCCTACGAGATTACGGCCGAGCTCGGCGCCGGGGGGATGGCGCTGGTCTTTGCCGCGCGCCAAATCGCCCTCGATAAGCGCGTGGCCCTCAAAGTGCTCCGTCCCGAGATCGCCGCCAGCGAAACCGCGCGGGCGCGATTTGCTCGCGAGGGTCGGGCGGCCGCCCGCCTCCATCACCCGAACGTGGTGGACGTTTTCGATGTCGGCGAAACGGAGGGAATTTCGTACCTCGTCATGGAGCGGCTCGACGGCATCGAGCTCACCCAGTTGCTGCGTGAGCGCGGGCCGCTCTCGGTGTCCGAGGTCGTCGAGATGGTGCTCCCCGTCGTCTCGGCGCTCGCCGCGGCCCATGACGCAGGCATCGTTCATCGCGACGTGAAGCCGAGCAACATCTTCATTGCCATCGACAAGCACGGCAATCGCGAACCCAAGGTTCTGGATTTCGGCATATCGAAGTTCGACGAAGAGGGCAGTCGCGACGCCCAGAGTCTCACGAACACGGAAGCGCGCATCGGCACCGTTCGGTACATGTCGCCCGAGCAAACGCGAAGCTCCAAAAACGTTGGCCCGTTGAGCGACCAGTATTCGCTCGGCGTCGTGCTGTACGAATGCGTCACCGGTGAAACGCCCTTCAAGGCCGACAGCGCGTACGATCTCATGCACGCGATCGTCACGTCCGACTTCGTCCGTCCGCGCGCGCGCGTCCCCTCGCTCCCCGCGGCGTTCGAAGAGGTGATCTTGCGCGCAATGTGCGGTGCGTCACAGTTCCGATATCCATCGCTTCGCGCGATGGGTACCGAGCTTCTCAAATTTGCGTCGCCGCTCGTTCGCGCGCGCTGGGAACGAGAGCTTACGGTAGCGATCCCCACGGCCGCACCCGGCGAGGCGGCCGGCGGCGCGAAAGGCCACACAGCGCACGATCAGACCGACGGCAGCTTCGCCGCGAGCCCCGTGGTCTCTGGTCGGCCGTCCCCCTTGGCCGCGCGGTCCAGGGGCTCTCGCATGGGAGTCATTACGGCCGCTCTCCTCTCGGTAGCCACGGTGGCAACGGTCGCGGGGGTCATCGCGGTATCGCGCACGGGCGGCGATCGGGGCTCGGGCTCGATCGCTCCGGCGCGCAGCGCTTTCGACATTCCGCGGAGCGCAGGAATCGCTCCTAGTCCATCCCAAGCGCCCGCAGCCACCACCATCCCAGCCCCCGCGACGGCGGCTCCACCGGTGCTACCGCAAAATCGCGCTCCTGCACCCGCGCGCGCGGCGTCTTCCAGCGAGGCGACGTCGAGTGACGCCGGGAGCGCCGTTACCGCCGTAGCAAGGCCACGCGCCACGGGCGTGAAAGCGCCTCCCCCGAAGGTGGATCACGGCGCGAACAACGCCGCTATCCTCGAATAACCCATGACACGAAAATCGCGCCAACGTGCGGCCGCCGCCATCGCGGCGCTCGCCTTCACAGCCACGAGCCCCACGTTGGCGCGGGCGCAGTCGTCCTCCGGTGTCGCACAGTCGCCGTCCGACGTCGCGCTCGTGCAGCGGGGGATCGAGCTCCGTCGTCTGGGCAAAGACGAAGAGGCTCTCGAGCTCTTCGTGCGCGCCGACGCCGCGAGCCCCTCGGCGCGTACGAAAGCGCAAATAGGTCTGGCGGAGCAGGCGTTGGGGCGTTGGGTACGTGCCGAGCAGCACGTGCAGGAGGCTCTCGCGTCCACCAAGGAGTCGTGGATTCAAAAAAACCACGTAGCCCTCGAGGGGTCTCTCCGGGAGATCCAGGCCCATCTCGCGACTCTCGAAATTGTGACCGATGCACCCAACGCGAGGCTGTTCGTAGACGGCGAAGAGCGCGGCGCCGCCAACGGTGCAAGTGTTCGCACCCCTTCGGGGACGGTGGTCATCGAGGTTCGCGCGCCCACGTACACGACCGCGCGGCGCGTTGTGGATCTTCCTCCGAACGCGAAGACGCGAGAGCGCTTCGTGCTCCTCGAAGAGCCCACGGAAGCTCCGCCGGTGGCATCCCCGATCGCGACCTCACAGATCTCACAAGCCGTTCCACCGATGTCCGCGCTCACCCCACGTGCAACCCCCCCGGACGCGCGGCGCGCGCCGTGGGCAGCCTATGGCGCCTTCGCAGTGGGTGCAGGTGCACTGAGCGTGGGGGCCTATTTCGGTGTTCGAACGTTCGTGCTGAAAGGCGACCGCGACGACGCGTGCATACCGCGTTGCACGCAAGCGGCCGTCGAATTTCACAATCGAGCTCAAACCGCGGCGACGATCTCGACGGTCGCCATTGGCGTTGCCGTCGCCTCCGTGGGAGTCGGAACCTGGCTGTTTCTTCGCACCGGGGCCGATACGAGCGCCCCCACGTTGGGGTTCACGCCTACGCTCGGTGGCGGTCGAGTCGAGGGCACCTTCTGAGCGGCGCGAGTCGCACGCTAGAACCGAACTTGGACCGCGTAAGGGCTAAAAGCGCTCCCGTCGGCAATGCCAAGCGCGCCGCCTCCCCAACACCAAACATCGTCCGACGTACCAATGGCGCAGCCGAAACTACGATCGAGCGAGACTTCACGCATTCCCGTAAGCTCGCCCGACGCCGTGACGACCGCAGTCGGAACGGCCTGCGGATCCCCATGATCGGACCCGTTTCCTAGAGGGACCGAATCGTTGCCCCCCCAGCAATAGACCTTTCCGCCGCTGACCGCGCAGGCGACGTCTTCTCCGGCGGCAATCGAGTCGACGTTGGCGAGAGGGAGCTTTTGAGGGACTTCGGTACACGGACCTGTGATCCCCGTGTCGATAGGGTCGTTGCCAACGCACGGCTGTGTGACGTCGGCAGGACCGAGCACATGGGTCGCGTCGCCCCCCCAGCAATAGACTTCGCCAGCTACCGTTAGTGCGCAGCTCTGATGGTCGCCGAGCGCGAGCTGCCTGATTCCTTGAAGCCCCGCTACAACCGTAGGCGTCGTGACGCATCGGCCCGATGGGCAGGCCGCGCCAAGCGCCGCGCCGGCCTGTCGCAAGTCGTTGCGCCCCCAGCAGACGACGTCCCCCAAAGGCTCGCGAGCTGCGCAGGCGTGCTGGAACCCCACCGCGACGGTTCGCGTAACCCCGAGGCCTGCGATCGGAATCGCGACGATGGACGACGCGCCGGCATCGTTGGCAATCGCGAGCTGCGCGAAGTCGCCATAGGAGCCGCCGCCGCCCCAGCACATCACATCTGTCGCACGGCGCGCGCAGCTCATGAATCCGCCTGCGGCGACTTGAAGGACGCCTCCAAGGGGAGCGTTTCCCAAGGTGAGCACGCGGGTCGTGCTGGGCGCCATGAGGGAGCCGCCGAGCAGGTTGAACAGGTTGGTTCCCCAGCAGTACGCAAAGCCGTCGGCGCGCGCACAGACGTGCGCAAACGCGCCACTTACTTCGTCGACATGGAACACGCCGCCGTCGGGAGCGAGCACTTCGCCCGGGAAGGTCGTAGGTGCCGCGGGATCGCGACGGTGGAGCACTCTGAGAGGGGAATCGTCCTGGAAGTCGCCCCACGAATACGTGCCGCTGCTTCGAACTGCGTAAACCATGCTGCGCACGGCCGCGAGGTGCCCGCCCGTGATCGCGAGGGCGCCGGAATCCGAGCGCGCGTCGACGCCCGCATCAGACGGTTTCGCGTCGGCATCGGCCGCGTCCTCGCGAACGCTTGAATCTCCGAAATCGTGATTCGCATCCGCTGTCACGTCATTGGGCACGTCATTGGGCACGTCATTCGGCGCATCGAGCCCGCTTGCGTCGACCGGCGCGTTCGGCACGACGGGCGCGTCACCCAAGCCCGCGATGAGGCCGCATCCGAGGGGGGCGGCCGCGAGCGCGAGGGCTAGAGCGGTTCGCGTGCCGCGCGACGCGGACGCGTTGCGCGCGGGCGATAGGAATTTGGTCATCGGTAGCTTGAACGGTCGCACACGGCCCTTTGCGGCGCGAGCGCCATAGGCCGAATTGCAGTCAAAGGCGCCCTTTTTGAATGTTATGCCTGAGTCCACGCGCGCCCTCTCGGAGCGATCCTAGGCCTCCATCCGCGCACACGCGAGTGCTCTAGGAGGCGGTGGAGGCGACCACGAAGTCTGCCACTTCCCCCACGCGCAACGTGCTGATCTGCGGGACGCCCTTCCCCTGAAGCCACGCCGCGAAGTTCACCTCGTCGTAGCGGTCTTGAATGAGCTCGGCCAAGGCGATGAACTGAATGCTTTCGAAGCCGAGTCCGTCACGGAACGACGTATCTTCCTCGATTCCCAAATCGCCTTCGCCGAGCACCTCGGTGACCATTTCGATGAGGGTATTCATCACTTCGACTTTGCGCTCTTGCGTGTTCATCCGATTTCCTCCACGGCGACGGCCACAGGCGCTGCTGCGCGCTTGCGAACGACAGGCGACTGTATATCCCACGCAAGCCCAACGGCCGACAGCGCACAAATCACGGTCCAGGAGAGATCGGCGCCACCGTCGATCCCATGTTGGGCGCTACGGGGGTGTTTGTGATGAGCGTTGTGATTCGATTCGCCGTGGGTGACGAGAGCGAGCCAGCGCACGTTGCGTGAGCGGTCGCGCGTCTCGTGGGGTCGCTCACCGAGGCTAGGCCAATGGCACGCCGAGTTGACGATCCAGGTGAAGTTGTTGAGAAACCAGTGGGCGAACCAGAGCCACGCGATGCCCCACCAGTGACCGATGTACCAAGCGAGCGCCACCTGCGCGACGAAGCACGCCGTCATGACGAGGGGCGCGTCGAGCACGCGCATCATCGGCTCCTTTTCGAGGTCACGCGTGAGAGCCCTCCACGAAGGCTTCACGCGCCCGAGGAGACGCCGCACGTCGACCAAGAAAATGCGCCCCTGAAGACCAAAGCCCGAGGTCGAGAACAACATGCAGAGCGCCGGATTCGCCGATCCGAAGAGCCACCCGCAGTGTGCATACCAAAACCCCTTGAGCGGCGTGTGCGGGTCGGCCTCGGTATCCGAAACGGTATGGTGCACGCGGTGGGCACCTACCCACTGCATGGGCGAGCCGCTGTATTGGGCGCACGCGACGGTAATCGCATTGCGGAGCCAATTGCGCGTTTTGAACGAGCGATGGGTCAGCAGTCGGTGATAACCAACTGTGTTGCAGAGGCCCACGACGATAATCACCGCGGCGAGGGCGACGAGCGCAACCAACGGTTTCGGGCTCATGGGCGGTGCACGCTAACGGCAGCCGCCAGCCTCGCAACGTCTCGAGAGCGGCACTGCGTGAAGCAGGGTGTGCGGCGCGCCGCGGAATGAGACAAATCGTAGTCTCAATACCCTCTCCGGCCTGAAATCGCTGCCTGCTCGCTGGCGTGACGCCTTCGGCCCCTAGGCAATTCCAATGAGAGCACGCGTTGTCCGCTGGAAGTGGTTTCGTGCGGCGTAGCAAGGCACCTGATTGGTTGCTACGGAAGCCGAATGCGAACTTCCCATTGGCTTTATCTGGCGCTCGTCTCACAGCTTCTCGCGTGCGGAGCGGCTGCGCCGGCGCCCGGAGCCTCGCAACCCGCGCGCGCCGCAGCGCCCGCGACCACCGTCACCTCACCGCAATCGCCAGATTCCGCGCCGGCGAGCCCGTCGGTCGACGCGACCTCCGAATCGGCGTTTACCGAAAGCGCACTGGCACTTTTTCGCGCTGCCGCGGGGGATCTCGAACCGATCATCTCGGAACCCCTTCAAATAGCCTTCGTCACGCCAATGAACAGCGGAACGCGCGTGAACCTCGATCGCATTTGGCGAGGGTGCCGCGCCACGCCGGACGCGTGTGAGGCCAACCTCCGCGACTTCGTCACCCAGTCGGCCAAGGGGCTGCACACGCGCGAAGCGCCCGTCAGCCGCGACTCGGTATTTCCCGTACTTCGCTCGAAAGACTACATGGCCTCGGTGGGCGGGGACGACGCCGGCATCACCGAGCCGTTCACGGGCGACCTCGCCATCTACTATGTCGTCGATTCACCGGAGGCGATTCGCTCTCTCACAGCACGCGACGTGACGGCACTTGCAATCGCAACGAAAGACGTTGGCGCTTTGGCTCTGGAGAACCTTCGAAAACGCCTCGGCGAGCTTCCCGACGGTCTCACGGGGCAGGGCGTCGAATCGGGCGGCGTGATCTTTCGCCAAGAATATTTCGAATCGAGCCGGTTGCTCCTCGTGGACCAGTGGAGAGGGCTCGCAGCCCGCACGAAGAGGCGCCTCTTCGTCACCATCCCCGGCAACGACGTGCTCTTTTTCGCCATTGGGGGCGACGGCAAAAAGCTCGCCCAGGTGGCCGCAGCTGTCTACGCGAAGCACGCTCGAAGTGTGAGCACCAAGGTCTTCGCGCTCACGGCCAAGGGGTGGGTGGCCGAAGGGACGTGAAGCCGCGCGGACGAGCCGCCATGCACGAGCCTGGCTCGCCGCGTCCTCGGGCCGCGGAACTTTCTTCGATAACGGCTCATTTCCCTCCACTCTCAGTGGAGATCAGAGCCGTTGCGGGAAGATGCAAATGGGACCTTGCGAGCCCACCGGCGCGGCGCACTCTGCGCGTCGTGAGGCGCGCAATGGGCGCGCTCGAGGGAGGCCGCCGTGAGCTTTGCAACGAATCCATTTGTCGAGAACGAGAACGCGCTCGCATTTCGTGAATGGTACGTGCGGGTCGAAGGCGACACGGTCGGCCCGGTGTCGGCCGACCAGATCGCGCGAGGGATCAAACTTGGTCGCGTCCCGACCGATGCGCTCATCGCCCGCTTCGATCAGCGCGAATGGGCCCGCATTCTCGATTCGAGCGCCGTCGTGACCGCGTTGCGGGCGCTGTAGAGCCGTCGGCACGCGGCGGGCTCACCTGCTCACATACGCGCGAAGCGTGGCGTCCCATCGATACACGATCGACGCCGCCTTCTTTGCCGATGCGTGCACCACGAGATCGGCCCACGTGCCGGCGTGGGGCCGCACCTCGACGACGACCTCACTCTCGAAGTAGTCGTGCTCTCTCGTGAAATCGGGATTCCAATTTCCCGCCCGCATCTTTTCAGTGTTCGTGGTGACATCGAGGAAGGGGGCAATCGCGTCCCCCTCGATCACGAACAGTGAGAGCGTCTCGTAGGATCCGTAGCCTGCGGCGTACCCCTCGGTGTAGACCGTGCGTGCTCCAAATGCGCGAACCCCTCGCGCGAGATCGAACGGGGCGAAGTCGAGCGCATCGAGCGCCTGGTGGTCACCCAATCCGGGCGGATCGTGACCAAGAAGAGCCGCGGGGTCGCAGGTGCCGTCGGCATCCTCATCCATGGGCCAGCGGTTCGACCCCTTCGCGGTGGGCTTTTGCTGCTGCCTCGCGCCGCCCGATAGGCTGTCGATGACGAACCGCGAACAGGCTCTCACCACGAGCGCACTGGTGACCGCAGGCATCGCCGCCGCGTCGGCAGGAGCCTACTCGCTGGTTGTGAGATCACCCATCGAACAGGCGCGAAAAGCGTTCGTCGGAAACTCGAGATCGGCATCCACGGTGAGGTCGCCGTGAGCCCCACCGCGGGCGGGCGCGGGCTCTTCATGGCCATGGGCAGGACGTTTTGAAGTGAGCGACACATTGCGTCAATTCTCCGCACCTGTCGCCATTTGGCGCGCTACGCGGGGGGTGGCGCGAGGCCTAGCACGGCTCACGAAGCTGTTTACAGCAACGGTACTGCGCTCGAGGTGGCAGCTCCTAAACACGGCTCGCGGACGGCGTGATTGCTGCATTGCGGCGCGCCGCGGGCCTCCCCACGCTCGCAGCGCCAAAGCCCCATTACGTCACGTGAGGTCCACCGTGAAACACGCCTCTTCTCGCAAACGCATTGCCGTCTTCGCCATCGCCGCCCTCTGTACGGGGGGGCTTCTCGCCACGCGGGCAGGAGCTGCCGGGCAGTACAACGGCTCACGCTTCGCAGACGTATGGGGGCAGGTCGATTCCGACGCCTATACGGCGGGGCTGCCCCACGCAGAGGTTACGCTCGGGAGCTTCTTCGGGTTCTTTCAAGATCACGTGCTCGACGCCTCGCGCCGCACGCTGAGCGATAAGAGCGATCTCCTCCCCCACTTTCGCAAGCTCCTGCACCCGAACGGTATTTGCCTATCGGGCACCTGGACGATTACCGAGGAGACGCCCTACACGGGGTATTTTCGTAAAGGGAGCAAAGGTCTCTTCCTCGGACGCGCGTCGACGGCGCTGACGAACACGACGCGTGGGACGTTCCGCTCCTTCGGCTTCGCGGGCAAGCTCTTCCCAACGCTCGACCCGAACGCCCAAGTCGAAACGGCGAACTTCTTCACCATAGAAGATCTCGGCGGCACCCTTCGAGACCACTTCCTCGATGCCGAGAATACGAACGACATCTTGCGCGTGTCGCCCACGCCCACTGTGGTTTGGAACACCGGCGTCGGCGCGGCGGCAGGGCGCGCGTTCGCGCTTGCCGACGAGACCCTCGACATCACCCAGGTCTTCATTCGGCAGCTTTACCCCATCGCCGAGCTTGGCGAGCCCGCGGGCGCCCCGTCCGTTTCGCCGCGCTGGATGGAGATCGTCGGCGCAGAGGGCGTGACGCGCGTCGACGCCGAAGACTTCCGCGACGAGCTTGCGATTGCCAACTATGCGCAGTCGCCGGGCGGACTGAAGTTCGATATCCGGACCGCCGACGTGGGTTTTCGTTTGGGCCTGAGGCAGTGGCGGACGATCGGAACGATCGAAATTAGCGAGACGGTCGCTTCGGACAGTTGCGACCACCGCCTCCACTTTTCGCACCCCGCGTATCGCAAGTAGGCTCGAGCGTGGCGATGGAGCCGGTGCTACCCTCGATCGAGTCTGAGCGATTGAGGGGAGCGCCCCTTCCGAAAAAGCGCATCGATGCCACACACGTTCCGAAATCCCGCGACCATGCGCATGAGGGAAGCGCCGTTTTCACGGCATGGGCGTCGTGGCCCGGGATCTGCTGTGTACCGGGTTATGAATACCACCAAGAACGAGACCCTAACGAAGTACGTGGGTGATCTGCACGCCCTCGTAAGCCATGGCGAGCAGGCGATCGCGCGGCAGGTCGAGAGCCTCAAGAACGTGAGCCACAAGGACGCGGCGCCTGCCGTGCGCGAGTTTCACCGGGTCCTCGAGAAGCAAAAGGGCGAGCTTCAGACGAGACTTTCGGCGCTCGGTGGAAGCGCGTCAAACCCCGTCAAAGATGCCGTTTCCGCGGTCGCGGGCGTCGCCGCCGGCCTCATCGACGCGGTGCGGCCGTCGGAAACGGTGAAGTCGTTGCGTGACGACTACACGTTCTTCAGTCACCTCGGAATTGCGTACCTCTTGTTGCACACGACTTCGAGCAGCTTGGGCGACACCGAGACGGCGACGCTCGCAGAGTCGGGCTACCGCGACACCGCGCGCCTCATGATGCACTGCGATCGCATTCTTCCGAAAATCACGGTCGAAGAGCTCCGCGAGGGCAAGCTCAACGCCGTCGACGTCGACGAGAAGACCCACGCAATGGTCAAAGCCGCGTGGGATCGCCAGAAGCCGACGCTTCAGTAGTCGCTCGTCAGTTCGCGCGAAGGGCTCGGCGCGGTTGCGCCGCGCCCTTTTGCGCATTTAACGCCTTGCGGTTGGCGCGGACTCTGCGAGGAGCTGCTCGATCTTCGACTGCATCGCTTGGTAGGCTGGGTCCCCCGCGACGTACTGGCCGCCAGGGTGCACGTGGCGAATCACACCGCTTCGATCGATGAGAAAGCTCGCGCTGGTGAAGCCGCGATCGTGACCGTCGAGCCACCACGCTTTGAGCGTGCTCCAGTTGGAATCGATGGCGACGGGAAACTCGAAGCCGAACGTTTTGACATACCCGGCGACAGACTCGGGTTGGAGAGGCGCGTCGTCTTTGTGATGGTAGAAGCCGACGACTGTGAGGCCCTGCGCGCTATAGCGTTTGTGAAAGTCGTTGAGAGCGGGAGCCGTCGCGCCACAAAACGGGCAGTCGGGCGCCGTCCAGAAGCGAACGAGCACCACGCGGCCCCGTAACGCGGCGAGCTCGAGAGGCGCAGAATTCACCCAGTGATCGACGTGCCACGGCTGCGCCGGACGGCCCACGAGATCGGCCGTGCCGTCCTCGTGCGCCCTTGCGGGCGCGGGCGTAGCTGCCGCTTCGCGTTGGGGAGCGGCGGTGCAGGCAGAAGCGGCCAGAGCCGCCACGCCGAGAGCCGTCCGGAGATAAGACGCTTTGATGGATTCCACAGCGGCGATGCTACCGGGCCACGCGGCCGATGCAACCAAGGGCCTTCGGCGCGCGGTCGTAGTAGAAGCGTGGGATGCGCGTCGTCCCCGCCCTCCTCCTCGTCGTTTGTGCGGCCCCTTTCGGCTGCGATGAGAAGCACACAGCCCCGCACGCTGCGGCAGGCGAGGCCTCGTCTGCCGCAGCAAGCGCGCTCTCGTCCGCGGCGGCCGCATCGACACCCGCGCCAGTCGCCACAGCGACCGCGCCGGTCACCGTCGCGGCGCAGCACGTGCTGGTTGCTTACAAGGGGGCGAAACAGGCGCCGGCGAACGTCACGCGCTCAAAGGCAGACGCCCGCAAGCGCGCCGACGATGTCGTCGCCAAGGCGAAGGCGGGCGAGGACTTCTCCGCCCTCGTCGCGAGCTATTCGGATGACCCCGCAGCGAAAGAGCGCATGGGGAGCGTCGGCAAGTTCACGCGCGAGAAGATGGCGAAACCGTTCAGCGACGCCGCGTTCGCGCTCCCCGTCGACGGCGTGAGCGACGTCGTCGAAACGGTATTTGGCTATCACGTCATCAAGCGGAATCAGTAGTGCGCGCTCACGCGATTCGACCGTTGGACCCTCGCGGTTCGTGCATAGAGACATCGCCACCGCGCACGCCGCTTTTCACGCGGAGCG
>JANXMC010000672.1 GCA_025354825.1 Myxococcales bacterium
GAAAAGCTGGCGATTGGGCGCAGCGGCGCCTAACCCCCTCCCCCACCGCCGGGCGCGCGCACGCGACGCCCCAAATGCCAACGACGCGGCAGCCGTCGACTTCGCCGGCAGCCTACTCCCAGGCGTCGTCGGCCTACTCGAATGCGCCTCCGCGGCCACCGCAAAGCGTGCCGCCCATGCCCGATCCGACGACCCCTTCGTTCCCGGACGACGAGGCCGATTCGTCCGACGACGAGCGCACGGTGGCGATCGTGCGGCGCGCTCCCGCAACGGCGGCCGCGGCGGCCGATGCGAACCGCGCGCAGCCGCGGCAGCGCCTCTCGACGCGCCCGGCGTACTTGACCGAGCGTGCGCCGCCTCCGCCCATGTCGCCGGAGCTCACGGCCGCGCGGCAGCTCGACACGGGGCTCAGCGAGTACGTCGACACGCTCACGATTCCGCCGCCTGGCCTTCCGGGGTCGCCACCGCCCCTCGATTTTATCCCCGGCTCCGAAGCCGAGGCGCGCGTCGCGTTCACCTGCTTCTCGCGCGACCTCGCGCGCGAGTTCAAGCTGCGGTTCAACGTGGTCTGCAAGACCGACGTGGCGACCGTCGAAGTGCTTCAGCGAAGCCTCCGCGAGCGCTTCCCCACCGGCGAGGTCGCGAGCCGTCAGGACGTCATCGAAGTGCGCCGCCACGCCGCGCTCTTGAGCGAGCTGCTCGTGCGCGTGATGGGGAGCTACTGGGTCGACATCTTCTCGGGCGACCTCGCCGACTGGGCGATGTTCGTCCCCCCCGGCACGCGCGTGTGGCCCTTCGCGCGCGTGATGCGCTACGTCGTCATGGGCGATCAAGAGGCCGATCTCGTGAGCTACTACCTCGAGCTCGAGGCACGCGCGCTTCGGGCGTGAAACACGTTCTACGGCTGCGTGGTCACTCGCGGCGGGATGAGCGTCGGCGTCCGCGGCGCCTGCAGCGCGGACGGCGCGAGGGCGCGATCGAGGCACGCCCTTAGCTTCGTCGCGAGGAGCTGGACGTGGGGCTCTTCGCACATGCTCGTGTGGTTGCCGGGGCACAAGATGACCTCGACGCCGCCCTTCACGTAGCGCCCCCAACCGTGCTCGGCGTCGACGTCGTAGGCCGTCCAAAGCGACAGCGCGGTCTCCTCCGCTGCGCGAAACAGCGTCGCCGTGCCCGCCAAGGGGCCCGGGCGGTACACGCTCTCTGCCGTGATCCACGAGTCGCCGATGTTGTCGTAGCGGTACTTCTCGGGGAACACCTTGCCGAGCACGCGCGCGACGCGACGGTTCACTTGCGCGCTCTCGTACCAGAGCCTCCGCTTCGCGAGATCGACCACGTAGGTCGGCCCCGTATCGGCGACGCGCCCCGCGTGAATTTTCGCGCGCGCGGCGATCGACTTTTCGGGGAGCGCGGGGCTGTACGAGTCGAGGAAGCCTAAGAACGCGACCGCGTGCCCCGCGTCCGTGAGCTGCCGCGCCATCTCGTAGGCCGCGACGCCGCCCCCCGAGTAGCCGCCGAGGAGGAACGGCCCTGCGGGTTGAAACGCGAGGAGCTCGCGCACGTAGTGGGCCGCGAGATCTTCGACGCGATAGAGGCGCTTCTCTTTGCCATCGAGCCCCGGCGGCTGAAGGCCGAAGAACGGCTGATCGTCGCCCATGCGAAGGGCGAGCTTGCGAAGGTTCGCGAGATTTCCGCCCATGCCGGCGACGCAGTAAAAGGGCGCCCGCGCCCCCTTCGGCTGCATCGGCACGAGAGACGACCAGCGCGACTTCTTCGCGGGCGCGGTCATCGATGACTGCGGCTGCGACGGCGACGGCGACTTCGCCGGCGACGAGAGCGTCGGCGCCGAGGCGTCGTAGCTCACCACGAGCCCGAGCTCGCCGTGGAGAATGTCGGAGCACTGCGCGATCGTCGGGGCCTCGAAGAGCGTCGAGAGCGGGAGGTCGACGCCGTACTCTTTGCGAACTTTGTTGAAGAGGCGGACGGCGATGAGCGACTGCCCGCCGAGCTCGAAGAAGTCGTCGTAGACGCCGACGTTCTCCACGCCCAAAAGCTCGCGGAAGAAGGTCGCGAGCCGCTTCTCGATCGCGTTGCGCGGCGCTTCGTAGGGCGTGCTGAGGTTTGGCCTCGAGAACGCCGTCGTCTTCGTGCCCGCCGCGTTGCCCGGGTTGGCGCCACCCGCAGGGGCCGTCGCCGCGGCCGTCGTTCGCGCGACCCATTTCGGCAGATCGACCGGCGACACGAGCACCTGCGCCGACACGCCGCGCGACAAAATACGTGCGAACGCCTCGACACCTTCGGCCGGCAGAATGCCCTCTTTGATGACCGAGTCGCGCTGCCGCGTCGACCACGAGCCCGCGACGGGCGATGCCGGCGGCGTGCTCGCGCGCGTCGCGCTTCCGGCCATGACGTTCACGTCGGTCACGCGGCGCATGACGAACTCGGTGATGTCGGCGACCTCGACGCCGTGCTCGTCGTAGAGCGTGATGTCGAACACCGCCGAGTCCTTCGCGCCGCTCGCGCGAAGGCGCACGTGGCTAAAGAGCTTTCGGGGGAGGCCGCCACGAAGCCGCAGCCGGCCGTAGGAGAACGGCACGTAGAAGTGCGTCGCGCGATCGAAGCCGGGGACGAGCGCCTGCGCCGCGCCGGTGGCCATGTCGAGGAGCGCGGGGTGGAGGCGGTAGTCGGCGAGATCGCCCGCGAACGCTTCGGGGAGCGCCAACGCGATGAGCGCTTCGCCTGCACCATACGCGACCGATTTGAGGTTTCCCCAGCGAGGTCCGAACATCATGAACGACTGGTTTGCGAAGCCGTCGAGGGTTTCGCGGCTCACGCTGCAACGTGTTTCAATCTCGGCGAGGCTCACCGTGCGCGGCGCATCGGCATCGGCGTAGAGCGCCTTGCCGACCACGTGGGGCTCGGCCTCGCTCGCGCTGTAGATCGTGAAGTCGAACGGGGCGCGGCGGGCGAGCCTTAGATGAAGCTCCCGCGCTTCGCCCGCCTTCACGGCGAACGGCGCGAGGAAGACGACGTCGCGGAGCTCGAGGGCGCGCAGGCCGTTCGCGCTGGTCGCGCGCGCCGCGTCGTCGACGTGGGTGAGCGCCGCGCGCGCGAGCTCGAGGAAGCCCGTGCCGGGGATGAGCGCCTCGGCCCCTTTGACGACGTGCTCGCGGAGGAGCCATTGCGATTCGCGACGGAGCTCGGTGCGGAACCGCGCCTCGTCGGCACCTTCGGTCACGTGCTCCCAGAGCGGGTGGCGCGCGCTGGTGCGGGGCGAGTACGGCTTCGGTGCCGCGGCCTGCGCGAAGAGCGCGGCGGCCATGCCGACCTCTTGCCACGCGCTCCAGTTGATAGACACGGTGCGCGTGCCCGACCCCTTCGATTTACGCTGCGCAAAGGCGTCGAGAAACGCGTTCGCCGCCGTGTAGTCGACCTGCCCCGGCAGCCCGAGAATCGAGCTGACCGACGAGAACAGAAGGAAGAAATCGAGCGGCGCGTCGTGGAAGAGCGCATCGAGCACCAGCGCGCCCTTCACCTTGGTCGCGATGACCTCGCTCTCCAGCTCCGGCGGGCGAAGCTCGATGAGCACGTCGTTGAGCGCGCCCGCGGCGTGGATGACGCCGTGAATGGCGCCGTGGCGCTTCATCGTGTCGGCGACGATTTTCTGCATCTGCGCGCGCTCGGTCACGTCGGCGCTCGCCGTGACGACCTCGGCGCCGAGGGCGATGAGCGCCTCGACTCGGCGGATTTTTCGGCTTGTCGCGTTCTCTTCGCCGTGAGCTGCGAGCCATTCGTTCCACGTCGCCTTCGTCGGCAGAGCGGCGCGCCCCACCAGGACGAGCCTCACGCCTCGTGCCGACCGCGCGAGGTGCTCGGCGACCTCGAGACCTATCCCGCCGAGGCCGCCCGTAAGGAGATAGACGCCGCCTTCGCGCACGTAGCTCGTCGTCCGCGGCGGCTCGAGGCGCACGGGCTCGAGCGACTCGGCCCATCGTGCATCGCCGCGGTACGCGACGACCGTGTCGTCGGAGCTTGCGAACAGCTCGCGCGCGAGCTGGTCGACGAGCCGCGCCTCTTGCCACGAGCCGCGTGCCTCGAGGACGACGTCGATGCTTCGCGTGGAGACGTTCGGCAGCTCGCGGGGGATGACGCGGCACGGGCCGAGCAGCGTGGCCTTTTCAGGAGAGAGCTCGCTCTCGCCGGCAACCTGCTGGAGGTTGTTCGAGATCACCGTGAGGGCAATGGGATCGACCGTTGCGGTGAGCGACTGCGCGAGAAAGAGCAGACTATAGAAGTAGAGGGTCTGCGCCGTTTCGAACGATGCGAGCGCCGCATTCGCGCGCCCCGAGACGCGCGCCCAGACGGGCGTCTTCGGCGTGAGCGCCCACATATGGACGATCTTCTGCGGCATGCGACCGCGCCCATCGAGCTCGGCGACGAGGGCGTCGTAGTCGGCGCGCGAGGCGGGGTTGATGACGTACGCGTTCTCGCCGTGGCGCGCGAACGCCTTGCCTTTTTCAACCGTCGTGACGACGTGCCCTTCGAGGCGCGGGAGCAGCTTCGCGGCGAGGCCGGCGTCGTCGAGGAACACGAGAAAGCACGGCTTCTCGGCGTCGGCGCCCACGTCGCCTTTTGACCCCGCGGCGTTGAGCGCGGGCGCGGGCGCAGGCGCCGCCTTGCCGACGAGGCTGCGTTTCCACGACGGCAGGTAGAACCAGTCGGCCACGTCGGGCTTCTTGCGGAGCGGCGCGTCGTCGCGCGCGCCACTGCGGGCGACGGGTCCTGTCCCGCGCTCGACCCAGAAGCGTTGACGCTCGAAGGGGTACGTGGGGAGCGGCACGCGATGCCGAAGATCGCCCTCGTGAAACGCGTTCCAATCGGGGCTCGCCCCGGCGCCCCACAGCTTGCCCACGGCGCTCAAAAGGAACGCGACGTCCGACGCGTCTTCCTTCGGATGGCGAACGGTGGAGAGCGACGCCGCGGGCTTCTTCGGCTGCTGCCGACCGAGGCTGCTCAACGTGCGGCCGGGGCCGACCTCGACGAGCGCGCGGTTCGGGTCGGCCAAAAGCGTCGCGATGCCGTCGGCGAAACGGACGGCGCTCCGCAAGTGACGAACCCAGTACGTCGGATCCTTCGCATCGGCAGGCGTCATCCACGTGCCGGTGAGGTTCGAGACATAGGGCGTCGTCGGCGCTTTGAACGGCACGGTTCGGCAGAAGCGCTCGAAGTCGCCGAGGATCGGCTCGAGCATCGGCGAGTGGGCGGCCACGTTGATATGAATGCGCGTGTGCTCGACGTCGGCGGCCGCGAGCGCGGCCTCCATCGCGGCGATCGCAGCGACGGGGCCGGAGGCGACGCAGAGGTCGGGCGCGTTGATCGCCGCGAAGGAGAGCTCGGGCCCCATGTACGCGCGCGCGTCAGCTTCGGAGAGCGACACGCTGAGCATTCCTCCGGCGGGGAGCGTCTCGAAAAGCCGTCCACGAAGAGCGACCAGCGCCATCCCTTCGGCGAAGGTGACGACGCCGGCGAGGCACGCGGCGACGTATTCGCCGGCGCTGTGACCGATCATCGCCGAGGGCTCGAGGCCCCACGAAATGAGCAGCTTCGCGAGGGCGTAGGACGTCGCAAAGAGCGCCGGCAGCGCGAACGACGGGCGCTCGAGGGTGCGCGTCGCCGCGTCGACCGCCGCAGCGTCGCCCTTTGGAAAGAGCACCGCGCGGATCTCGTTCGCGAGCGACGGCGCGAGCGATCCGAGGCAGGCGTCGACCGCCTCGCGATAGACGGCCTCTGTGTCGTAGAGATCCTTCCCCATGCGGGCGTACTGGGCGCCGCCGCCGGGGAACATGAAGACGACCGAAGGCTTCTGGCCTTTGTGGAAGCTCGTTGAAACGCGTTTCGGATCGACCGCGTCGAGGGCGGCGACGACCTCGGCGCGCGATGCGCCGACGACAGCGCGACGGTGGGCGAACGCTTTGCGACCCACGTGGAGCGTGTACGCGACGTCGGCGAGGCCTTGCTCGGGGTGCGCCTTCAGGTGCCTCGCGAGGTTCTGCGTCGCCGTCGCCAGCGCCGTGTCGCTCTTCGCCGAAAGAACAATCAGCTCGTGACCGCGCGCGGGGCTCGCACTCGGAAGAGCGGGCGGCGCTTCTTCGAGAATCACATGAACGTTCGTGCCGCCGGCACCGAGGGCGGTCACACCCGCACGCCGCGGCGTCGCGCCTCGCGGCCACGGCTTGAGGGCGGTTGCGACGTAGAACGGGCTCTCGGCGAAATCGATGTTCGGATTCGGCGCGTCGAAGTTGATGCTCGGGACGATCGTCTCGTTCGCGAGGGACAGAACCGTCTTGATGATCCCCGCCGCCCCCGCCGCTTCGCCCAAGTGGCCGATGTTCGATTTGATCGATCCCAGGCCGCAAAACTGCTTCTTCTTCGTCGTCGCGCGGTACGCATCGAGGAGCGCCGTCACCTCGATCGGATCACCGATGAGCGTCGCCGTGCCGTGGGCTTCGACGTACGAAATCGATTCGGCCGGAGTACCGGCGACGGCGAGCGCTTCGGCGATGACCTTCGACTGCCCTTCGACGCTTGGCGCAAGGAAGCCGACCTTCGTCGAGCCGTCGTTGTTGATCGCCGAGCCTCGAATCACGGCGAGCACGTTGTCGCCGTCGGCGAGCGCATCGTCGAGGCGCTTCAACAGCACGGCGCCGGTGCCGCTTCCGAAGAGCGTACCCTTCGACGACGCGTCGAACGGCCGGCAGTGACCGTCCGACGAGAGGATCTCACCTTCTTTGAAAAGGTAGCCGCGATCCTGCTGAATCATGATCGTCGAGCCGCCGGCGAGGGCCATGTCGCACTCGCCGTTGAGCAGGCTTTGCGAGGCCATGTGAAGGGCGACGAGGGTCGACGAGCAGGCGGTCTGCACCGTCATGCTCGGACCTGTGAGCCCCATTTCGTACGAGACGCGCGTCGCGAGAAAGTTTGGGTCGTTCTGAATGTGGCGAACGAGCCACTCGCCGACCGTGTCCATGATCTCCTGATTTTGAACCAGGTGATGCATCATGTAGGCGTTGATGCCGCCCGTCGCGAAGACGCCGATGGGGCCGTCGAAAGTCTCGCCGAGGTAGCCTGCGTTCTCGAGCGTCTCCCAGGCGACCTCGAGAAAAAAGCGGTGCTGCGGATCCATGATGGCCGCATCGCGCGGGCTGTGGCCGAAGAATGCGGCGTCGTACATGGCGATGTCGGCGAGGACGGGCCACGCCTTCACGTAGGCAGGGTCGGCCACGAGCTCCGGCGATTCACCCGCCGCGAGCAGCTGCTCGTCGGTGAAGAACGTCACCGACTCGACGCCGTTCTTCAGATTCTCCCAGAGCTCGCCGACGCTCTTCGCGCCTGGAAAACGGCCGGCCATACCGATGATGGCAATGTGGGACGCCCCGTCGCTGCGGTCGTCCGATTCGCCCGCGCCGTTCGCGTTCTTCGCGTTGCTCATAGAGCCTCTCACCTTAGCGCAGCGCGAAGCGACGCGACGGGCGCCGCTCTTCGCCGTCCTGCCGCATCGTGAAGCGCTGTAATCTCGGGGCCAATGACTCAGGGACCTGAAAGCCTCGTCGTCCGCTCGTACCCACTCTCACCCGTTCAACACGGGATGCTCTTCAACCGGCTGAACGCCCCCACGAGCGGCGTCGACATCGAGCAGATGGTGGGCACCCTCCGCGAGGCGCTCGACGTGAGCCGCTTCGAGAAGTCGTTTCAGCGCGTTTGCGAGGAGCACGATGTTCTTCGAACACGCTTTCGATGGGAGGGGCTGTCGAGGCCGATTCAAGAGGTTCTCGCCCACGTCGAGGCGCCCTTTCGGGCCGAGGATTGGCGCGCCACGAGGGACGACGAAGCCCACGCGCGCTTCGATGCGTTCTTGGCCGAGGACCGAGCGCGTGGATTCGATCTCGCCGAGGCGCCGCTCTTTCGCGTGGCCCTCTTTCGTACGGCCGACGAGAGCTACCGGATCGTGTGGTCCTACTCCCACGTTCTGCTCGACGGCTGCGTGACGCAAGTTTTGAAGGACGTGTTCACGGTGTACGAGGCGCTCGGCCGCGGCGAGCCGCCGACCCTCGAGGCGCGCCTTGCGTACGGCGAGTACATCGCGTGGCTCGAGACGTTTCTCCCGTCGAACGCGGAGCGCGCGCGGGAGTACTGGGCGCGCACCCTCGCAGGCTTCGCGACGCCGACGACCGTGCCGCGTTCGGCGACGGCCGCCGCGACGTCAACGCGCGCCTTCGTCGGCAACGGCAACACGGTGGCGAAGGTCTCGCGCGCCGCAACCGACGCCCTTCGCAGCCTCGCCCGCGAGCACGGGCTCAACTTGAACGTCTTCGTCCAAGGCGCGTGGGCGCTCTTGCTCGCGCGCCACAGCGGCGAGGACGACGTCGTCTTCGGCGCGACGCGCGCGTGCCGCAAATCCGCGCCCGCAGGCTCGGAAGGGGCGATCGGTCTCTTCATCAGCACGCTGCCGGTACGCCTGAAGGTCGACGACGCGATGCCGCTCATCTCATGGCTGAAGGACGTGCGCGCGCGCCAGTCCGAGCTTCGCGAGTACGAGCACACGCCCTACGTCGAGGTGCAGGCGGCGAGCACGCTGCCGCGCGGCACGGCGCTCTTCGAGACGATCATCGTCTACAGCGAGCCGCACAACAACACCCTCATGCGCGCGGCGGGGCCGGCCTTCGCGCAGCGCGACTTCGACTGGATCGACCAGACCAGCTTCCCCCTCACGCTCCTCGGGTACGGCGATCCGGAGCTCACGTTGAAGCTCTCGTACAGCCGCGCGAGCTACGACGAAGAGACCGCCGCGCGCCTTGCGTCGCAGCTCGTAACGATGCTCACGGCGATGGCCGAGCAGCCGAATGTCACGGTCGGCGACGTGCCGCGGATCTCGGCGAGCGAGCGGCACAAGCTCGTGACCGAATGGAACGACACGGCGGCGCCTTTCGAAAGCACGTCGTGCGTTCACGAGCTGTTCGAGGCGCAGGCGGCGCGCACGCCCGACGCCGTCGCCCTCGCGTTTCGCGGCGACACGCTGACGTACCGCGAGCTCAATTGCCGTGCGAACGCCGTCGCGAGCACGCTGCGGTCGCTTGGCGTCGGGCCCGACGTGATGGTCGGCATTTTCGTCGAGCGCGGCCTCGAGATGGTCATCGGCCTCCTCGGCATTCTCAAGGCGGGCGGCGCCTACGTGCCGATGGACCCGATGTATCCGCCCGAGCGTCTCGTGATGATGCTCGAGGACGCCCACGCGCCCGTCCTGCTGACGCTCGCCCGCCTTCGCGGCGCGCTGCCGCCCCACGAGGCGAAGGTCGTTCTGCTCGACGACGCTCGCGACGACAGCCAAGACGCGCGCACGACGCAGAACCCTGCGAGCGGAGCTACGCCCGAAAACCTGGCGTACGTGATCTTCACGTCGGGCTCGACGGGGCGACCGAAGGGGGTGCAGATCGAGCACCGCAACGTGGCGAGCTTCTTCGCGGGGATGGACAAGCGCCTCGGCCACGACGAAGCGGGCGTCTGGCTCGCCGTGACGAGCATCTCGTTCGACATCTCGGTCCTCGAGATCTTCTGGACCCTCACGCGCGGCTTCAAAGTGGTGATTCAGGAGGAAGGCGACAAGGCGGCGCTTACCTCGGAGCGCGCGAATGTCGGGCGGCCAGGGCGCGGCCGCGGCCGAAGCGCGGGCGGCAGCATGGAGTTCAGCCTGTTCTATTTCGCCGCCGACGCCGGCGCGAGCACGGGGAACAAGTACCGACTGCTCCTCGAGGGGGCGAAATACGCCGACACCCACGGCTTCTCCGCCGTGTGGACGCCCGAGCGCCACTTCCACGCGTTCGGCGGCCTCTACCCCAACGCCGCGGTCACGAGCGCCGCCCTCGCAACCATCACGCAGCGGATTCATCTCCGCGCCGGCAGCGTCGTGTTGCCGCTTCACAACCCAATTCGCGCCGCCGAGGAGTGGTCGGTCGTCGACAACCTTTCCGGCGGACGCGTCGGACTGTCGTTCGCATCGGGCTGGCACGCGAGCGACTTCGCGCTCGCCCCCGCGAGCTTCAAAGAGCGTAAAAAGATTATGTTCGAAGGGATCGAGACGATCCGCGCCTTGTGGCGGGGTCAAGCTGTCACCACCAAAAGCGGCGACGGCAAAGAGATCTCCGTCACGATGTACCCGGCGCCCATTCAGCGCGAGCCGCGCATCTGGATCACCGCGGGTGGAAGCCCCGAGACCTTCACGACGGCCGGCACGATGGGGGCGAGCGTTCTCACGAACCTCCTCGTGATGAAGGAAGAAGACCTCGTCGCGAACCTTCGCGCGTACCGCGAGGCGTGGCGCGCGGCAGGGCATGCGGGCAACGGTCACGTGAGCTTGATGCTCCACACCTTCGTCGGCCGGGACGTCGACGAGGTGAAGGCGAAGGTCAAAGGGCCGTTCCTCGAGTACTTGAAAACCTCGACGGATCTCATCAACAAGGCGCGGTGGGAGCAGACGTCGTTTGCGCGTCCGGACAAAGCGCGGGACGCCGGCGCGCAGGCCGCCACGCCGTCGATCGATCTCGCCGAGCTGTCGCCCGACGAGATGGACGCGATGATGGCCCACGCGTTCGAGCGCTACTTCAAAACGACCGGCCTCTTCGGCACGCCCGCGTCGTGCATCGCGACGGTGGAGCGGCTGCGCGAGATGGGCATCGACGAAATCGCATGCCTCGTCGACTTCGGCGTCGACGCCGACGACGTCCTCGAGAGCCTCACGTATTTGAACACGCTGCGGGAGACGTTCGAGGCGCACCCGGCCCACGTCGACGCGCCCGATGTCGCCGACGACTATTCGGTCCCCGCCCAGATTCACCGCCACGGCGTGACGCATTTGCAGTGCACGCCTTCGATGGCGCGGATGCTCGCCGCCGAGCCTTCGTCCCTCGAGGCGCTCGCGCCGCTTCGCCGCCTGATGCTCGGCGGGGAAGCGCTGCCGGCGTCGCTCGCCGCGCAGCTCGCAGGCGTGGTGTCGGGTGAGATCGTCAATATGTACGGCCCGACGGAAACGACGATTTGGTCGACGACCGCGCCCGTGAGCAAGACGGGCGGCGCCATCACGATCGGCAAACCTATCGCCAACACGCAGACGTACGTCGTCGATTCACACTTTCGTCTGTGCCCCATCGGCGTCGCCGGCGAGCTCGTCATTGGCGGCGCCGGCGTCGTGCGCGGCTACCTCGATAGGCCTGCGCTCACGGCCGAGAAGTTCGTCACGAACCCGTTCATCGACGGCGGCAACGCGGGCGCGCGCCTTTACCGAACGGGTGACCTCGCACGGATGCTTCCAGATGGAACCATCGATTTCCTCGGCCGCATCGACCATCAAGTGAAGATCCGCGGCTACCGCATCGAGCTCGGCGAGATCGAGTCGGTCCTTGGCCGCCATCCGAGCGTGCGCGAGAGCGTCGTCGTCGCGCGCGAAGACGCGCCCGGCGATGTGCGGCTCGTGGCCTATGTCGTTCCGCGATCGAGCGAGGCGAGCGGCGGCGAGACGGATGCGTGGAAATCGATCTGGGACGAGACGTACAAGCAGACGGCGACGGCGAGCACCGAAAGCGGCACGGCCTACGACCCGACGTTCAACATCATCGGCTGGAACAGCAGCTACGACGGCGCGCCGATCCCCGAAGCCGACATGCGCGAATGGGTTGACACGACAACCTGGCGGATCCTCGCCCTCGCGCCGAAGCGGGTCGTCGAGATCGGTTGCGGCACGGGGATGTTCCTCTTCCGGATAGCGCCGACCTGCGAGGCGTACACCGGCGTCGACCTCTCGCCGACGGCCCTCGCCCAGATCGCCCGCGAGCTGGCCCCGCGAGGCTTGGCCGACACCGTGACGCTGCGCCAGAAGCCTGGCGATGACTTCTCGGGGCTCGAGGCGGGCGCCTTCGACACGGTGATCATCAACTCGGTCCTTCAGTACTTTCCGAGCGTCGCCTACCTGCTCACGGTCATCGAAGGCGCGCTGCGGCTTCTTTCGCCGGGCGGGCGGATCTTCTTCGGCGACGTGCGAAATCTCGAGCAGCTCGACGCGTTCCACACCGCCATCGAGCTTCATCAGACGCCCGACGGAATGCCGACGAGCGAGCTGCGAGCGCGCATCGAGCGGCGCACGGCGCAGGAGGGCGAGCTGCTGCTGGCGCCAGGGTTTTTCTATGCGCTCGCGAGCGCGCTGCCCGACGTCGGCCCCGTGACGGTGACGCTCAAGGCGGGCGCGCATCTCAATGAGCTAACGCGCTTTCGGTACGACGTCGTCCTCGAGAAGAAGGGCGCGGGCCTCGCGCCGGTCGTCGCGTCTTCCGCAATCGACGTCGACGCGCACGCGCTCACCGCCGCGCAAATCACCGAGACGATTTCGGCGGGCATCGGCGCCGAGCCGGCGGTCTTCGTCATAGCGAACGTGCTCAACGCACGCCTCGCGCGCGATCGCCGTGCCGTCGACATCGTCGCCACGAACGCGGGCGCGAGCGCAGGCGAAATCCGCGCAGCGCTCGACGCGGACGCCGAGCCGGGCATGGCGCCGGACACGTTCACGGTGCTTGCGGGCGCGCTCTACGACGTCGCCGTGACGTGGGCGGCGTCGGGCGCGAGGGACCGCTTCGATGTGATCTTCCGCCACACGACGAAAGGGCCCGACCGCGTGGTGGTCGCGAACGCGAACGCGAACGCGCGGCCACGTCCGTGGAGCGACTACGCCAACACACCGGCAAAGCGCGCGACGGGCGACGCGCTCACCCCCGAGCTACGCGCCTATCTCAAGGCGAAGCTCCCCGACTTCATGGTGCCGAGCGCCTTCGTCCAACTCGAGGCCCTCCCGCTCACGCCCAACGGCAAGACCGATCGGAAAGCGCTTCCCGCCCCCGATCGCGCGCGCCATGAAGCGACGGCGACCTACGCGGCGCCTGCGGGTGAGATCGAACGAACGATCGCAGGCGTCTGGCAGGAGCTTCTAAACCTCGAGCAGGTCGGCGCAGGCGACAACTTCTTCGACCTCGGCGCAAACTCGCTCTTGATGGTGCAGGCGAACGGCAAGCTCAAAGTTGCCCTCCAGAAGCCGCTGTCCCTCGTCGACATGTTCCGTTTCCCAACGGTGAGCGCGCTCGCCGCGTTTCTCTCGAAAGACGCCGACGCGCAGCCGGGCGAAGGGGACAGCGCCTCGACGGCGCGCGCGAGCCAAGACCGCGCGCAGACTCGGAAAGACGCGATGCAAAGGCGCCGCGAGCTGCGCCAAGGTTCACGAAACTAGGGGTCACGAAACTAGGGGTCACGGAACGAGCGCTCGAGGAGCGACGCGGTCGTGATCTCGCGGATCGCGACGGCGACGTCGAGGGCGCGCACGGCGCTCGCGAAGAGGGTCATGGGGGCGGGCGCGTCGACAAGCAGGTGCTGCTCGAAGCGCCATGCGCACGCGTCGTCGTCCAAGCCGACGTCGATCGCGATGGCAGGCGCGTGCCCCTCGTTCAGCGTGAAGCCAAAGGCATCGAGCGGCAGCGAAAGGCCGCGCCGGCGTGCCTTGATGTAGGCTTCCTTGAGCGTCCAGTGGTCGAAGAAACGGCGCGTGCGCGAAGGCTCGGGCAACGCGAGAAGGCTGGCCACTTCCGCCCGCGAAAAGCTCACGCGCGCGAGGCTCTCGAGATCATCGAGCTCGCGCACGTCTTCCACGTCGACGCCAAAGTCGAACCCCGTTCCAATCCCGCACGCGACGACGGACGCCGTGTGCGAAAGGTTGAAATGGAGAGACGAAGGCGCGCCGTCCCCCTCCACCCCCACGAGATACGGGCAGCCGAAACCGTTGGTCGCGAACGTCACGGTCTCACGGGGAACGCCACGCGCGCGTCCCACGAGTGTGCGCGCGAGAGCTCGACCCACGACGAACTGATTCCGATCACGATCGAAATGAAAGCTCGCCGCCCGAGCGCGCTCCTCGGAAGTGAGAAGCGCATGAAAGGCATCGCGCTCCTGCGACGCGAGCGCGTACGAAGCGGGCAGCCTCACCCAACTGACCGCGAGCGTCCGCGCCATCGTTCCGAGACCTACGGCGCGTTCGTCCCCTTACGCCCGTACACATCCTCAAGGCGCACCACGTCGTCCAGCTCGGGGGTCGAGACTTCGCACACGTCGACGTCGGTCACGGCGATCATGCGATGAATCGTCAGCGGCACGCAGTGGAACGACTGGAGCGCGCCGAGGCGAATCGTTTTCAGATCGTCCCCCTGCCCAATCTCGAGATCCATCTCCCCCGTCTGGACGAGGAAGGTCTCCTCTTTTTTGTTGTGGTACTGCCGCGACAGCCGCTGACCTGCATTGATGTGCAGAATCTTGCCGACGTAGCGGGCAGTCTCGGCCCAGATGAGCTCATAGCCCCAAGGCTTTTCGACGCGTCGCATGGAACCTTTCTATTCGATCTCGAGCACCGTGGTGCCCGTGAGTGTCTCGTTGAGCGTCATCCACAATATCTTCGAAGCGGAGTCGACGGTCGCGAAGTAACCCACACCTGCGGTGAGCTCACGCCCGCCGACGCGCACGTGCGAAGGGGCCGCGGCGCCGAATCCGAGCAGGCGGAACACCGGGTTTTTCAGCGGGCTCGCCCCCGCCGTCACCTGCGCCGTGATCGCATTCTGTGCGGCCGTGAGCTCCCACGCGGCGTAAATGGGGTTGTACCCGGCCGGCGCGTAGGCGACCGAATCGGAGCGCCCCACCCCGCCCGGACCGCTGGTCGCGACCGCGCCACGAGACGCTGTGATGCGCGTCGCTTGGCTCGCCTCGGTGTCGACCCGTTGCGCGTCGACCGCCTTCGCGCTGTGGGCGCCCAGCACGACCGCCACGGCGTAGCTGTTGTAGGGATACCCCGATCGGCTCACCCCGAAGCCCGAATACTGCTTTTTGCCAACGGCGCCGAACGTGCCGCCCCACGCGAGACGATGGGAGATGGCTGTATAGGGAAGCTCGTATTGATTGAGCTGCACCGGCCACAGCCAGTCATTTGGCAATAGCCCTTTCGGATCCTTGCAGGCGGCGGCCTGGGTGGCGCTCGTCTTCCCCCAGCACGACGTCGAGAGAACGCCGCCGCCGTAGTCTCCTCCGGCTTCGTGCTGCGCAAACGTCTGCGTCTGCACGAGCCCCATTTCGGCGTCGGCTTTGTTCGCCCACTCCATGGCGTAGGGGATCGTGTTCGGCTGCGAATAATCGAAGCCGTTCGCAAAGGTGAGCGGCCCGTTGCCCGTCGTGACGAACCTGTACTTGTCGCCCCAGCCGACGCCGTCGATGTTGTTGTCGGCCGTGGGCCCTTCGTCGAACGCGACGTCGCTGTACGGGCTTCGCGTGTCTGCGCCCACGGCGTCGGCGCCCGCGGGCGTGGCATCGAGGGTAATCGCGTAGATGGGGTTCGAACGACCCGTCGCGAAGAAGTACTGAATGGTCACGTCGACGGGCCCCCCTGGTGAGACTCGCATCTTGAACTCGTGAATCGCGTGGTGCGCGCCCGCCAGCACCACGCGGTACGTGCCGACGACGCCTTGGGAGATCGCCGCGCTGGTGCCGCCGCTGCCGTAGTGGCTCACGACGTAGCCGAAGCCGTTGTAGCCGTGGCTGTTGGTCCCCATCGCACTTCGCGTGCGGCCGCCGACGTCGTAGGTGAACCCCCGCGCGTAGCCGCCGCTCCCAGACGTATTGGGCACAAGGCCCGTCGTGCGGAGCTTGCAGCTGGCGTCGTACCAGGCGTAGGTGTCGGCCTTCACGCCGCCGTAGGTTGCGCCGGCCGTGTGGAGGATCGGCTGGCAGCCGGTCGCGCCGGCGGTGCCGGTCGTGCCCGTCGTGCCCGTCGTGCCGCCGTCGCTCTGCGACGCGGTGCCGCCGGTGGTTGCGCCGATGCCGCCGGTCGATGCGCCGCCGGTGGTGGTTCCGACGACAGCGCCATCGGGCAATGTCGTGGCGGGCGAGACGGGACTCGGCGTGCCGTCGCATGCAACGAGCAACGCGAGGGCCGGGAAGCGCAGGGTCGAGCGAAGGTTGAGCATGGCGATACTTCCATACCAACCACGTACGTGGGGGTGCGTCGAGCCTCGCCGTGTCGCCCGTTTAGGTGTCGCTCAGGCCGACGACGGCGCGGCTCGGGCTCCTTTGCGTGTTCGTTGCGGGAGGAGACGCAGACGTTCTTTTTCGCATCGCGTCGGCACGAGACGACGGGTACGTTCAGCGCCATGCGCCTTGTTGCATTTGGAGTCGGATACGTAGGTCTCGTTACGGGTACAGGGCTCAGCGAGCTAGGGCACGACGTGCTCTGCGTCGACATCGACCCCGACCGCGTTCAGAAGCTCAAAGAGGGGATCATTCCCATCTACGAGCCTGGCCTCGGCGATCTCGTTCGACGCAATGTCCGTAATCAACGGCTGCACTTTTCGACGGAGGTCCCCGCCCCGTATGACGAGGCGGACATCTACTTCATCGCCGTAGGCACGCCGCCCGCGCCCGACGGATCGGCCGACCTGCGCCAGGTCTTCGCAGCCGCCGAGCAGATCGCTCGCATCGCGAAGAAGCCCGCGCTCGTCGCCATGAAGAGCACCGTGCCCGTCGGCACGTGCGACGCGGTTCAAGAACGAATCTCGAAGGCGAGCGTGAAGCTCGAAGTCATCTCCAACCCCGAGTTCCTAAAAGAAGGGACCGCCGTCGACGACTTCATGCGCCCCGATCGCATCGTCATGGGCTTCCGCAGCGAGAACGCGAAGCAGGTACTTCACGACCTGTATGCGCCGCTCCAGCTCAGTGGCGAGCGCATGGTCATGACCGATCCGCGCTCGAGCGAGCTCATTAAGTACGCGTCGAACACCATCCTCGCGATGCGTGTCTCGTTCATGAACGAGCTGTCGCGCCTTTGCCACGCGACAGGCGCCGACATTCACGCCGTGCGCGCGGGCATGGGCTCCGACTCGCGCATCGGGCGCCGCTTCCTCTACGCAGGCCCCGGCTACGGCGGCTCGTGCTTCCCCAAGGACGTGACGGCGCTCGCCGCGCTCGGCAAGTCCCACGGCGTGGAAATGCGGCTGGCGGATGCAACGCACCTCGCGAACGAAGAGCAAGCGCACTTCGTCGCGAAGCTCGTCGAGGAAGGTCTC
>JANXMC010000778.1 GCA_025354825.1 Myxococcales bacterium
ACGAGATCAGCGGTAAGCACTGTGCTCCCTTCGCCGCTCGCTCGTGTACGTCTCGTTCGTGCCCGACGAGACGATCTCGTAAAGCACCGCGCGCTTCCCTTCGCGCTTTCGCAAGACACGTCCGAGGCGCTGAACGTGCTCGCGCACCGAGCCGCTGCCCGAGATGACGATGGCGACGTTCGCGTCGGGCACGTCGACCCCTTCGTTCAACACTTTCGATGTGACGACGGCGCCGTACACGCCGCTCGCGAGCCCAGCGAGGATGTCACTTCGCTCTTTCACCTTCGTCTGGTGCGTAATCGACGGAACGAGGAATCGACGCGAAACGGCGTGGGCCGTCGCATTGTCTTGCGTGAAGAGAATCGCGCGATCGCCGCGGTGTACGTGAAGCAAGAGCTCCACGTATTCGAGCTTGGCGGGCGCGGCGAACGCGAGCTCGCGCTGCCGCCTGTAGGCCGCCATCGCGCGGCGTCCATCCGGACTTCGCGACGACAGCATGATGAACTCCGCCCATCCCGTGGGGCTCGACATCCGAATGTGATTCTCTTGTACGAAGCCGCGGTAGACCGCGCGCTCCGCCTCGTACTCTTCGCGCTCGCTGGGCGAGAGGTCGACGCTCACCTGTTCGACGTCGTATTCGGCGAGGTAGTCGCCCGCCAGCTCGACGATGTCGCGGCGATAGATCGTCGGGCCGATCAGCTCGTCGAGATCGGCTTCACGCCCGTCGGTCCGTTCGGGCGTCGCGGTGAGCCCGAGTCGGTAGGGCGCGATGCAGAAACGCGAAGCGAGGGCATAGGCCGCGCCGGGCAGATGGTGGCACTCGTCGAAGACGATGAGACCGAAGCGCGCCCCAAGGTGCTCCATGTGCATGTACGCCGAGTCGTACGTGGTGACCGTGATCGGCTGCACGTCGTACGAGCCACCGCCGACGATGCCGACGGGGAGCGGAAACGTGGCGCGCAAAAGGTCGTACCACTGCCGCACGAGATCGAGGGTCGGCGCCACGACGAGGGTCGCCCGGCGCTTGTCCTCGATGGCCATCACGGCGACGTGGGTCTTCCCCGCGCCTGTCGGCAGCACGACGACGCCGCGCCCGCGCGCGCGCTTCCACGCGGCGACGGCTTCGGCCTGGTACGGGCGCGGCTCGCGGTGCACGGTCGCGCCGTGCGGGAGCTCGACGTACGCCCGCGCGTTGTCTTCGTACGGAACCTTGTCCCGAACGAGCGCGCGGATGATGTCGGCGTAGGCCACGGCGGGCGCGCGAAAACAGCTCGCGCGCGCATCCCACGAAGCCCGCGGCACGGGGCTGTCCCCTTCCGCGATGCCGCGGATTTCGAGGGTGCCGGAGACGAAGGTGAGGGCCAACATCGCCCGGGCCTTCTAGCGCGTTTTCAGCCCGTCACGCGACCGCCAGCAGCGGCTTGTAAAGCTCCGTGCGATAGAGGGACGCCTCCGGGCCGACCTCGGGCCCCACGGCATAGACCTCCCACAGGTCCGGAGCGCCCTTCACCCCGGCTCCTTCCATCCACGAAAGCACGCTCCCCCACGCCTCGCCGAGCTGCTCATAGCCGCCTCGAAGCGTCGCGTGCACGGCTCGCATCGCGGGCCGCGTCGACGGCTGAACGCGCCCGTGGGCGACGACGGGCTTGTCGACGGGAAGGCATATCTCGAAGTCGAACGCATCGCTCGTGATGCGCAGATGGTGCGTGAGCCACGGCCCCGTGATCGCAACGCCCTGCCGCTCCACTTCGGCGCGGAGCTCTTGAAGGCCGGGCCCCATCACCTCGCGGATTTTCGCCCGCGGAATCGTCAGGTGGATCGCCGCGAGGGGCTGGCTTTCGGTCTCGATGATTTCGGGTGTATCGAGCATGGCGGTCTCCGGTGGGCGGTGGGCGGTGGTCGAGTGCCTACCTTGCTACCGGGGACGAACGAGAGCGTCTCGATCCGACAGACCTCGCCACTTTTTTTCAGCTCACGCGTATTGGTGAAGCCCCGCCTCGACCGTTCCTCGCAATGACTCGCATCTCGAGCCCGACTCCCGAACCGCCGGCCACAGACTTCGTAGGCCTGCGCGTCGTGTCGGCGAGCCAAGACCGCACCGTCCGCGTGTGGACCGTCGACGGCGGAGGCATCCGCTTCTCGCCGCCGAATGGCGTTTCACGGCGCGGCACTGTGACGAGCAGCTCCGCATCTCGCTCGCAGAACGCAACCCTCGTTTCGATGGGCGCGCAAGACGCCGACCCGTCCGTCCCCAATCTGCGAGTCGGCTGAACGAGCGACGAGCTCCGGGCGCGCTGCCCTCGACGGGGCGTTCGGCACGCCCGCTTCGCACTCCGAGGTCGCTACGTCGCGTCCGCGATTCCGAGGCGCGCGCGCGTACGGCGCGCCACCTCCACGAGCGTCTGATTGCACGGCTCGCAGCTGCTTCCGCAGCACTGTGGCCACTGCGTCTCGGGCATCCGAAGGAGCGGCCGAACGCAGTCCCGGTACCACGTTTGAAGCCCCATCTCGTCGCTCGCGGCGGTGAGCGCTTCCTCGAGCGCTTCGTCTCTCTCCGTCATCGAGCGGTTCTAGCGCACGAAGCCGCCCGAGGCATGCACCCGCGGCCCTGTGGTAGAGCGTTCGGCCATGACGACGACCGCCCCGGAGGTCTCGCTTTCGGCCGGGCGCGAGCGACTGCGCGGCGTCTTCTTCGTCGTCGGCGCGGCGATCGCATGGAGCGCGGGCGGCATCGGCGTGAAGGTCATCGACGCCCCGGGTCTGTCGATCGCCGGGTTCCGCAGCGCCTTCGCGAGCCTCGTGCTGGGCGCCGCCTTTCTTCATCATGCGCGAAGGACGGGCGTCGACCTCACCCACGCGCTGCGCACGCTCTCGCGGCGCCCCTTCGTGCTCGGCGCCTCGGCGAGCTACGCGCTCATGCTCATTTGCTACGTGGTCGCGACGAAGATCACGACCGCCGCCAACGCCGTGCTCTTGCAGTACACCGGGCCAATCTACGTCGCGCTTCTCTCGTGGCCGCTCCTTCGCGAGCGCCTGCGCGCATGGGACTGGCTCGCGGTCGCGGGGTGCGTCGCGGGGATGGCGCTCTTCTTTCGCGACCAGGTCTCGAGCTCGGGGCGAATGGGCGATCTCATCGCTGTCGTGTCGAGCTTCGGCTTCGCGGCGCTGCCGCTGTTCCTTCGCCTCGAGCAGCGTCGCCTCGAGAAGGGCACGGCGCGCGAGGCGGCCCTCCTCGGCCTCGCGCCGATCGCCGCGTGCCTTTTCGGCAACCTGCTCACCGTCGCCGCGTGCCTTCCCACGATGGTCGCTCGCCCGCCCACGACAGCCGTCGCGTGGAGCGTTCTCGTGCCCCTCGGCTTGGTGCAAATCGGCGTCGCCTACGTGCTCTACGGCGCGGGGCAGAGCCGCCTTCGCGCCGTCGAGACGACGCTCGTGTGCACCCTCGAGCCTATCTTGAGCCCCGTATGGGTGTTCCTGGGGACGGGCGAGCGGCCGACGACGAGCGCAATCCTGGGCGGCGTGCTCATCGTGACCGCGGTTGCGGCGCAAGGCGTCGCGGCGGGGATGAGAGGGCGCGCCGCAGCGGCAAGCATGTAGGCCGTCAGGGCAAAAGCGCGCAGGACGAGGTGAAGGTGCCCCTAAGAGCGCCGTCGCCGATTGGCAAATAGCGGCCCGAGTATTCGAAGCTCGCGACGTCCCTAGCCGCGTCCCGCAAGACGCACCAGATCTGCACTTCCGTCGTCGGCGCGATGCCGTCGGTGTGCACGTCGAGTCGGCCGGTCGTTCCGGTCGTGACGAGGGTGCCGGCGGCGGCGCCGCCGTCAGGGTCCGTTGCCGAGATCGCCGCGACGGCCCGCGCGACGTCGTCTGGGCCGACGTCGACCGGCTCGCCGCCGGGCGCACCGATCCGCGCGAGCGCGCGCGCCGTCACGCGCCCCCGATCGGCCTCGGGCTCGCGCACCGATGCGGATGCGGCGAGCGCGTAGCTGAGGGCATAAAATGCGTCGTAGGCATGGGCGACGCCGTAAGTGCGCCCCGTCGGCGCGTCGGGGAACGTCTGCGCATACCGCACGAGAAGGCGCGCGAAGATAGGCGAACGGAGCGGATCGCTTCCGGGCGCGGTGCCGACGATGCGCCGCGCGAGACCGCGAGCGTCGCCTGCGCCAATGACGTCGAAGAGCTCGGCGGTCATGAGGCCGCTCGAGAGGACATAGAGCGGCCGCGCGCCGTCGAGCCCCGCGGGCCAGAGCTCTTCGACGTCGCGAAGGAGCCGCGTCGCCCCTTCCGCGTGCCCGAGGACGAGGACGATGTCGGGGTGCGCCTGGGTGACGGCGAGCACGGCCGACGTGAACGACGAGCCGGGGGCGGTCGCTTCGCCGCTGTCCGAGTCGCCGTAGTCGACGTCGGTGAGATTCGCCGTGTTCGCGTCGTCGGAAATGGGCGCGCCGTTAAGCGTGAGCTGCGCCAAAAGCCCCGCCCGCAGGGCATCGCCGTGCACGTCGCGCCTCCGCACGATGGCGATTTTGAGGGCCGCCGCAGTCGATCGTGCGCGTGCGCGCGGCTCGACGATCTCGCTCGAGAGCAACGCCATCGCTTTCGCTTGCGACGCATCGCCGGCAGCCATGGCCGCGACGAGCGAATCGCTCGCGACGGTG
>JANXMC010000508.1 GCA_025354825.1 Myxococcales bacterium
CCAGATCGACGAGCTCTGGTTCAAGCTCGCGCTGCGCGAGCTGGTGAGCGTGCGGAACCTGTTCGCAAAAGCGCCCGTGCCCGAGCAGGCGCTGGCGTCGGCGGTGCGAGGCATTCGGCGGGTCGAGAAGCTCTTTCACCTCACGTCGTCGCACTTCGAGCTGATGGAGACGCTGACGACGCGCGATTATCTCGCGTTTCGCGACAAGCTGAGCCCCGCGAGCGGGTTTCAGTCGGCGCAGCTCCGCGAGATCGAGATCCTCATGGGGCTCGACGACGGCGAGCGCATTCCCCTGGGTCACGAGGGGTCGTACATGCAGGCGCTGAAGAGCGGCGCCGGCGGAGAGTCGTCGGCGTCGAAGCGCGTCGCCTTGCGTTTGGCCGACGTGCCCACGCTCAAAGAGGTGATCGGCGACTGGCTTTACCGCACGCCCATCGAGGGGAGCACGCCGTCGTCGCCGGACGACGAGGCGACCGTGAACCGCTTCATCGACGCCTACTGCGCGGCGCAAGAGCGCGAGACGAAGGTCACGATGGCCCTCTCGACGACGACGGCGCTTTCGGAGCAGGACAAGCTTCGCCTCGAGGCGCGCTACGCCCGTGAGGTGCTCGGCGCCCGCGCGTTCTTGATGGCCGAGGAGACGCCCGAGGCCGAACGTAGGCGCACGTCGCGGATCCGCGCGGCGCTCGTTGTCATCGAGAGCTACCGCGAGCTGCCGCTGCTGGCGTGGCCGCGGGAGGTCGTCGATGCGATTGTGTCGCTCGAGCAGGCGTTCGTGATTTTCCGCCAACGCCACGCCCGCATGGTCGAGCGTGTGATCGGTCGCCGCACCGGCACGGGCGGCTCGGCGGGCGTCGACTACCTCGATCAGACCGCGCTGAAGTACCGCATCTTCCGCGACGTCTGGGCCGTGCGAACGCTGCTGCTTCGTAACGCCGCGCTGCCCAGCCTCGAGAACGCCGATTTCTACGGCTTCGCAGGCGGCTGACGGCCTCTCGCAAACAGACTGCAATCGCGCGGGATCGCGCAGTTTCGCCCGTCACGAATTTGGCCCGCCTCTCGCGCCCATGCTTAGTGGGACAAACCCGGTTTGCCGGTGTGCTTCGCGTTTCGCGTAGCGCGCCGTCGCGATGCCAAGAGAGCTCGGGAGACCACCATGGCGGGCATGACGGAAGGCTGCAGCGTCTGCGGCAAGAATTTCGAAGTTCAGTTCCGCTACCAAATGGAGGAGAAAGACGGCGGTTTCGCCTTCTTCTGCTCCCAGGGTTGCCACGGAAAGAGTGTCCGCGGTGAAGACGTTGGCGGCGTCAATTGCGACGCATGCCACAAGCGCTTCGTCGTAGAGCTCGTCTCGCAAGTCGTCGGTCTGAAGACCGGTCGCAAGTACGCGTGCTCGGACGCGTGCCGCACGCAGATTCTCGCCGAAGCCGGAGGCGCGCGCCTCGGCACCTTCACCGCGACGCCGCCGCCCGTGGCGGTTGTCACGTCAACCCCGCCCGTCGTGCACACCGCGCCGGTGGCCGTCACGCCGCCGCCGCGCACGACGGTGAGCGCCGCGCCGCCGATGTCTCGCCCCACAGTGAGCGCCGCGCCCGCCGCCAGCGTCGCGCCCCATGCGCCCGCCGTTGCGACGACGCCCTCCGCGCCCGCGCGCGACCCGAAAATCTACGGACCGCGCAAGCTCGCCATCTTCAACCACAAGGGCGGCACCGGGAAGACGACGACCTCCGTCAGCATCGCCTCGGGCCTCGCCGCGCGCGGCCTCAAGGTGCTTCTGGTCGACACCGACGCGCAAGGCAACGTCGGCGTCTCGCTCAACGTGAAGGCCGAGCGCTCGCTCTACCACGTGCTCGTGATGGGGCTCAAAGCGCAGGACGCCGCCGTCAATGTGCGCACCTACCCGGCCACGGGCGGCTCGCTTGATCTCATCGTGTCGAACGAAACGTTGGCCGCCGCCGAGCTCTATCTCGCGGGTCGCCAAAACCGCGACCGCGTTCTTCGCGAAAGGCTCGCGGCAGTGTCCGAGGGGTACGACATCGTGCTGCTCGACTGCTCGCCGTCGCTCTCCCTCATGAACCAGAACGCCCTCGTCATGGCGGACGGCATCCTCGTCCCCGTCGCGTGCGACTTTCTCTCCCTCGTCGGCGTTCGTCAGGTCATCAAGACCGTGAAGAACGTCAACGCGCTCCTCCACCACCCCGTGCAGATCTTCGGCGTCCTGCCGACCTTCTACGACGCCCGCGCGCGCATCTGCCGCGACGCCGTCGACACGATGAAAGAGCACTTCGGCGAGCGATGCCTGCCGCCCATTCGCTCGACCATCAAGGTGAAGGAAGCGCCCGCCCAGGGGAAAACGATCTTCGAGTTCGCGGGCGATTCGAACGCGGCCGAAGACTACAAGCGCATCGTCGACTTCATCGTCGACGGGCCGTCCGCGTTGAAGGGGTTGTCACGTCAACCTCCTGCGGCGCGTGACGACATGGACGCGCAGCTCGCCTCGGCGTGACGGCACGCAGCTTCAGATTTCAAGACGAAGAACTCAGACGGAAAATTGCGGAGGACACGATGGCGGCGCGAGACGAAGGAGCAGGACTGGGCGCGGCGCGCGTGCTCGATGGGGACGAAGTGCAGGGCGTGCTTTCGGGCGCCTTTTATTCGCCGGCAGCCGCAGCGGCGCCGGTCACGAGTCGCGGCCGTGAGGCGCGCGAGAGCGGCGTGGTCAAGGTCGCCGCCGAGAAGCCGAGTCACTACAAAGTGATCTGCATCTCGATGTACACGAAGGACTTGGAGCGCTTGGACGAGATGGTCGAAGAGCTCAAGTCGAAGGGGCTGACCAAGGCGAACCGCAGCGCGCTCATCCGCGCCGCGCTCGATCAGGTCGACCTCGACAAGGTTCCGCGCGGCATGTGACGGGCTCGTCGGCGCGCGCCGCAACTGCGGCGCCGTCCGAGCGCTCGGCATTTACATATTCGCTCAGCGCCTTCGCAGCCTGCGCGAATCGAAGCGGCTCCACCTGCGCGTCACAGAGCTTTCGCTTGCGTGGTTGTCGGTGGGACCTCATAGGGAAGTCGCCGCCTATGCAGGTTTACTCCCCGTTTCGCCGTTTCGCGGGTCGCCTCTCACTTCACCACGTCGCGCTCACGTCGCTCGCCGCCGTGGCGGTCGTCGCGTGCGCCAACGGCGTAGATCCGGCGGTCCCGGTCGACGACCCGGTGGAGCCCACGGCCACCGTCGACGCGGGGAGGGCGGTCGACGCGGGGGGGACGAAGACCGGCGCGGACGCGTCGAAGACGCAAGAAGGTCCGCCGGTGGATCCGCCCAAGGACCCGCCCGACGCGGGGGCGGACACGTCGGTCACGCCGCCCGTCGTCGACTCGGGAACCACGCCGCCCATCGTCGATTCAGGAACGGCGCCGCCTGTCGTCGTCGATGCAGGCGTCGACACGGGCACGGTGACGCCGCCGCCAACGGGCGCCGCGTGCGTCCTCATCTCGGAGTACCTCGAGTCGTCGTCGACCAAGGCGCTCGAGATCTGGAACTGCGGCAGCGCGCCCCTCGCGCTCGATAGCTACATTCTCTGCCTCGAGAGCAACGCGGCGACGACGTGCACGACGCACCTGCCGCTCTCCGGCACGCTCGCGGCGGGGAAGACCTACGTCGTCTGCGCGGCGACGTTCGGAACGGCGTGCTCGACGACGAGCGCCGTCGTGAACTTCAACGGCAACGACCGCATCGCGCTCTTCCGCGACACGAACGGCAACGGCACCGTCGAGCGCGGGACCGACGTGGTCGTCGACAGCATCGGGGAGCTCGGCGCTCTCCCGCCCAGCGGCGTTTCGCCGTCGGCGACG
>JANXMC010000025.1 GCA_025354825.1 Myxococcales bacterium
ATCTGTTGAGCGCGATCGTAGGAGCGGACGTGCGTGGCGACGACGTCGGCAGCGTCGAGGATGCGGACCTCGGTGGTGGAGGCGACGACGCTGAGCGTGCGTCGCACGAGCTTGGCCGGTACCGAGTAGTCGTTGAGATCAAAGCGGGCGTAGGGCGTCTTTCCGATCTCGACGTCGAGCCGCTCGTCGGCGGGAAACGAATCGCCGGGCAGTGGAAGGAGCTTGGAGCGCTCTTCGAGGAAGGCGTCGCGTTACGATACGGGTGCGATCCTCGGGCCAGCGCCGATCGGCAGCGAGGCCGCTGGTCCACGCAGCGGCCTGCTCGTTGAGATCGCCGAGATCGCGAAAGGGTCGCGCGGCGAAGAAGGCGTCACGCACGTAGCGAATGGCGCGCTCGACGCGCCCTTTCTCGTTGCCGCGCGCGGGGGCGACGGGTCTCGGCGCAAAGCGGTAATGCGCAGCGAGCTCGAGGAGCCTCGGATGGAAGCGGATGGCGTCGCCCTCGCGCTCGAGAACGGCGCTCTTGAGATTGTCGTAGAGGAGGACGCGCGGCGTGCCGCCGAAAGTGTCGAAGGCATCGACGTGACCGCGTAGGAAGGAGGCCATCAGGACCGCGCGCAAGGCACGGCATCCGGCGCCTGGTGGCGAAGGAGGCGGCCAAGTCGTCGTTCGACGAGGTGGCCGAAACCGTGCGGGACTTCACCGGCACGTCGATCGGAAAGCGGCAGGTCGAGGAGCTCGCCATCCGTGCAGCGCAGGACTTCGATGCGTTCTACGAGCATCGAGCGTCTGCGCGGAGATCCGAAGGACGACCTCTTGGTCATCAGCACCGCGGGTACCGTGCCTCGGCCGCATCTGGGACATGTGGGGCCGCCAGGGACGGACTGCGGTCGTTCAAGCCCCGCGAAAGCATCCCGGTCGTCGCCGAATGCTCGCCCGTCACCCGCGAATGCTTCCCGCTCGTCACCGAATGCTTCCCCGTCGTCCTCGAGCATTCGGCAACCCCGCCCAAGCTCTCGCGGGTCGCCCTTGAAAGCTGAAGGACGACCACCAAGCATTCGCGAACCCCTCCGGAGAACTGAAGCGCCCCTCCCCACATCTCGCCGCCCGCTCCCAACCTCTCGGAGAGCCCGAATATCTTTGGGACGAGGCCGAGAAGTGGGTCGGCGATCGGCTCCTCGCGCTGATGAGTGCCTACGGACAGGGTTGTAGAAGCCGTCGATATAGCGAGCAATCGCCGGCCGCATCCTTCAAGTCTTCAAGTGGAGGAGTGCCCGTGCCAATGGCTGCGCACGCACGCACGGAGACCAACCACGGGCACCTCGTTTGGCGGCGCACGCGCTTCATCTGTCCTCATGGATGGAGGACTCGCGCGAAGACCGGACTGGTATCCTTGCGCACGACCTCGGCCCGAACCACGACGGAGACCCTTCGCCCATGCCCCGCTTGACCCTCGTCGAAGGGACGGCCGCCAAGTTCTGGGAAGGGACGGTCGAAGGAAACACGCTCACGCTCTGCTGGGGCCGCATCGGTGCCAAGGGCCAGGCCAAGACCAAGGAGACCGTGCACACTGCGCACCGCGAGTCCGTCGCGCTCCGAGTAGGCGTACGTAGATGTGGAATTGCGGAGCCATCCCCGCGGACCTCGTCGAAGCCGAGCTCTTCGGCGTCGTCAAAGGCGCCTTCTCCGGAGCGACGACGACGCGCCCCGGCCTCATCGCCAGCGCCGACAACGGCACCCTCTTCCTCGACGAGATCGGCGACCTCCCTCTCGCGGCACAAGCAAAGCTCCTCCGCGTGCTCCAAGAACGCGAGGTCGTGCCCGTCGGCGGGACGACACCGAAGAAGGTCAACGTGCTCGTCTGCTCGGCGACGAACGTCGACATGCGTCGCGCGGTCGAGGAAGGGCGATTTCGCCATGACTTGCTCCCGCGACTGGCGCAGCGCGAGGTGCACGTGCCGGCGTTGTACGACCGGCCAGAAGCGATTCCCTATCTCGTGCAGATGCAGCTCGAGAAGGAGGGGATCGAGAACGATCCGACGGGCGTGTTCGTCGAGCAGTGAATCCTCCGGCCGTGGGCGGGGA
>JANXMC010000026.1 GCA_025354825.1 Myxococcales bacterium
GCCGGCCACGAGACGACGGCCTCGGCGCTCGCGTGGTCCCTCTACTTGCTCGCGCGCCATCCGGAAGCCTACGCACGTGCAAAGGCCGAAGCCGCGGTGTTCCGAGGTCGCCGCATCCGCGCCGAGGATCTGCCGCGCCTCGGCTACTGCCTTCGCGTCTTCAAAGAAGCGATGCGCCTTTACCCACCCGTGTACTTTTTCGGCCGGCAGGCGATCGAAGCGGTGCGAATCGGTGAATACGATCTGCCCCGCGGGTCGGTGGTTTTGGTGAGCACGTATGCGCTTCAGCGACGCGCCGAGATTTGGCCGAACCCAGAGAAGTTCGACCCCTCACGCTTCGAAAAAGCCGCCGAAGAAGCGCGACACCGCCAGGCCTATTTGCCATTCGGCTCGGGCTCGCGCACGTGCATTGGCAATCACTTCGCGCTGATGGAAGGGCCTATCGTCCTGGCAACGCTCCTCGCGCGGGCAGACCTCACGCAGGTCGACGATCGCGTCGTCGAGCCCGACGCAACCGCCACCCTACGGCCGCGCGGGGCGATCTTGCTTCGCGTGTCGAACGTCCACGCCGCGTAATCGCGCGAGCGGCGCCCGGCGAGTTGGGCCATCGTAGCGCGGAAATGAGGCCCCTCGCTTTTCGCTCCTCGCTGTATCGAACGCTCGCGCGTTTCACCGTCGTGGCGAGCCTCACCACCGCGCTGGTGCGTGAGGCGCGCGCGACCGACGCTCGCACGCTGACGCTCGCCGACGCGATCGCGCTCGCGCGGGCGAACGCCCCTTCGGTACGAGCGGCTCTCGCTCGCGTGACCGTGGAGGAGGCGCGAATCGACGTCGCGCGCGCGACGACGCTCCCCGTGCTCACCGCGTCGGCGACGGGCGAGGCGTTCCTCGCGCACGGCGCGCTCTACGTCCCCGGGGTCGTCTCGACGGACACGTCGTACAGATATCTCACGGCCGATGCGACGCTCAGCGCGTCGTGGGTAATGACCGACTTCGGTCGCACGTCCCGCGCAACGAGGGCCGCCGCGCTCACGGCCGATGCAGCGTCGCGAAGCGCGCGCACCGAGGAGCTCGCGGCGGCCACGCAGGCCGCGCTCGCGTTCCACGTGGTCGTCTACGACGACGAGCTTCGCGCAGTGGCCGAGGCGACCCTCGCGCAACGGGAACGACAGCTTTCGATCACGCGCGCCCTCGTGAAAGCGGGCGTGCGAAATCCCATCGACGAATTGCGAGCGTCGGTCGCGCTCGAAGCGTCGAAGCTCGATGTCGCGGCCGCAGACGGCACGTCGCGAAAGGACGCGGCGAGCCTCGCGTCGGCCCTGGCCCTCGACCCCGCGACCGGCGTGAACGTGACGCCTGCAAACGATGTCGAGGTCGATAGCGACCCCGCGCGGGCGGGCGATGCGGCCGTGCGCGAGAGCCCCGCGGTGAGCGAGCTTGCGCGCCAGGCGGAGGCCGCGCGCGCGCGCGGATCGGCAGCCCATGCGGGCCGGTACCCCACCCTCGCCTCGCGGGCGAGCGGCGGCGTGCGCTACACGCGAGGGCCGGATTTGGGCATCGCATCGCCATCGCAACAGGCCGAGGCGGCGATCGTTCTGAGCGTGCCGCTGTTCGATGGATCTGTGAACGCAAAGGTGCGCGTGGCGGATGCGGAGGCCGACGTCGCGGACGCCGAGCTTGCGCGCGTGACCCTCGCGGTGCGCACGGAGGCGACGAGCGCCGCTCTCGACGTCGCGCGTGCCCGGGCCATTGGCGAGCAAGCCGAGAGGCTCGCGGCGGGTGCGCGCGCGAACCTGTCGCAGGTCGAAGCGCGCTACGCGTCGGGGCTCATGACGCCTCTCGAGCTGCTCGATGCTCAGGGCGTCGACACGACGGCGAGGGTCGCGGTCGTCCGTGCGAAACGGGATGTCGCCCTGGCGAAGACGCGTTTGCTGAGCACGACGGGCCGCCTTCTCGGTGCGCCCCGGGACGAGCGCCGCTGATCGCGAGCGCTATCCCACACGCCGTGGAGCGCGCCGCACGGAGACGGCGCGCGCGCAGCTCACTTCTCGATGCCTTCGACGAAGAACTCGTAGGGCGCGCAGCGGTACCACTGCCCAATGTCTTGGCGGTATTTCACGGTCACGCGGCCGCCGCCCTTTTCGGCTTCGCGCAGCGCCACCAGAAGCGGCGCCTCGTCGCGGCTGTCGTCGATTGAGAACTCCCACACCTCGGTCTGCGCGATTCCGCTCCCCTGGGTCGCGAGCTCGGCCGACACGTATTTGCAGTAGGGGGGCCCTTTGATGGAGACCCTACGAACGATGCCCGTTCGGCTGCCGCGCGAGTATCCGTAGTGCCACCAGAGGTTGAGCGGCACGATGCTCAAGCCGAGCAGGGCGACCACGATCAGGGTGAGGATAATCTTGGTCTTCCGCGCGAGGGCCATGCACGTCGAGTAGCACAGGCCCGGTCATCTGCGTAAACCGCGGGTGCGGAGCCGAGGGATGGACGGCGGCGACGACGCGCAGGCGGCGCACCGCCACAAATCGCGGCATCCCGGCTGGATCTCGCGCGCCCAACCGGCGCGTACGAGCTCCTCGCGGGCGTGCTCGAGGTCGCGCCCCTCGACGGCGCCGGAGGACTTCGAGCAGCGGGCGCAGAGCGCCTCCCATCGGCCGGGTCCGACACGATCGGGCATTGAGAACAGAGTGTGCCGCGCGGGGCGGCGTCGGCAATGGATTTGGGAGCTTTGCATTCCGCCGGCAACTTCTGTATCCCAGCCGCAATGCGTCACGACGGCACCGAATCTGCAGCCCACGCGCCCGAGAAGCTCACGATCGCCGCCTCCGACGGGTTCGCCCTCGCCGGCGTCCGGTGGCTTCCGAAGGGCGCCCCGCGCGCCATTCTACAGCTGTCCCACGGCATGTCGGAGTACGCCGCGCGCTACGCGCCTTTCGCGACGGCCTGCGCTGCGGCGGGCATCGCCGTGTACGGCCACGACCATCGCGGCCACGGCGGCTCGGTCGACGCAAACACGCCCCTCGGGCACTACGCAGACGCAGACGGCTTTGCGAAGGTCGTGGGCGATCTGCTGAGCGTGAACAGCTTCGCGCGCGCCAAGCACGCGGGCGTGCCGGTGTTCTTTTTCGGCCACAGCATGGGGTCGTTCATCGGGCGTCGCTTCCTTATCGATCACGCGAGCGCCGTCGACGGCGCAATCTTGAGCGCCACCGGCTGGCGTCTCGGAATTGGCAATCGCGTGCTGAAGAAGGTCGCGCAGCGCGATGCGAAGAACAACGGGCCGCGCGCGCCGAGCCCTCGCATGCACAAGCTCGTCTTCGGCACGTTCAATCTCCGTTTTCGTCCGGCACGCACGCCCTTCGATTGGCTTTCGCGCGAGCCCTCCGCGGTCGACGCCTACATCGCGGACCCGCTCTGCGGCTTCGACTGCAGCGGGCAGCTTTGGGCCGATCTCATGGCGGGAGTCTACGCCGTGGAGAAGGACGAGAACGACGCGGCGCGCCTCTCGCCAAAGCTGCCGCTGATGCTCCTCGCAGGTACGCACGATCCGGTGAGCATGGGCGGCTTCGGCCACGGCCAGCTCGCCGACCGTTACAAGAAGGCTGGCAATAGCCACGTCACGGACAAGCGCTACGAAGAGGGGCGACACGAGCTCTTGAACGATACGAACCGCGCCGAGGTCACCAAAGACATCCTCGGCTGGCTCAGCGAGCGGATCGGCGCAAAAGCGTAATCGCGCGAGGGCCGAGAAGGCGCCTTACTCGGCCTCGAGGGGCCCGCTTGCGTCGCCCTCGTAGGTGCGCTCGCTCGCGCCATGCGCATGCGCAGGCGAGGCGGCGCCCTGGACGCCGCGCGGCGTGCGGATCCGATGCGCGATCGTGAGGAGCGCCGGCAAAAGAAGGAGCGACAGCGGGATCGACATCGCGAGCCCGAAGACGTTGACCCAGCCGAAGGCCGCCCAGAAGACGCCGCCGCCGAGGGTGAGCGGCAAGAGTCCGAGGATCGCCGTGAGCGCGGTGAGCACGACGGGGCGGAGCCTGTCGACGCCTGCTTGGTAAATCGCACTGCGGAAATCCATCCCGCGGGCGATGAGCTCCTGCATGCGATCGACGAAGTAGATCTTGTGGTTCACGTAGACGCCAATCAGCGCGACGAGCCCCAAGAAGGCCATGAAGCCGAAGGGCGTGTGCGTCACGTAGAGGCCGAAAACGGCGCCTATGAGCGCGAACGGGACGGCCGCGAGGACGACGACGGCGCGCGTGAGGCTCCGGAACATGAGCACGAGAAGCACGAAGATAATGAGGAGTGTGGCCGTCGCGGCGATACCCAAATTACGAAAGCTCTTTTCGGTCTCGGCCTGCTCACCGGCGAACGAATAGGCGTATCCGTGGTCCCACGTCATCTTGCCGAGGGCGGGCGCCATGGCCGCGAGAACGGCGGACGGTAGCGTGCCGCCGTCGACGTCGGCGCTCACGTCGACCACGCGGCGTGTGTTGCGGCGGTGGAGCTCGGCGAAGCTCCGCGTAATGGTCACGTCGCCCATCGCGAGGACGGGGACGGCCTTCCCCGTGACGCTCGGAATCGGCGTCTGGGCGACCTTCTCGAGGGGGTTCTCGCTCGCTTCGGCGCGTTCGAGAACCACTTCGATCGTGTCGCGATCTTTGCGGAACGAGGTGACCTTGTCTTCGCCGTAGACGTAGCGGAGCGTCGAGCCGACCTGGCCGGGCGTGATGCCGAGGCGTAGCGCACGGTCGGCGTCGATATGAACGCTTGCGAGGGGGATAGACTCGGTGAGCGTGTCGCTCACGTTCACCGTTCCGGGAACTGCGCGGAGGCTCGTTTTAATCTCTTCGGCGTAACGGCGAAGCTTGATGAAGTCGTCGCCCTGCACGCGGATCATCACCGGGTGTGGGACGGGAGGCCCGTGGTAAAGCTCTTCGACGGTAATTCGCACTCCGGGGATCGCCGCGAGGCGCGTGCGGAGGCGCCGCGCGATGGTCTCGGTCGACGGGCCGCGAAGCTGCACGAGAATGTCGCCGTAGTCTTTGCTCGCGGGGTGAATGGCGCGGCCGAGGAAGATCGTCGGATAGGCGCCGCCAACCACCGCCGACGTTCCGCGCACGTCGGCGTCTTGCCGAAGCTCGGCCATCACCTGCGCGACCTTCATCCCCGTGAGCTCGTCGTCCGTCCCGCGAGGGAGCTCGACGCTGACGAAGAGGACCGGTTTATCGGCTTTCGGAAAAAATTGAAAACCGACTTTGGGGAGTAATGCCAACGAGCCCACGAGCATCGCCACGGCGAGGAAAAGCACTTTGCCGGGATTCGAAACGACCCACGGAATGCTGAACGAGTAGGCGCGCTTGATGCCGCGAAGGACGATGTTCTTCTCGTCGTTGTGCGAGCCCGAGTCGAGGCTTCGATCGAACGTCGCCGCGTCCGGGATGGGCGCGACGTTGGGGTCGCCCTTCAAGAAGAAGATCGAGAACCACGGCGTGAAGAGCTGCGCCACGAAGAGCGATGTGACGAGGGCGAGAATGACGGCGGTGGGGAGCCCTCGAATGAACGCCCCGGTGTCACCGCCCATGAAGAAGAGCGGAACGAACGACGCGCACGCGACCGCCGTCGTCCCGTTGTTCGCCCAGAAGACGCGGGCGGTTCCGAGGACGGCCGCACGCAGGCCGGAGAGGCCGCGGTCGCGCATGAGCGATACGGATTCGGTGACGACGACGGCGTCGTCGACGAGGAGGCCGAGGGCGACGATGAGCCCTGCGATGGAGACTTGCTCCAGGGCGAAACCCATCGAGTAGAGGCCGAAGACCGCGCCGGCGATGGCGAGCGGCAGCACCATCGCAACGACGACGGCGGCACGCCACCCCATGCCGAGCGTGATGATGAGCATTACGAGAACGACGCCTTCGAGGAGGCTCTGCGTGAAGTTCGAGAGCGACCGCTGCACGGACTCGGGCTGGTCGTGGGCGATGCGAAGCTCGGTGCCGAGGGGCAGAGAGGCGCGCTCGGTGTCGAGCTTCGCGCGCACCGTGTTGCCGACGTCGATGGCGTTCTCCTGCGCGCGGAAACGGATCTCCATGCCGACGGCGGGCATGCCGTCGTAGAGCATGCGCTCGCTGGCCGCGCGGAAGTCGTCGTGAATGTCGGCGACGTCGGCGAGCGACACCGTTCGCGTCCCACCTTTGCCGTCGGCCGATGCGCCGACCGCGATCTGCCCGACGCTCGCCGCATCTTCGAGCTCGTGGTTCACGGCGAGGAGCGTAACGAGCGTTCCGACCTTCACTTCGCCGCCGGGAACGCGAACGTTGGCGAGCTTGATGCGCGCGGCGACCTGCTCGACGGATAGGTGAAACGTCGCCAGGCGCACGGGATCCAACCGAACGCGGACGGCCCGCGTTCGGTCGCCGCGAAGGGTGACCGTGGCGACGCCGGGAATCGCGGTGACCACGTCTTTCAGCTGCTTCATCGCGTCGGTCAGCACGCCGTCGCTCCGATTGCCGGCGAGCGTGACGACCATCTGCGCCGTGAAGGTCGACGACTTCGCACGCGAGACCGCGGGCTCCATGACCTCGGGCGGAAGATCGCGACGCTTGCCGAGCACCTTGCCGCGCACCGACTCGGCCGCGGTCTCCATCAACGTGCCTTCTTCGAACTTCATCGCGATGAACGCGCGGTTCGGCAGCGCCGTCGACTCGATGAACTCGACGCCGTCCATGCCGAAGAGCTCTTCTTCGACGGGCTTCACGACCTGCAGCTCGACGTCTTCGGGTGAAGCGCCGGGGTAGGGAATCATTACGAAGACCATCGCGGGCTCGATGCGCGGGTCTTCGAGGCGCGGAATCTTTTGCCACGCCATGAAGGCGATGAGCACGAGGCCGACAGCGCCCAAGACGAGCAGCCGCCAATTGAGAATCGCGCTCAGCGAGAGCCCTATGAATCCGAGGCGATCTGCAGGCAGAGGAGATTGAGGCTTCATGGTGGGGCCTCAGTCGAGAAGGCGAACTTTTTGGTCGTCCAAGAGAAACTGCGCGCCCTCGCGGACGATGCGGTCCCCCTCTTTCAGGCCGTTGCGAACCAGTACGTCTTTGCCGTCGGCGCGCTCGACGTTGATCTCGCGCATGCGCGCGTGGGGGTCGTTCGCAACGCCGCCAATGACGAAGACCCACGTTTTCTCCAGGCGATGCACGAGCGCATCGATGGGGACGCGCACGGCGGAGGCCGCGTCGGCGTCGTCGAAGCGGACCGTGAGAAGCGTTCCCGGGCGAAACGCGAGAGGCGCCGTCGCGAGCGCGGGCGCGGCACCCGCGGGCGCGACCTCGATGGCATAAAGGCCGTCGTCGCCGGGCGCGGGGGCGATGCTCGTGACGGCTGCGGCGACCTCGGCACCGGTGCCGTCGAGGACGAGGTGGCAGGGCTTGCGAACCGCAATGCGCGAGAGCTCGCGCTCGTTCACGCCGACTTCGACGACGAGGCGCTGCGTGTCTTCGAGGACGAGGACCGGAAGGCCCGGACCTACGGCTTCGCCCGGCTCGGCGAGGCGCTGCAGCACCGTTCCCGCGATGGGCGCCACGAGCTCGCGCTGGCCGAAGGTTTCGGCCGCGAGCGAAGCGTTCGCCTCGGCCACGTGAAGCGCCGAACGTGCGTCTTCGCGCTGGTTCTCCGGGACGGCCCCTGCCGTCGCGAGCGTGTCGGCGGCGCGGAAGTCGCGCTGCGCCCGGAGACTCGTCGCGCGGGCGGCGCGAAGGGCGGCCGCGGCGTCGGCATCCCGAAGGCGCGCGAGGAGCTGCCCCTTCTTCACCACGTCGCCCGTCTTCACCTTCATCACGCCGACGACGCCCGGCGCGTTGAACCCGAGCTTCAACCGCGCGCCCGAGACCACCGAGCCTCGACGCGTGAGCGCCGGCTCTTGCCGCGAGTGGATCGTCTGCGTGAGCACCGCGGGGCTCGGAGGCGGCGGTACGTCTTCCGCTTTGCGACACGCCGAAGCGAGGACGCCGAGGGCGAGCGTACAGGCCAACGCGCGCACACACGCGAGAACGAATATCGGGCGGTGGCTCATGTCGATTACGTCCTAGTCACCAATCTCGATATCGAAGTTGAACTGCGAAGAAGGCGAGCGGTGAAAAGCTCGCGTCGATCACCTAACCTCCCCGAAGAGCCCGAAGACGCTTGGCGTCGGCCCTCGATTTCAGAGAGGAAACACTCTCTTCCGTTTCATTCCCGCCGCGTGACGCATCGCATTGGACGACGTGATGACGCGCGCGTCAAACTGCAAGCTAGGCCGTGAGCTTACGCGACGCCCCGGTGTCGTGCAACGCGCTACCATGCGGAAAGTCGCTGGACGGGGTGCGAACACGCGCTAGAGCAACGGGGTACCGCAGTGCATCATTGCAACGCCATCGTGCAGCTCTGAAAGATCGAAATGACGCGCGTCTAAGAGCGAGTCTCAATTCCGCCTCGATTTGCGCACGAAGCGGCTACCCACAGTGTGGGCACACGAGTTGCTAACTCGCATTCGTCTCCCCTTATCGTGTTTCGGTTTCGTCTCTTGCTCGGTAGTCGCGATTCGCAATCGCGCACCTTCCGAGAGGCAGGGGCTTCCAATGAGGCACTTTGCGGTTTTGGTGAAACCGAGGATATGCCCGGTTATCTGCCGAAACCGTACTTATGCGGTTACGCGCGCACGCGCAGTGGGGTGACATGAACACGTACTCGAACCTCGTCGAGCTGTTGCAAGACCGCGCAACGACTCAAGGTGGCGCTCGCGCGTACACCTGGCTCGAGAACGGCGAGGCCGAGACGCGTGTGCTCACGTACGCGCAGCTCCACGCCCACACGCGCGCCGTCGCGCAGAGCCTCCGCGAGCAGCTCGCGCCTCTCGACCGCGTGCTCCTCGTTTTCGAGCCTGGCCTCGACTTCATCGTCGCGTTCCTCGCGTGCCAGCTCGCGGGCGTCGTCGCCGTTCCCGTCTACCCGCCGCAGCGCCCGGAAGACGGCGCACGCCTCGCCGCCATTGCGCGCGACTGCGCGGCGTCGGGCGTTTGCACGCAGGGCGCCTATGCGCCGCTTCTCGCGGCTGGGCTCACGGCTCTTCCTGGGCTTTCGGGCCTGAGGGTGATCGCCACCGATGTCATCGACGTTTCGTCGTGCAGCGACGACGTCGTCTTCAACGCGAGCCTCGACCCCGACGCGCCGTCGTTCCTTCAGTACACGTCGGGATCGACGGGCACGCCCAAGGGCGTCGTCGTCTCCCACGCGAATCTGCTGCACAACCAGTCGATCATTCGCCAAGGGTTCGGCAACGACCGCTCCACGATCGCCGTCACGTGGCTGCCGCAGTACCACGACATGGGGCTCATCGGAGGCATCCTCCAGCCGTTGTACGTCGGCGGTCAGAGCGTGCTCATGTCGCCGTTCGCGTTCCTCCAACAGCCCATTCGGTGGCTTCGCGCGATTACCAAATACCGCGGCACCGTCAGCGGTTCGCCGAACTTCGCGTACGAGCTTTGCGTCCGTCGCATAACCGACGACGAGCTTGCCGAGCTCGACCTCTCGAGCTGGTGTGTCGCGTTCAACGGCGCCGAGCCGATTCGCGTGGCGACCCTCGAACGCTTCGCCGCTCGCTTCGCGCAGGCGGGGTTCCGTCGCGCCTCGTTTTTCCCCTGCTACGGCCTCGCAGAAGGGACGCTCTACGTCACCGCGGCGCGCCGTGACAGATTCCCGACGACACTCCACGTCGACGCGGCGACCCTCGAGCAGAACACGCTCCTCGAGGTCGCTCTCGGCGCCGAGAAGAGCCGCACCATCGTCGGCTGCGGCGCGCCCATCGAGCAGATCGTGCGCACTGTCGACCCGGTCACGCGCATCGCAACGGCGAACGGCAGCGTCGGTGAAATTTGGGTATCGGGGCCGAGCATCGCGCGCGGGTATTGGGGCCGCCCCGAGCTCTCGCGCGAGACCTTCGACGCCCGCATCGACGGCACCGACGAGGGTCCCTTCCTGCGCACCGGCGACCTAGGCGTGCTCCACGGGGGCGAGCTCTACGTCACGGGCAGGCTCAAGGAGCTCGTGATCGTCGACGGGCGCAACCACTACCCGCAAGACATCGAAGAGACCGTTCAAAACGATCGCCCTATGCTCCGGCGCGGCTGCGGCGCGGCGTTCTCAATCGACGTCGACGGCAGCGAGCGCATCGTGATGGTGCAGGAGATCGCGCGCGACGTCGCGAATCTCGACTACGAGCGGCTCGCCGTGGAAATCCGCGAAAGCGTGGCGGCCAAGCACGGTCTCGCGCTGCACGAGATCGTGTTCGCGCCCCAGGGCGCGATTAAAAAAACGTCGAGCGGCAAAATTCGTCGGCTCTTCGCCCGCGACGGATACCTCGCCGGCAAGCTCGAGAGCCTCTTCCGAAGTGTCGGCGTCGTGCTCGCACCGCGCGCTTCGGTTCCGCTGCCGTCGATGCCGCCCCAGGCCGACGACACGACCCCCGATGCGCCGCTTTCGCAGGTCTCGCGCGATCCGCGCAGCGACGCCGAGCAGCACGTCGGCGATCTCCTCTGTTCCCTCGTGGCCGCATATGTCGGCATCGAGCCACGCGCCGTCGACCGCGAGCTCCCGTTCTCGGCGTTCGGCCTTCAGTCGCGTGAGCTCGTAGGGCTCTCGGGAGTGCTCGAAAAGCAGCTCGGACGGCGACTCTCGCCGCAGATTTTTTACAACTATGCGACGGTCGCCAAGCTCGCGCGGCACCTCGCCGGCGAGGCCGACCTCGACGCGGCTCCGGCGTCGCGTCGCTTCGTCGGCGCCAAGCCGCACGCCTCGTCGGGCGCGGGCACGAACGGACGACTCGCCATCGTCGGCATGGCCTGTCGCCTCCCGGGCGCGCCGAACATCGACGCCTATTGGGATCTCCTCGTTTCCGGGCGCGACGCCATCACGCGCGTCCCCGAGGCGCGCTACGACGTCGCGCGCTGGTACGACCCAGACCCGTCCGTCGCGGGAAAAATGGCGACGCAGTGGGGCGGATTCATCGACGACGTGGACGCCTTCGACGCCGACTTTTTCGGCATCTCGGCGCGCGAAGCCGAAGCGATGGACCCGCAGCAGCGCATCGTCCTCGAGCTCGTTTGGCACGCCCTCGAGGACGCAGGCATTCGCCCCGAAGCGCTCCGCGGCACACGCACCGGCGTCTTCGTCGGCATTAGCGGCAACGACTACGCGCGCCTTCAGTCGGGCACGACCGATCTTCTTTCGGCCCACGCGGGAACGGGCAACTCCCTCTCCATCGTTGCCAATCGTATTTCGTATTTCATGGACCTGCGGGGGCCGAGCGTTTCGCTCGATACGGCCTGCTCATCGTCCCTCTCCGCGGTGCACGAAGCCTCGCTTCACCTCGCGAGCGGCGGGTGCGATCTCGCCATCGTCGCCGCCGTGAATCTGCTCCTCGCGCCCGACGTGACGGTGAGCCTCTCGCAAAACCGAATGATGGCCGCCGACGGCCACTGCAAAACATTCAGCAAAGACGCCGACGGCTACGTGCGCGCCGAGGGTGCGGGCGTCGTCGTGCTTCGGCGCGAAGGCGACGCCGTGGCCGCAGGCGAGCGGATCCACGCGGTCATCGCGGCCACCGCATGCAACCAAGACGGCCGCAGCAATGGGCTCACGGCGCCCAATGGGCTCGCGCAACGAGAGGTCGTTCGCGAGGCGCTCGACAAGGCCGGATGGGCCGCTCGCGACGTGCACATGGTGGAGACGCACGGCACCGGTACCCGACTCGGCGACCCCATCGAGGCCGAAGCTCTCGCGGCGGCCTACGGCGAGGGGCGCGAGGCGTCGTCGCCATTGGTGCTCGGCGCCGTCAAATCCCAAATAGGTCACCTCGAGGCGGCCGCGGGAATGGCCGGGCTCATCAAAGTAGCCCTCTGTCTCACCAAGGGCGTCATCCCCGCGAATCTGCACTGCGCCGAGACGAATCCGCTCATCTCCGAGACCGAGTGGAAGCTTGCCCTCCCGCGCGCCGTCACCCCGTTCCCCGTCGTCGCGGTGGGCGACCGCACCTCACGCCGCCGCGCCGGCGTGAGCGCCTTTGGATTCGGCGGCACCAACGCCCACGTCCTCGTCGAAGAGGCGCGGGTTACTCCCGAAGCCGCTGTCCGCGCGCCGCTCGCATCGATCGTCGTTCCCGCGAAGGCTTATCGCAACGTCGTCGTCCTTCCGCTGTCAGCGCGCACCGAGAGCGCCCTCGCATCCCTCGGCGCGGCCTACCAAACGCGCATCGCCGACGACTCGGCAACACCCGTAGCCTCGCTCTGCCACGCCGCTGCGGCGCAACGCGGCCACTTCCGCGAAGCACGGCGCGCGGCCTTCGGACGTACCTCGGGCGACCTCGCCCGCGCCCTCGCCGACGCCCCCCTCGACGCTCCGACCGCCCGTCTCGCGAAGCGCGGCGTCGCCTTCGTCTTCACCGGTCAGGGCACACAACACGTCGCCATGGGGCACGCGCTCTACGAAACCCACGACGGCTTCCGCGCGACGCTCGACGCTTGCGCGCGCGCTCTCGCGAGCCGCGGCAATCGGCCGCATGGCCTCCTCGACGTGCTCTTTCCCTCGGCCGAAAATACGGCCGAAGGCGACGCGCTCCTGGCGCGTGCAGACTACACGCAGCTCGCACTCTTCGCCCTCGAGGTCGCCCTCGCGCAGGTGTGGCTCGGATGGGGCTTGCAGCCGAGCGTCGTCATGGGGCACAGCCTCGGCGAAATCGCCGCGGCCACCGTCGCAGGCGTTTTCAGCCTCGACGACGGCATGAAGCTCGTCGAAGCACGCGGCCGGTTGATGCATGCGCTCCCCGAGGCGGGAGGCATGCTCGTCGTCTTCGCCCACGAGCGCGACCTCGACGACGTCCTCGCCCGTGCTGATGCGCGCATCGGCATCGCCGCCTTCAACGGGCCGGGACAGATTGTCCTCTCGGGCCCCGTCGCGTCGCTCGAGAAAGCGCGCCGCGCCCTCGAGCACCGCGGGATTCAGACGAAGCGCCTCAAGGTCACCCACGCGTTCCACTCGCCGCTGATGCAGCCGATGCTGGAAGACTTTCGGCGTGTCGCCGAGAGCCTTTCCTACGGCCTGCCGAAGGTGCCGCTCATCTCCAACGTCACGGGGCGCGTCGAGTCGTCGCGCCTCGCCTCGGCCGCGTATTGGGTCGAGCACGTGGTCGCGCCGGTGCGCTTTCATCAGAGCGTCGAGCATCTCAAGGCGCTCGACGTCGGTGTGCTTCTCGAGATCGGCCCGCGTCCGGTCCTGGTGGGAATGGCGCGCCGTATCCTGGGTGAGCCCAACTACCTCTTTCGCGCATCGCTCGATCCGAAAGAGAGCAATTGGACGACCCTATCGTCGACCGTTGCGACACTCTACGAGGCGGGTATCGACCTCGACGCAGGTGCCTTCGCCGACGCCCCCGCGCCGGCCGACGTGGTCCGCGCGCCGCTCTACCCGTTCGCGAAGAAGCGGCACTGGTTCAGCGCGTCGCCCCATGCGGCGAGCCTCGCGGCGACGCGGCCGGGGGTGCATCCGCTCCTCGGACGCGCGCTCTCGTCGCCGCGGATGCGCGCGGGCGAGCTTCACTACGAAAGCGACGTATGCCTCCCCGGACCGGCATTTTTCCGCCTCACCGTCGAGCCGGCGGAGCGGCGCCTTTCGCTCCTCGCCTATCTCGAAATGGCCCTGGAGGCGCAGCACAACCTGTTTCCAGGCGAAGCTCGTCGCGTTCGCGACGTCTTCCTCGAAGGGCTCGTTCAAGTGGCTCAGGGGGAATCGTGTACTCTGCAAACGCTCTGCGAGCCCGTCGGCGGCGGCGAGCACCGGATGGAAGTCTGGACGCCCGAGACGAGCGCAGGGCGTGACGGTTGGCGCCGTGTCGCGCAGGCGAAGCTCTGTGCCGATGCAGGTGCGCTGCCGACCGTGCCGACGCTGGACGACGTACGCGCGCGGGTGACCCAGCCGCTCGACGTGGACGCTTGGTACGAGAGCACCCGCGAAGGCGGATTCCGATATTGGGTGAGCCCCCACAAGGCGATTCAAAAGCTCTGGTGGGCGCCGTCGGAAGTGCTCGCGGATATCAAGCTTCGCGACGAGGACGACGCGGGCGCCGACGGTATTTGGATGAAGCACGCCATTTGGCACGCGTGCAACCAGGTCGCCGGCGCCCTCTGCCCGCGCGATGGCCACGGAACGTACTTCCCCGTTTCGCTCGAAGAGGTTCGCTTCCTCGGCAATTCGGGCCGGTCCCTCGTGCTCCACGGCCGAATCGCGTCGTCGACGAGTGACACGCGAGGGTGCTCCATCGACATGACGGCCTACGCCGAAGACGGCACTCCCGTCGTCGTGCTCAAGGCCATTCGAATGATTCCCGACGAGACGCAGCGGCGTCATCGCGGCGAATGGCAAAAAGCGGCGCCGGACGAGCGGCTCGACTACCTGCGCGAGACCCTCCGTCGCCTCGTCGCGCGAGCGTTCAAACGTGCCCCGGAGGAGATTGGGTTCGAAGAGCCCCTCGCGAGCCTCGGCCTCGATTCGCTCACGGCCATCGAGATCGGCACCCGCGTCGAGCAGCTCTTCGAAGTCGGGATTCACTTCGCGGGCCTTCAAGAAGGGATGGGCGTCGATGGCCTCGCGCGCATGCTCAACGACAACCTCGAGGCTGCGGAGGGCGGCGCCGCTCTGCCGCGCCCGACGTCGACGCGCTCACCGGTCATCGAGCTCAATCGCGGCGACGCGAGTCTCACGCCGCTCTTTCTGTTGCCGCCCACGGGCGGCACCGTCTTCTGCTACCGCGAGCTCGCGCGCCACCTGGGTGCGCAGCCGATCGTCGCGCTGCAGTCGCCCGCCCTCGCGGCGGCCGATGGGAGCACGCCGCCGTTCGAGACGTTCGAAGCGCTCGCGAGCTACTACGTGCGCGCCGTGCGCGAGCGCCAACCCCGGGGCCCGTACCTCCTCGGTGGGTGGTCCATGGGCGGCGTTCTCGCCTTCGAGATGGCGCGCCAGCTCGAAGAGTCGGGTGAAGAGATCGCCGGCCTCTTGATGATCGACGCGATGGCGCCCGCGCCCGAAACGACGGCCTTCCTCGACGCGAGCCTGGAGCCGTCTTCCACGTCGAAGGGAAATGCGCTGACGCTCCTCGCGCGAAGCCTCGGCGTTCGAATCGACGGCGCGTCGGCGGCATCGCTCTCGGGCAACGTCGACGCGGCGCTCGAAAAATTGCTGCTCCGTGCGCGCGATCCACGCGACGGCACGGCGGCCCTCACCCACGGGGAGCTCCGTCGTCTTCTCGCCGAGTTCGAGCGCAATCTCGCGCTCCTCGGCGCCTACGCAGGCCGCGCCTATGCGGGCTCGGCAACGATTCTCCGAGCCGAAACCCCGCTGCGTGACGGCGACGCCGAAGCCTCGGGGCGCGACTGGGAGATGTGGCTCGCGGGCATCGACGCGATGCACACGCTCCCGGGAGATCACTTCGGTCTCCTCTCGGGCTCCCACGTGATTCTCACGGCGTCGTACGTGCGCAAGATGCTCAAAGCGGCATCGCACAAGGGGCGCGACGCAGGCTCGGACGACCGCACCCTGTCGCTGCTTCATCCGCGGTCGCAAGGGAACATCGTCGTAGCGTCGCCGACACGCACGCCCGACGGCGTCGTACGCGGTGGCCTCCTCGTCGACGAAACGCATCCGTACTTCTTCGATCATCCGCTCGACCACGTGAGCGGCATTCTCATGCTCGAAGGCCTCTTGCAGCTCGTCGAGACGACGGGCACCACGCGCGACGGCTTCGTGCGCAACCTGCGCCTCACGTTCCCGCGCTTCTGCGAAAAAGCCGATCCGGTGGCTCTCGAAGTCACGGTTGGTCACGAAGGCGAGCCGCAAGTCGGCCGCGCAGTGCAGGGCGGCCTCCCGGTTTGCACCATGCGGATTCACACCGATGCGGTGACGACGACCGCGCTCGATGTTGCGCCCCGGCTCATCACGTCGCGCGTGAAGGCGGAGACGCTCCACAAGGTTCACGGGGACAACGTTCTTCTCGGCGACGTACGCATCGAGAACGGCATCGCGCGCGGCGACGTGGTCTCGCCTCCCGCGGGTCACGTCCTCGCGGAAGGCGATCCGCTCTACCACTCGCCGCTCTTCGCCCTCGAGGCGACGCGGCAGCTGGTCACCTACCTCGCCCATTCGGCCTACGGCGTTCCGTTCGGAATGCCGATGAACCTCGTGGGCGTCGAGCTGCACCTCGACGCGCCCATTCCACGCAACGCGCCGCTCACCCTCGTACACACCCTCGTGCACCGGATGCCGGTCGGCGCTAGCACCTTCGCACTCTTCGAGGTGCAGCTCGTCGTTGGCGAGACCGCAATCGGCCACTGCCGCATCACCGCGCAGCTCGTGACACGCGAGGCGTACCGCAAGGTGCGGCACGCACGAAACGGCGCGGCAGCCGCGGCGTAGGCCGAGGCGCCGACTGGCAACTTCGAAAACGGATGACCGCCCTGCGGGGCTCGCAAAAAAGGACGCTTCCCATGGCACTCTCTCGAAACAAGCTCCCGATGGTTTTCGCGCTGATCTTCGTCGTCACGATCGTCGCGCTCGCCTACCGCAAGCTCTCGGCCTGGTCGGGCATCATGCAGATAGGTGGAGCCGTCTTCGTCGCGACGTACATTCTCTGGCTCCTCCTCGAGTCGCGCGTCGCGCTGACGGAAGACACGAAGGGCGAAACCAAGCGCGATCGCGGAACCTGTGAGGCGTACGCCCTCGGCCGCGCGCTCACCGTCGTCACGGCCCTCGCGTTCCCCACGGTCTGGACGGCGCCGGGCCCGTGGATGCTCGCAGGCTTCGCCTTCTTCCTGGGCGGCGTCGCCTTCCGCCTCATCGCCATTCGCACGCTCGGCAAGTTCTACTCCCACCGCGTTCGCGTGATGGGCGACCACGAGGTCGTCACGAGCGGGCCGTACCGCTTCGTTCGCCACCCGGCCTATACGGGAATGCTCACGGCGCACCTCGGCGTCGTCGTCTTTTTCTTCAACCCGTACACGCTCGCGACGCTGCTTCTTCTGCTGCTTCCGTCGATGATCGTGCGTATTCGCGTCGAGGAAAAATCGCTCTTCGAATTGCCGGGTTATCCCAAGTACGCGCAAAACCGTAATCGCCTCGTCCCCCTCGCGTGGTGAAATCGATGACGGCCAAGGACACGACCGTGCGCCCCCTCGAGCTCCTCGTCCTCGGCGGGAGCGGCTTCGTCGGCTCGACGCTTTTGCGCGAGATCGACAAGGCCCCCAGGGGTTCGATTCGCGTGTGCGCGCTTTTGCGCAATCCCGACGCCGTCCCCGATTTTTCCTGGCTCACGAAGCTCCCCGGCAGCCTCGAGCACCTCCCTGCGCCCCTCGAGCCAAGCGCCCCGTACGTGCTCGTGCACTTCGCCTCGAAGCAGGTCGATCACGACGGCTCCGGCTATTTGAAGACCAACGTCGACGCGACGCGCGCGCTCCTCGGCGCCCTCGGCGCGAACCTCCGCGGCGTCATCTACAGCAGCTCGATGTCGGTATACGGTCAGGGCGCGCAAGACGGCATTACCGAAGCGCGGCTCCCCTCGCCCGAAACGCCGCTCGCGCAGAGCCGTCTGCTCGCGGAGGCGACGATATCTGGATATGCCCATACGAAAGGCATTTCGGCCTTCTTGCTTCGCCCGCGTTTCGTTCTCGGCGAGGGGGATCGCTTCGTTCTCCCGGGTCTCGCGAAGCTTGTGAAGCGTCGCCTCTTCGTCGGCAACGGTAGCCAGCGGTTCTCGGTCATCGGCGTGCAGGACTACGCGCGCGTCGTCTTGGAGCTTGCGCGTCACGTCGTCGCGCTTCAAGACGAGGGCGCGCCGATGCAAACGGCGTTCAACGTCGGCTATTCCGAGCCGCTGACTTTCGGCGAAATCGCCGACACCCTCACCTCGACCTTCGGCCTCTCGACGACGCGTCGCACGATTCGTATTCCGGTATCTGCCGGCGTCACGCGCCTCCTTCGTCGCTTGCCGCTGCGCGCGTTCGAGAGCCTCGCGACGCGCCTCGAGCTCGTGGGCCTTTCGCACTGGGGCGATACCCGCGCGCTTGGCGACGCCGTCGGCCACGACATCATCGGCAAAGACCCGCGCACCGCCCTCCGAGACGCCGCCCATAGCCTCACGCTCGCCCATTGAACGGCGCGCTCGCTTCGCCTTCCCCGAGATGAGAGACCGATGAAAACGCCGCAATCCCAAATTCGAGCCCGCAAGCCCTCTGTCGCTAGCCACAAAGACGCCATCACGAGCCTCGATGTCGGCGGCAAGCTCGGTACGCAGAAAGTGATGCTCGACGAAGGCGTGCGCGTACCGCCGTTCTTCTGCCTCACGATCGCGTTCTACGAAGAGGTGTTCGCCGGAATCCGCGACGAGGTCAAAACCCGCCTGGCCGCCGTCGAGTTCGGCAAGAGCGAGAGCATTCGCCTCGCCGCGAGCGACATTCACGCGATCTTCCAAACGCTCACGCTCACCGCCGATCAGCTGGCCCGCGTCGAGGCGGCGTTCGATGCGCACTTCGCGAAAGGTGCGCTCGTCTCGGTGCGCGCCTCGACCGTCGGCCATAAAAAAGAAGAGAGCGAAGACTCGAAGACGAATCCCTTCGCGGGAATGAGCGAGACGTTCCTTTACGTTCGCAAAGCCGATATCGCCAGCAAGCTCAAGGCGTGCTGGGCGTCGGGCTATTCGCAAGAGTCGCTCATTTACCGCAACGCCCAGGGGATGGATCTCATGGGCTTCGGCGTCGCCGTCGGCATTCAAGAGATGGTCTTCGGCGAGCGTTCCTTCGTCCTCTTCACGAGCAACCCCAACACGGCGGCCCGCGACTTCGTCATCGTCGGCGGCCACGGAATCGGCGAAGGGGTCGTGCAAGAGAAGGTCGAAGTCGACCACTATTTCGTGAATGGCAAATCGGGCGAAACGACGTCCGATATTCAGACGAAGACGCGCAAGCTCACCCTCGATGAAACGAAGGGGCACGGCCTCACGAGCACCGAGCTGCCGGAAGCGCTTCGCCGCACGCCGGTTTTCACGGAGAGCGAGCTTCGCGAGCTCGTCGCCGTGGGGCGCCGCATCGAGGGGATCTTCGGCTGCCCGCAAGACATCGAGGGGACGTTCACCCGCGACGGCGTGCTTCATATTCTGCAGTCGCGCCCCATCGCCTTCGACTACAGCCGCCAACGCGTCTGGACCAACAGCAACGTCACCGAGTCGTACCCCGGTGTGACGACGCCGCTGACCTACACGTTCGCGCGCTACTTCTACCGCGTCATCTTCTTCGACCTTTACCGGATGCTCGGCGTCTCGAGTCGCACTCTCCACGACAACCACGAGCCGCTCGATCGGATGATCGGGTATCTCGGTGGGCGGGTCTATTACTGCCTTTCGCACTTCTATTTGCTGCATAAGCAGAGCCCGCTGTTTCCACTCTTTCGCGCGCACTGGGAGGCGATGATCGGGCTGACCACGTCGTACCAAACGCAGGACAGCCCGACGTTCAAAGAGCAGCTCGAGAAGCTTCGTATCTGGTCGAAGGTACCGCCGGCGCTCGGCGCGACGCTCTACCAATACGCGACGCACGAGACACGCATGGACAGCTTCCACGCGTGGTGGGAAGGGCTCGTTTCGCCGCTTCGCGGGAAGGATTTCGCCGCGGAGGACGCGATGGTCCTTCGCAACCGCTTCTTCGAAATCTGGACGGAAGTCGGCAATCGCTGGGGCGTCACGCTCACGACCGACGCCTATCTGATTCCGCTCTACGGCCTTCTCGAAGCGCTCTTCAAGAATTGGAAAATCAGCCAGGACGAACCGGGCCTCCTCTCGGATCTCCTCTGCGGCGACGAGAAGCTGATGAGCGTCGAGATCCTCCTCTCGGCGGTCGGCCTCGCCGAAATGGCGCGCGCCCGTCCCGCGTTGCGCGCAGCCTTCGCCGCCAACGACGAACGCGCGCTGTGGGAGCTCGCGGCGGCTGGAAAGCTCGATTCGGCATTTACCGAAAAGCTCAAAGGGCATTTGCATCTGTTCGGCGATCGCGGTCTTCAAGAGCTGAAGCTCGAGCAGCCGGCCCTTCGCGACACGCCCTGGGTCCTTCTCCGCATGGTGAAGTCCTATGTCGAGAAGGACGTCTCCGTGGAGAACGTCCGCGCCCACGAGGCCAAGGTTCGCGTCGACGCCGATGCGCGTCTCGCCACCAAGCTCGCCGCGTCCCCGGGCAAGCGCGCGCTGCTTGCGCAGCTTCTCCCGCGCCTCCGCCGCCTCATTCGCCACCGCGAGAACTCGCGCTACTGCCGCGCAGAGCTCTTTGGGGTTTCTCGTAATCTGTTTCTCGGCATTGCTGCGAGCTTCGTCCGCGACGGCGTGCTCAAGGCGGTAGACGACATTCACTACCTCACGCAGGAAGAGGTGTTTGGCTACATCGACGGCACGGGCGTTACGGAGAATCTGCAAGTGCTCGCCGATCTCCGGCGAACAGAGCACGCGGCGAATCTGCTGCGCGAGCTCCCGGAGCAGATCACGACGCTCGGAGCCGTGCGAAAGAGCGGTCTCGACGCGCCGGCCTCGGCGACGGGCGAAAACCGAGTCACCGCGAGCGGCGCGCTCAAGGGTCTCGGCTCGAGCGCGGGGAAGGTGCGCGGCACGGCGCGCGTCGTCGTCGATCCCAACGAGCCGTTCGACATGGGCGACGACATGATTCTCATCGCCCGCGAGACCGATCCCGGTTGGCTCTTTCTCATGCTCGCGTCGAAGGGAATGGTCGTCGAGCGCGGCAGCATGCTGAGCCACACGGCAATCACAGGTCGTAAGTTCGGTATCCCGACGATTGTCGCTCTCCCCGATGCAACGCGGAGGATTCCCAACGGCGCACGCATCGAAATCGACGGCTCGTCGGGGACGGTGACGATCCTCGACGCACCCACGGCAGCCGTGTCCGAGGCCGCCGAATGACCACGACGACGAACGCGACGGCGACGACGAACGCCGCCGCAAACCTCGGCTTCGTCGGGCGGCTCCGCGCGTTCGCCGACAACATCTTCGAGCCGAAGCTTCATATCGCTTTTGCAGCGCTCTGGTCCCTTTCGCTTCTCGGCAATCTCTACGCGGCGTCGAACGTTTCGCCGTGGCGCCTCGATCCGCGCCTCGGCATTCTCGTCTTCACCGTCTTCGTCTGCCTCTTCTTCCTGCGCATGGTCGATGAGGTCAAAGACTACGACTACGACGTCATCCACAATTCGAAGCGCCCACTCGTTTCGGGGCTCGTCACGCGCGCCGACATCGCGCGGTACCTCGTTGTCTTCGCGGCGATCGTCCTCGCCCTCAATGCGGCGATGGGCGTGGGGCTCGCGCTCTGGGTGCTCGCCGACATCGTTTATGGGCTTTTGCAGATTCCGATCGAACGACGCTCGCGCACCGTTCGCGAGAATCTCATCGTCAATCTCGTCACCGTTTACCCCGTCAACGTGGGGCTCTCGGTCTACACGGTTCTCTATTTCCTCCACACGACGGGCGCCCCATTCAGCGCAAAGCACGCGCTTCTCGTGGTCGCCTACGCCTGTGCGTTTTTGCACTTCGAAGTCGCCCGCAAGTCTTCGTGGCCCCACCTCGCCGTCTCGGGGGAGCGCCTCTATTCGCAGCTCGTCGGCCTCAGAATCGCGCTCCTGGTGAGCGTCGTCTTCGCATTTGCGGCCCTCGGCGCGGCGCTGTGGGCTTTCGCACCGTGGGCGCAGACAGGCGCGGCAGCCGCCGTGTCGTACCTGCCGCTCCTCGCTCTCGTGCCGATGGCGCGCGGGCTCGCTTTGCATGCGCGCAACCGCGAGACGCGCCACTCGGCACGCCCCATGGCGGTCGCGTTTCTCTTCGCGTTTTACGTGACGATGCTCGTTCGCGCGCTCGTCGTAACGCACTGACGCCCTTACGAAAGCGCACCGTGATGACTCCCCTCGCCTCGCAGCAGCCGCGCTCCCCGTGGGTCAACGCCTTTCAGTGGCTCTTCTTCCCCGTCTCGCTCTTCGGCGGGGCAACGGTGATGGGCATCGCTCTGGCCCACGGCGTTCCGGCGGCTCCGCTCGCCATGGCGATTCCGCTCTTCTTTCTCATCGCCATTGCGATTGTAGAGCGCCGGCTCCCCTACGAGCCCGACTGGAACCGCGCGCGCGGCGACATCACGGCAGATCTCGCGTCGCTCGTCACCGTCGCCTTTGGCGTCGAGACGCTCTTCAAGGTCGCCGGCCCCGTCGCCGTCGTGGGGATTCTCTCGCTCCTCAAGCTACCGGCCGACTTCAACGTGTTCCCGCGCAATGCGCCGTTCTGGGTGCAGTGCGCCATCGTCATCGGCTTTATCGACTTCGTGAAATACTGGTTCCACCGAATGGGCCACGAGACGCGCTTCTGGTGGCCGCTCCATTCGGTGCACCACGCCGTGAAGCGCGTTCACATGTTGAACGGCTTCCGGATTCACCCGCTCTACCACACGCTCACCTACGTGCTCGGCTACTTCCCTTGCATCCTCTTGGGCGCGCCGGCCGAAACGCTCTTCGTTCACACGGTGATTCTGGGAATCGTCGGCGGATTTCAGCACTGCAATATCGATTTACGCTACGGCGTATTGAATTACATCTTCAGTACGAACGAGATTCACCGCTGGCACCACTCTACGCGCGTGGCCGAGGGCAATAAGAACTACGGCGCCATCTTCTCGTTCTTCGATGTGATTTTCGGAACCTATTACAATGTCCCCGGCAAAGCGCCCGCTGTGATTGGGATGGTCCATGAAGACGGGTATCCCCTTCATAGCTACTGGGAACAGCTGGCCATCCCGTTCACCTACCGGCGCCGCGTGAAAAATGCCGACGTGGACCACGTCGTCGAGGCCGACGCCCTCGACGTGCGCATCGAGAACCGGACGTAGGTATCCCCAGGCGTGGATCGCTGAGGGAGCGTGACCGCGCTCGAGGGCGCCTACCGAGGCGTCGCCCCCTCATGGTGCTGCCACGTCGATTCTGCAGCCCATTTCGAGCCGTTCCGTCGCGTCGCGATCCCTCGCGTCTCACGGAACGAATGCCGTCCGATACGTCGCGGCGCGACGCGTGACCCTGTGGCACCGCCGTTGCTCTTACGCCGTCTCGCATCGATGACGTCGCCCGAAACAAGCGTGTTTCCCACCGCACCTCCACGAACCCACTACGAGCGCGTGAAGCTCTTGGGGCGCGGCGGGATGGCCGAAGTCTCTCTGTCTCTCTTGCGGAGCGCGAGCTTCACGAAGCTCGTCGTTCGCAAAACGCTCGATAGCCGCTTTGCACACGACCCGGTTTACATTGCGATGTTGCGACAGGAGGGGCACCTCGCGGCTCGCCTCAACCACCCCAACGTCGTGCAGACGCTCGATGTCGGCGTCGAAGCCGGCGTGCCCTATTTAGCAATGGAGTTTCTCGAGGGCGTTCCCTACGTCGAGCTCTCGCGCCTCAAAGGGGAAGACGCGCTGCCCCTCCCGTTTCATTTGCGCATTCTCGGCGACATGCTTGCGGGGCTCCACCACGCCCACGAGCTGCGCGACTTCGACGGGACACCCTTCGATATCGTGCATTGCGACGTCTCCCCGCCGAATCTCGTCGTCACCTGCTCGGGAATCTCGAAGGTCGTCGACTTCGGCGTTGCGCGCTCGTCCCTCGACAGGCCGCGCGAAGGCGAGCGGGTCGTCCGCGGGAAGTTCCACTACATGGCGCCGGAGCAGCTCGTCGGCGGCGCCGTCGACAGGCGCGCAGACGTCTTCTGCGTGGGCCTCATGCTGTGGGAGGCGATCACGGGCGAGCGGCGTTTCAAGATAAGCAACAAAGACCCGGCGCAGCAGCTGCTCCACGACGACAGCCCCGACGTCCGAACGCTCAACCCGGACTGCCCGAATGAGCTGGCGGAGATCTGCGCCCGCGCGCTCTCGCGCGATCCGGCGATGCGTTTCCAGACGGCCCTCGAAATGGCCAAGGCGCTCGACGTGGAGCTCGCGCGGTTGGGCGACGGCTCCGACGCGACGCTGCGAAGTCAGCTGGGTGGCATCGTCGAAGAGCGCTTCGAGACTCGCCGCGCGGCGATTGCGAAGCGTCTTCGCACCGTCGCGAGCGCCATCGAGGTTCCTAAGTCCGACAGCACACCGGCGCTCACTCTCGATTCGTTGTCGCCCGCGTCGATCACGAAGACGGTCGCGCCTCCTGCGCATGCAACCGCGCGCGCCGAGCCACGGCAAGCCCCGCGCGCGCTCCTTCTTTTGGCGGGCGCGTTCGCGCTCGCTCTCGCGACGTTCGTCCCGCGGCCGCATTCCGTCGACGCCTTTCCCGAAGCGGCCCACGTGTCGGCCTCACTCGGCGGCGCGGTGCACGTCGCAGCGCCGGCGACGCCCCTCGCGGCCCCGTCGGCTGCGCGGGACGCGGGGGCCGATGCGACGACGGCGTCGCCTCACGCCGCCGATCGCTAAGGCCTCTGCCTAGTGCGCGGCGCGCGCGTCGCGCGTGTGCATGTGAAGGCAGAAGGCGAGTGAGCCCCGCCCCGTGTGACATGCCTCGCGAAAAGACACGTCGGCGCACAAAGCCGTGGGGTAACGTCGGCCGATGTCGGACGCTTGGTATTATCGCTATGGCGAGTCACAGGTAGGGCCCATTCCAAAAGTCGAGCTCGATCGACTTCTCCAAACAGGGCAGCTCAATCCCGCGACGCCCGTCTGGTGCCAAGGAATGGCCGGATGGGCGCCCGCCTCCTACGGGACGAACGCGGCCGCCCCCGACGACGGCCTGCGGTTTCTCATCCCCACAAAGAGCACCAGCGCGTGGTCGTTGACGGCGGGGTACGTCGGCATTTTCTGCATTTTCATCTTCCCCATCGCACCCTTGGCAATCGTCTTCGGCATTCTCGGCATTCGCGACTTGAAGCGAAACCCGGAGAAGAATGGGTGGGGCCGCGCCATCACCGGCATTGTCCTCGGTGGGCTCGTGAGCCTCGGAGCGCTCGTGTTTCTCGTCTTCGTGCTCACATCGAAATAGGAGCCTGTCCCCGGGGGACGCGAACGCGTCCAGTGGACCGTTTTGGCGGGGACGAGGGCGCGCGCGAGCACACAGATTTAGGCCAGATTCCCCATGGTTCGTGCGTGGCATGCGCCCTGCTCTTACCGAGCTGCGTCGCAACCCCGCTTACCAAAAGGAGTCTCCAAATGAACGTCTCGCCCATTCTCCCGATCTCGATCCTCGCGGCCCTCACCAGTCTTGCCGGCGTCGCGTGTTCCTCTTCCACGAAGCCGGCCACGGGCTCGGACGAAGCGCTCGGCACCGCCGACGCAGCGCTCACGGTCGACAACGACGATTCCCAAGAAGCCGAAGATGCGATGGAAGACGGCGTCGAAAACGGATTGAGCGGCGCCACCGTCGCCGACCCCGGCACGCCCGCCGACGCGACCGACCTCGCGGTGTTCGACGTGAAAATGAAGCTCAACTCGGGGCTCTACTTCCAGCCCGCAGGCTGCATCGTGAGCACGCGCGTCGCGCCCGGCGAGTGGAACCACGTCTTCACCAACTGCACCGGCCCCGAAGGGCACGTTTCCTACAACGGGACGGTTCACTCCAAGTGGACCGTGAGCGCCGACGCGCTCTCCGTCGTCCACGACGCAAGCGGCTTCGTCGTGAAGGGCCCCAACGTCACTGCGACCGCCTCGGGCTCACGCACGGTGACGTACTCGCGCGCGGGCGCCGTCTTCACGAAGCACCGCATCGGTGCGTGGAGCGGTACCCTCGCGAAAAGCAGCGACCCGACGAAGAGCGCCGCGTGGTCCCACGACGCCGACTTCACGTCGACGTGGGACGTCTCGTCGCGCTGCTACACGCGCGACGGCAAGGCCTCCAACACCATCGGCGGACGCGACTTCGGCCGAAGCGTCACGGGCTTCAAAGTGTGCGGCGGCCTCTTCGCATGCCCGACCGGCGGCGAGATCGTCGTGAATCGCAAAGACGGCTCGTCCACCTTGACCATCACGTTCATGGGCGGCGACAACGTCGAAATCACGCGCCCCAGCGGCAAGGTCGTCGACCGCAAGCTCGCTTGCATTACCAAATAACGAAGACGTGAGGAGAGGGGGAACTCAGAGAAAGAAAGGGGGAAGGGGGGAAAGGGGGGAAGGCGAGAGGAAGGGGAGAATTTTTTGATTGCCGACGCGAGGCTGCGGCGGGCTGGATATTGCCAAGCGAGAGATACGTGTGCGCAAGGTGCATTCGCCAACCCACGTCACACCGCGCTTCGCCGCTTCCCCGATCCTTCTCCCCTCATAACCCCTCACCCCCTTCCTCTCCCCTTCCCACCTTCCCCACTTTTCTTTCTCTGGGCTCAAAGAATGCCAACTTCAATCGTCGGCATTCCAACAGCCCATCGTGAGCCGGCTAGGTGGGCGCACCCACGGTCGTCGATGAGGGCATGGGGGTGGGGACGAGGGGCGCGACGATGTAGACGCGCGTGGCGCTCGCTTTGAGCTCGGTGACGAGTGCGCGGGTCATTTTGCGGGATGCGGCGAGGGCTTCGAGGTCGCGCCCTTGCTGGACGATTTCGCGGAGGGTTCGCGCTTCGACGACGGCGACGTGATGGTCGTCGTCTTCTTCGAAGCCCTCGGTGCCGAGGGCGGCGAGGAGCACCGTTTCGCGGGCGGTCATGGCGGAGAGCACCGCGCTCTCGACGCTTTCGACGTGGCAGGCACGGAGCGCGCAGACGGTGCAGGCGGCGGCGCCAATGGCGAGGGCGCGGAGGTCCATCGAGCCGCCCGACGGATCCGGCGTGACGCGGAGGACCCCTTCGCACAGCGCGCGGATCTGCAGCTCGCTCACGGGGAGCGGCACTTTCGCCGTGGTGAGCGCGACGGCCCAGGCGGCGTCGAGCCCTTCGCGAAGCAGCTGCGGCGCGCCCCACCCTTCGGCGCGGGCGAACGCTTCGTAGGCCGGCAAAAGGCGCTCGGCGCAGGCGGCGGCGAAGGCCACGCGATGAGAGACGGCGAGGTTCGTCACGGCCTGATGGATGGCGTGATCGTCGGAATCGATATTCGCGAACATGGGAGAGAACCTGTCGGACGTGGCCGCCGCGGAGGGTTGGCTCGTCGTTTTGACGGTTTGAGTGCAGTCTGAGGAGACGGCGATCCAGGGGTGAGCCACGGGCGCATTCGCGCGCAGCCGCCTCTGTAAGAAAAATCTGTTCGACCGCTCTGTGAACGCCCTTCGGGGTGGACCCTCACCGGACGTTTACGGAGTCAGTGAACTGCGCGTGGAAGGTATACGGATTGCTGAGGGTACTGCGTAAGTGGAGGATGGGATGCGGCAAGCTAGGTGCCGCACCGACAACCTCTTTTCTAGCGCGAGGCGCCTTTTTGTCGAGGCGCGGCCCGCGCGATTTCCCTGCGCGCTCTTGCGGAGGGGCGCTTCGACGAGACTACGTCGCGCGGACGGCCTCGGACTCGAGCGCCTCGCGGGCCTTGCTCGCGAGGAGCGCCGGGGTGAACGGCTTTTGCAAAAAGAGATACCCCGGCCCGTCGACGTCGGCGAACGCCGAGACGAGCTCATCGTACCCCGACATGAGCACGACGCGAATATGCGGCCATCGCGGGCGAACGCGCTCGGCGAGGGCGCAGCCGTCCATCCCCGGCATCACCACGTCGGACAAGAGAAGCTGCACGCGCGGGCCTGCGACCTCGAGAAGCGCGATGGCGGCGCCGCCGTCAGCTGCTTCGAGGACCTCGTAGCCGAGGCCACGGAGCACTCGGGCGGCGATCTGGCGCACGGCTTCGTCGTCTTCGGCGAGGAGAATCGTTTCAGTGCCGCCGAGTAATTTCGAATCGGGAGACGACTCGACGGGGGCGTCGATCACGTCGTCGACCGGGAAAAGAAGCCGAATTTTCGTCCCTCGGCCGGGCGTGCTGTCGACGGAGATATGCCCTTTGCTCTGCGTGACAATGCCAAATACGACCGCGAGCCCGAGGCCGCCGCCGCGCCCAGGCTCCTTCGTGGTGAAGAACGGTTCGAACAGCCGCGCGCGTGCCTCGCCGGTGAGGCCGACGCCGGTGTCCTTCACGACGAGCTCGACGTACTGCCCTGCTGTGATCTTAGGGAGGTCGGGCGTCGGCCCGTCGACCACGATGGTGTTCACCACGATTTCGAGGGTGCCGCCGTTGGGCATCGCGTCGCGAGCGTTGGAAACGAGGTTCACCGTCACGCGCTCGATCTGCGACGAATCGAGCCGAACGATCGGCACTTCGGACTGCGTCACCACGCGCAAATCAATCGTGTCGGGCAACAGCCTGCGCAAGAGTGGCTGCATCACCGAGACCGTCTTTCCGAGATCCGTCGGGCGCGGCGAGAGTGACTGGCGGCGGCAGAATGCGAGAAGCTGACGCGTGACGTTGGCGCCGCGCTCGGCGGCCGTCTTGATGCTCGCGAGGTTTTCGACGAGGCGCGGAGTGAGGGGCGGCGACGACGCGCTCGACGGCCCGGTTGCGAGGGCGAGCTCGGCGCAGCTCACGACGATCGACAGCACGTTGTTCATGTCGTGGGCGACGCCCGCGGCGACGCGGCCGAGGGCCTCGAGCTTCTGCGCGTCGCGGAGGTGCTCTTCGGTCTGGCGCAGCTCGCTTTCGGCGCGAAGACGCTCGGTGAGCTCGGTGCGAACCTTTTCGAGAAGGCGCGACCTCTCGTCGGCGAGCAGCTCGAGCTGCGTGCGACGCGAGGCGTCTTCCGTCGTGTCGACGAGCATCACGAGGACACGCTCGAGTCGGCCCCCGGGGCCACGCAATGCGACGAAGAACGCGTTCGCGCAGACCGACACTGCGCCGTCCGCGCTCTGCACGACGAGATCGCGCAGTACGTGGAGTCCGCTCTCTTCGCGCGCGCGCAGCGCCGTCGCAGTGGCGAGCGGCACGTCGGCAAAAATCTCGCGCGCCGTGATTCCCACTTTCGCGCCGCCGGCGAGCATCGCGTCGAGAGCAGGGTTCACGAGCTCGCACACGAGCGACTCACCCCGAAGAATGGCAATTCCCACCGGCGCGTGGTCGACGACGGCCTTGAGCAGACTTCGATCTTCGAGGAGACGATCGGCCTGACGGCGCTCGGTCACGTCGCGCACGACTGCGAGGTGCAACCCACGAACGGCCTTCGAGCGCGCGCGGATTTCGACGACGCGAAGCTGCCCGTCGGGCCGTTTGAGCACCTGCTCGCTGTCCTGCGTCCCTTCGCGCAGGAGGCGCGCCCACTGCTCTTGAACCTCGCGAACGTGGGACGGCTCGGCGTACTCCTCCAAGCGCGTGCCGAGAATGCGATCGCGCGAGACGCCGAGCAGCTCGCAGGCCGCAGGGTTGGCGTCGACGAAGCGGCGATCGTCGTCAGCGACGAACAGCGCGTCCGGCATTGTCTCGAAAAGACGGCGAAAATCCGCCGCGTCGCTCGTGGCCCCTGATGAGCTCTGAACCATTCGTCCTCCCCCTGACGTCCCACACAGTAACGCGCCCGGCCGTGGCAACGGCTCGCGCGTCGGGGTGAATGTACGCGACTCTTCGCGCCTCACGCGAGGGGCCCGAACGTGCCCAAGAGACCTGGCCGTAAAAGGGGAAGGAGTGATGGCGGAAGACCGCGAAAAAAGCGCCGTTCTCGTCGTCGTGTCGACGGTGCGGCCGCGAAAGAGGCGCTGTCCGCAGCCTTCGAAGAGGCAGCAGCGCAAAGGATGGCGCGGTATGGAGGCGCCGTCGAGCGTGCCGTCGTCGTCCCCGCATCAATCGTGGGCGGCGACCTTCACGAGGGGCGTGGCGTACGGTCGCCGAGCGCCATCGACGAACAGAGTACGAGGGTAACGATAATCGGTAATCATTCAGCTCGAGCGCGAGTGCCAAATAACGCGTCACGCAGTGCGTCGCCGTCTACCGAGGAGACGGCTGGGGGACGCGCGGAGCCTCATTAAAAGGAGTTTCTAGTTTTCCCATGAAACCGAATCGTCTGTCGGCGTCGTGCGTCGCTGTCGTTTCGCTGCTGGCCGCATTCGCCACGACCGCGTGCGGCGATTCCGCCGGCGATGGCGCAGGCGTCCCCACCGTGAAGCCCACGGCGACGACGACCCCCGGTGAGTCTCCGCCCCCGACGACGCCGCCCCCCGCCGCGACGACACCGACGCCCGAGCCCGCGAAGCCCGATCCGTACAACGGAGTCCCCGCGCCGCCGGCCGATGCGATCTGCCACCCGCTCGCGGGCGCGACGTGCGCCCTCCCCTTCCCTAGCAATTGGTTCTCGCGCCACGACGCCGCGTCGCCCACGGGCATTCGCGTTCGCGCGCCGTCGCAGCTCCTTCGCGCGACGCTCGCAACGGCGACGCCGAAGGGGTTCACGCCCGAGGCGCTGCTCACGGATCAACCCGGTTTTTCGGCCTCGGGGCCGCTTTTGTTCGAGCTCTCGGCCGCGCCGGACCCGGCGACGATTCGCGTCGATGGAGGCGCGCAGAGCGACCTCTCCGATGCGACCGTGGCGGTATTCGATCTCGCGACGGGCGAGCGCGTTCCGATCCGCGTCGAGATTGGCGCCCACGCCGCGTCGACCGCCGTGAAAACGCCGAGCGCGATCCTCCGCGTCTTCCCTCGAACGCGATTTGGGTTCGGCCATCACTACGTCGCGACCGTGACGAACCGCGTGCTTCGCAAAACGGCGGTCGTGGCCGGCGACGGCGCGACGTCGACGACGCTCTATGCGCAGCCGAAAATTCTCGCGGACGACGCCGCGACGGCCGCCACCCCCGCGGGCGCGTACCACGCCCCGCTGCTCGACTTCGTGGGCCGCATGGGAATTGCGCGAAGCCGCATTTTGTCGATGACCGACTTTCACGTTCGCCCGGAAGACGACGCGACGGCGCCGCTCCTCGACAGCACGCGCGACGCCTATGGGCGTGCCCACGCGGTGCGAAAGATTACGGTCAACGGGTCGACCTATTTGCATGTTCAGTCGGTGGTCACGGGCGAGGTTGCCCTCACCGATTACCGAGATGCGACGGGCGCGGCCGACATCGTCCATCGGGCGACCGTGAACGAAGTCTGGGTGCCGTTCGTCTTGACGATTCCCGACAGCGCGACGACGAAGGCCGCGCCCGTGGCGATCTACGGCCACCCGCTCATGGGCGACCGTAATTTCATAAGCCTCGTCGCCGCGACCAATGCCGAGCACGGCTTCGCGACCATCGCCATCGATCATCCGAATCACGGCGATCGCGCAACCCACGACGGCGGCCAGGTGGCGCTCCTTCGCAACCCCGCCGACGTCCCCAAGCTCACAGGAATGCTCGCGCAGTCGCCCATCGATCAGGCGTCGCTCCTCAAGGCCGTGCGCACGTCGCTCGCATCGCTGGACGTGGCGCCGCGGGCGATTCTCGGCGCGGGCGGCGATGGCCATCCGGACCTCGATCCGACCCGCGTGATCTACCAAGGGACATCCCTCGGGGGCGTTCTCGGCAGCGCCTTCATCGCGTCGTCCGACGCGCTCGACCTCGGGCTCATGGGAGCCTATTTGCAAGTCTCCGGGTCGGGCTTTCTCGATGCGCTGACCCACTCGTCGCTGTGGACGAACGTCTTCAGCACGATCATCCCGTCCGACGCGTCGGGCGCCGAGGCCGAGTACATGGTGACCGCCGTGGGGCAGCGGATCGAGCAGGGCGACTCGCTGCCGATTGCCGACAAGATCAAGGCGCCACTCTTCGTCGCGTACGGTGTTGGCGACGAGGTCGTCTGCAATGCGACGACGCTCGCCCTCGCCGAATTGGCCCATTTGCCGCTGCTCAATCCGGTGATTACCCACGACGACGTCGGTGGGCTCACCTACGTAGGAACGGCCTACCCGCCCGACGCTCCGATGGATCGCCGCGGCCTCTTGCAAGTAAAGGTTGCGCGAACGGGCGTGATTCCGCTCGATCTCGAGACCCACATGGCCTTTTTGGACTCGGGCGCGACCGAGTCACTCGGCAATTGGCTCACGGCGATGCAGCCCTAACGGGCGGGGCAGTCACGCGTCGAGGTCGCGGTAGAAAACGGTGGTGCTGCACAATCCCCCTTTGGGAAAATAGGCATACTTGGGGATCACGCCGCAGCGCTCCCAACCGAGGCGCGCGTAGAGGCGCTCGGCGTCGCCCCCCGTGACCGTATCGAGAACGAGAAGCGTCCTCCCCGCCCCGCGTGCCGCGTCTTCCGCGGCGCGCATCAGCATCGCGCCGAGGCCGTGGCGACGGGCGCTGCGGTGGACGAGCATCTTCGCGACGTCGGCGCGATGAGGCTGATTTTCGGGCCCCGCGAAGACCACCTGCACCGTGCCGACAATCGCTCCGGAGGCCGCGTTTTCTGCGACGAGAACAATCCGCTCCCCGCGCACGGCGCTCGCAAGGACGCCTTCCCAGAAGGGGCGCGCGCGCTCGCGCGGAAACGGATCCATGAAGCTCACCGATGCGCCCCCATCGACGCAGTCGACGAGAACGTTGGTGAGCCCGTCGAGATCCCTCGCCGACTCGGCGGTGACGCGGCGAATGCGGTGCGCGAGGGCGTCGTCACTCATGATCGTTCTTCTCGCTTCGCTCACGTTTCACGGATTTGTAGACCGAGCTGAATGCCGCTTTGGCATCTTCGCTCGATACGCCCCTTATAAAATACGCGACCGCAGACCGGCCGAGGGCCATCGTCCCGGCGTAGGCGACGGCGGCGGAGACGTACATTCCGCCGCCGGGGAATACGAACTTCACGAGGGCGCGGGCCGTTTCGCGCAGCGCGAACCCCGCTCCGACGTTGACGCCCATCGCCACGAGAAATTCGCCCGCCGTCTTCGCCGTCACTGTCCGCCCCGAAACGTGACCAATGGCCGTCACGAGGCTCACTTGCAATGCGGTAATCGGTAGTATGTCGGCGACGGGGATGGGCGTGGCCGCGACAGCCGCGCAGATCCCGGCGACCAAAAGGGTGAGGCGATTGGCAATATCGATTTGGAGCTTCTGAACTTGGGCGAGCCGCGCAAGCTCGACGCGCGCTTGGTCCGGAAGCTCATGGAATAAAAAACTTACGAGCTCGTCGATATGCCAACGCTCGTCGGCCCGCCTCGTTCCGTCGGCACGCCACGACTGGTAGGCGGAGATGCCGAGCACCGTGACGAGCTGATCGCGGAGCCCCGGGATGGCGCGTATCTTCTCTTCGAGGAGGCGCTCGATGCGCGTGATTCGGCCTGTTTTTTCGGCAAGATCGGCGGCGTCTTCCGTGGCCGCCTCGTGGAGGCGCACGCTCTTCGGCTCGACCTCGTCGCAGTGGGTGACCACCGCGACGATGGGCGGCTTGATTCGATATTGCCCATCGACGCTCTTCGACAGCTCGCTCAAAAGGCGAAGGTCTTCGTCCACCGCCGCGTCCACATCGCTCGCCTTAATGAGAAACAGAACAATGTCGGGCGCTTTGGTTTTCACCTCCTGAAGAATCGATTCGAGGGGCGACGCTTTCGCATCGGCGCCTTCGGGTGGCGCGCCTTCTTGGAGGCCGCGCGTATCCAAAATATCGAGTGCGCCGAGTGCGCCGTTGTACGTGTGCCATTCGCCTTTTGCCGTCATCGCGCGCTCGTGGCCGAGCTCCGCGATTTTCGCGCCGAAGATGGCATTCACGAGGGACGACTTGCCACTTCCGCGACGCCCCACGACGGCGAGGCGAGGGGCGCGCTGCTCGGCGAGGAGCGTGCGCAGCTCGCCGATCCGGAGCTTCACCTCTTTGCCAATGGGGCCCGGGAGCTTGGCGAGAAGCTCTTCGAGGCGCTCGACGCTCGAAACGAGCTGGCTTCGAAGCGTCGACGGTGCGGGAGGCTCGGTCATCACGACGAAGTGTGTGGATCTCCGCGCGCTTTCGCAATCGTCTCGACCGCGCAAGCCTCTTCAGCTTCGTGCGGGAGGCGGAATCGTGCTCGCTGGCTCGTTGTAGCCGCGCGCGCGTGCCGCACGAATGATGTGCCGCAGCGGCTCGAAATGCGCGGGTGCGCAGACGCGGAACGTGGTCGCGTGGACGAGGTCGTTCAAGAGGGCGCGCTCGCGGGATTCGAGCTCCAAGAAAAACCGCGTGACGCGCGCGCGGACGTCGGCGGGGAGCTTGGTGGCCGCCGCAACGGCGTCGTTGGGAATGGGGCCGAACGTCGCGAGGACATCGACGGGGCGCAGGTTCGTGCCGTCGGGCGCGGTCCATCCGGCGGTGATGACCCGCTTCGTGATGGGGTCGAGGGAGCAGAACGTCGCCCCCACGTCGACGCGGCCGCTGACGACGGCGTCGACCACCGCAAAGTGGCTATGCAGAACCAGCTCTTGAGAGAAGTAGTGATTCGGATCGATCCCCTTCGTGGCCAGATGCATGCGCGGTACGACGTACCCGGCCGCGCTCTCTTTCTCGACCCACGCGGCGCGATACCCCTTTAGCTCGGTGATGCTCTTCGGCCCGCCGCGACGCACGATGAGAGCCGAGTGGAACGAGGTACAGCCGCCGCGCGACGGTATGACGAGAGGCGCAAGCTTGCCGCGTTCGGACAGCTCGATAGCGCCGATGGGCGGCATCCACGCGAGGCCGAGATCGCCGCGATCGGTCGCCTCGATGAGGTCGCGGTACGAGACCGCGTGGTGGGGATAGAAATGACACCCAACCTTGCGCGAGAGGATTTCGCAAAGCTCGCCAAAGCGCTGTTGAATGGCCGTTACCGCGTGGGAGCGCGCGATCCCGAAGCCCCATGTTTCGCGTACCCCCACAACGGAAGAGTCTACGGCCTGTGGGCGTCGCGCGCGAGGTCGAACGTCCGCCGCCTCGCGGGAGGCGCGGCGGCGTAAGGGGTTAGGTGGTTTTCGTGGCGCTGCGAGGCGCGCGCTTCTTCGCCGCGGCTTTTTTTGCAGTACGTTTCTTCGCGGTTCGCTTCTTCGCGCTGCGCGCCTTCGTCGGCCAGTTGTGCTCCATAGCCGAATAGGCCTTTTTCGACACTGTGGATTTCGACTTGGAGCGACTCGTGCCGGCTTTCTTTCGTTTGTTGATATTGCCGACGAGTGAGTTTTTGGCAGTGGGCTTCTTCTTCGCGGCCATTTTCGCCGCGGGTGCGCCCCTTCCTTCTTTGGAGAGAAGCTGCGACCGGCCGCGGTGAGGCCGTCGCAGGGGTTTCAACGCGGGCTTTCGCTTCGCGGGTGCGCGCTTCGTTTTCTTCGTCGCGGCCATACGCAACGGCATTGCGACGATCGTGCCCACACCTTGGACGAAGGATAGCCACGCGCGAGACGCCGCCGATGCCGCGCGAGTCGCGCAGAAACGCGCATGCCATATGGCACGCAAAGATGCCTCGCCTGATGCGCGCTCGCCGCGCGTTTAGTGCGCGCTTGGGCTGCTCACGAGAAGCATGATGATGTTCCCGACGAGCGCAATCGTCGACAGGGCGCCGATGACGAAACAGACCGTGCGCCACGGCTGCTTTCCCGCGAGATAGACGGCCGAGTGAACGAGTCGCGCGGCGACGAAAACACCGAAGATGATTCGCGCGGTCGAAGCGCTGCCGCCGAGAAGGACGAACACGAGGGCGAGAAAAAGAAATGGATAGATCGCCGCTTGAGCATTGGCGTGCGCGCGGGGAA
>JANXMC010000075.1 GCA_025354825.1 Myxococcales bacterium
CGCTCGCAAGCACGAAGTCGGGTGGAACAGTCATGCCCGGCGCGATGGCATCGAGAAATGCTGTTTCTCGCGACGTAAGCTGGTCGCGTCGCCGCACGGCATCGACGAAGTGTTTTCGAGTTGCCGGGGTTGGCCAGAAGCGGGTCGCAACGACGGCCGCGAGGTGAGAACGGGCATCGTTGGGATTGGCTTCGCAAGCCCTCGCGGCCTCCGCTCTGATGAGCGGCGCATCCCCATCAAGCCACGCGGTTCGCCATTGCCCCAGGTAGGGGACTACTGCTGGCGTGCGCTCGACGGCGGTCGAAACGGGAACTTCGCCGCGGAGCCGGAGCCGGACTTCCGCGACGATGAAGGTTGCCGTGAGGCTGGCCCCGCTCACAAGCAGCGCGGCACGACGGAGGCGCGGATGACCGACAATCGCCTCGCCGACGCGCATCGTGCGAGTGGGATCCATCGCGATAGACGCCGATCTCTTGGTCCACCAAGCCTGGCGCGGGAGACTGCGGGTTGACGCGCCCGCAAGCCGTTCTGTGTCGCTGGCGTGCGCAGGTGGAGCTGCGGTCACGCGCGACGGTGGCAATCGAGAGGGGTCCGATCGAAGCACACTAAGCACCTCCTGAATGGTCCGTCCAAAGTGTACCGCGCAGGCATCCTCGACCTGACTCTGCATCGCTCTCGCCGTTGGCCAACGCTCGGATCTTTCGAATTGCAGCGCGCGTTGGACGAGCGAACGAATCGAATCCGGGACCTCCGGTGCGACGTCCGCGAGGTTGCGAGCGGGGCGCGAGCCCGCCGCCACGAGGATCTCGTTCGCGGTCGCGCCTTCGTGGGCGTATTCGCCGCTGAGCAGCGTGAACATCGTTGCACCTACCGCCCACACATCCGTTCGCGCGTCGATCTCGCTCACGCGACCAAGGACCTGCTCGGGAGCCATGAACGCAGGTGTTCCCGTTATGGAACCTGTTCGCGAGACCGACGCGTCCGTCCCTTCGAGCACGCGGGCGATGCCGAAGTCGAGCACGCGGAGATGGCATTGCGCGGTGACGAACAGATTTTCCGGCTTGATATCCCGATGCACGATCGATTTCGCATGGGCGGCGCTCAGCACATCGAGAACGAGCCACGCGAAACACAACGTCTCATCTAGCTCCAGCCTACGTGTTGGTGAGCGCTCCACGCGCGCCCGCAGAGTCTCCCCATGCAGAAGCGGAAGTACGAGAAAGGGGCATCGATCTTCACCGACATCCTCGTCGATGACGGGGACCGCGCCTTCGTGATCGACACGGTTCGCGATCTTCGCCTCGCGCAAGAATGACTTACGCGCTTGCCGGTCCGTGTCCGCGTGCAGAATCTTGAGCGCGAACGTTCGACCGTTCCTGTGTGTCGCCGCATAGACCGCGCCCATGCCTCCGACGCCCAGGAGTCGATCGAGGCGGTACTTCCCCCGAATCGTTCGTCCCACCCGAGCGGCGCACCGGGCTGCGATCTCGTTGCGTTCGATCTCTACCTGCACGGATGCGGCTTGAAGTTGCATCGAGGATGCACAGGGTCAAGCGTCGCACGTCGCCATGCGAAGGTTCTTCCGACGAATACCCGATCGCCAAGAGGAGCGCTTGCGCGTGGCTGGCATCCAGAAGCTCGCGAATAGTGTGGAAATTGAACGCGGACGTAGCGGCGGCATCGTCGTGTCCAAGCCTGCGCTCGGGTATCACGAGACGCGGAAGCGCTTCGTGGAATGGGGCCACCGCAGATGAGAGCGGGAACAGGCGGCGAGGCGAGCGCGTGACGTCGCGCGGGACAGCGACGCACGGGTCTACGTCGCGGACGACCCGCGCACGAAGTGACTGCGCCCCCTCGACGTCTGCATTCGATACGCCGCGAAGCTCACGCCCAATGCGCCGACGGCAATCACCGCGGTCGTCGTTCGCGCTCCGCGTGATGCTGCGGCGATCATCGCGAGGGTCACGCCCGCCATGTACAGCGACGTGCCCCCGCCGACGGCGATGGCGCGGGCGCCCGACGACGCGATCGATCGCCATGCGAGGCTCAGCCCGATGCCTGCCGAGACTGCGGCCATCGTGACGTCGATGACGAGCTTGTTCAGGCTGATCACGGCCATCCAGCCGGCCTCTCCCACCAACGCGTGGTCGCCCACGGCGCGCACGATGGCGAGCACGCCGTAGCCGAGGATGAACGTCGGGAAGGACGCGGCCATCGTCGGCGCGAGGGTAATGCGGTCGGCGCGATCTTCCGCGCGCCGGCCACGGTTGCGGAGCAGCGCGAGGGCCACCAGGGTCGGCGCGAGCATCACGATGCGCGCAGATTTCGCCGCTGCGGCCATGGCGGCGCCGCCGTCGCCCATCTGGGCTCCGACGGCGATGGCGCTAGAGAGATCGTTGACGGCGAGGCCGCTCCAGAGACCCGCAGTGGCGGGGCCGAGGCCGACGGCGACAGCTACGGGGTGGAAGATGACGAGCGCGACGATGCTGAAAAGGAACACGACGCCAATGGCAACCGCCTGCTCGTCCTCGTGGGCGCGGGCGATGGGCGCGATGGCGTTCACCGCCGAGGCGCCGCAGATCATCGTGCCGCCCGCCAAGAGATCCACGAGCGGCCGTTTGAGGCCGCACGCGGAGCCGAGGGCGTGGGCCACGAAGAACGCGCTTGGCACGGCGGTGAGGGCGACGACGACGATGAGCGCGATCTCGCCGCCGCCGAAGAAGCTCGTCTGCACGTTGAGGCCGAGGGCGACGATGCCGACGCGTAGGATGGTCTTCGCGGTGTAGGTGAGCCCCGGGGCGAATCGGCTTCGTGCGCCGCCGATACCGAGCAGCGCGGCGAGCCGCGTATTGCGCACGACGGCGCCGAGCACGAGCGCGAGGAGCACCTCCGACGCGAACGGCGAGGGGCGGAGCATGCGGGCAAGGGCGATGGCGACGAGGCCGAGGCCGGTCGCGATGGCGAGTCCCGGTACCTCGGCGCGCGACGGAAGCAGGCGAGGGGAGCGCACGGTGCGCGCGTAGGGTGCAAGCCGTGGCCCATGCGCGAATGCGCGGGTTCGCCCACGCACGCGGCGCATTCGGAGGGGCGTTCCCCGCGGCCGCGACCCCGCACGACCGAGGGCGGTTCTTGCGTTTGCGGGCATAGCCTCTAAAAGCGAGGGCACTCCTATGATCCCCCCGTCTGCGCGCGAGCATCCGTACGCGTCATTTGTTCACCTCGTACAGAAGCCCGCGCGTTACCTCGGCGGCGAGTTCGGCGCGCAGCGAAAAGACTGGGCCTCGGTGAAGACGCGGGTCTGCCTCGCGTTCCCCGACATTTACGACATCGGGATGAGCCACCTCGGCTTCAAGATTCTCTACAAGATCTTCAACGACGATCCGCGCGCCCTCGCCGAGCGCTGCTACACGCCGTGGATCGACATGGAGGCCGAGCTTCGCGCCCGCGAGGTCCCGCTGTTGTCGCTCGAGAGCGCGCGCAAGCTGTGTGACTTCGACGTCCTAGGCTTCTCGCTGCAGTTCGAGCTCACGTACACCAACGTCCTCACGATGATGGACCTCGGCGGCGTGCCGTTGCGGTCGATCGATCGCCGCGAAGAGCATCCGCTCGTCCTCGCAGGCGGCCCTTCGGCGACGCACCCCGAGCCCATCGCGCCGTTCTTCGACGCCATCTTGATCGGCGACGGCGAAGAGCGCGCCCTCGAAATTGCCCTCACATGGACCTCGCTCAAAGAGGCCGGCGTGCCGCGCGCCGAGCGCTTGCGCAAGCTCGCCACCCTCAAGGGCGTCTACGTCCCTTCGCTCTACGGCACCACGCTCGACCCCGACACGGGCTTTCAAATCGTCACGAAGAGCCTCGCGCCCGAGGCCGTTCTGCCGGTGCAGCGCACGTTGGTGCCCGATCTCAATCTCTATCCGTTCCCCGACGACGGGCCTGTTGGCGGACCCGAAGCGATCTTCGATCGCATGTCGATCGAGATCGCCCGCGGCTGCACCGAGGGGTGCCGCTTCTGCCAAGCGGGCATGATTTACCGCCCCGTGCGCGAGCGCGATCCGCAGCAGATCGTCGACACGCTCGTCTCGGCGGTGCAGAAGGCCGGCTACGACGAGGTGAGCCTCACGTCGCTGTCCACGGCCGACTACTCGTGCATCGCGCCGCTCGTGAAGAAGGTCGTCGACAAGCTCACGCCCGACCGCGTGTCGCTGAGCGTCTCGTCGTTGCGCGCGTACGGGCTCGAGGAGAACGTCCTCGACGACCTCCAAAAAGTGCGCGCCGGCGGCGTCACGTTCGCGCCCGAAGCGGGCAGCCAACGGATGCGCGACGTCGTGAACAAAAACGTCACCGAAGAGCAGCTCATGACGACGGCGGAGAGAATTTTCTCCCGCGGTTGGCAGAGCATGAAGCTCTATTTCATGATCGGCCTGCCCACCGAAGAAGAGAGCGACGTCCGCGAGATCGTCCGCGTGGGCGGCCGCGCGCAGTACATCGGCAAGAAGATCAAAAACGCGATGCAGGCGGGTGGCGCGCCGACCGTGACCGTGAGCGTCTCGACGCACGTCCCCAAGCCCCACACGCCGTTTCAGTGGTGCGCGATGGACACGCCGTCGCAGATCCAAATGAAGCAAAGCTGGCTCAAGGACGAGGCGAGCCACTCGCGCATCCAGCTCAAAATGCACGACTGCGATACGTCGTGGCTCGAAGGCGTCATGGCCCGCGGCGACCGCACCCTCGCCGATGTGATCGAGCATGCGTACAAAGGCGGCGCGCGCTTCGACTCGTGGGACGAGACGAAGAAAATCGCGCTGTGGGAGGCGTCTTTCGCGGCGTGCGGCGTCGAGGTCGGGATCTTCCTCGGAACGATTCCGGTGACCGCGCGCCTTCCGTGGGACCACATCGATGTTGGCCTCGAAGAAGGTTTCCTCGCGCGCGAATACCGAAAGGCGCTCAAAAGCCGCCTCTCTCTCCCGTGCGGAAAAGCCGCCGGCATGTTCGTGCATCATACAAATAAAGCCGAGGCGACCTCCGACGACCGCAAGCTCGTGTGTTACGACTGCGGCATCGCGTGCGACTTGAGCGCGATGAAGGAAGAGCGCCTCGTCTACCTCACGAAGCTCGGCGCCGACGCGCCGCGACCGACCAAGGTGCGCTTGCCCATCGTCGAGAGACCGAAGGGGAAAAAAGCCCCCGCGTCGTTCGTGCAGGGCGAGGCTCGCCGTTACCGGTTTCGCTTCACCAAAATGTTCGCGAGCGCGTTCCTCTCGCACCTCGATCTCATTCGCGCGCTCCCTCGCGCGTTCCGGCGCCTCGACATTCCGCTCTTCTACTCGAGCGGATTTCATCCGAAGCCCGACATGGTCTTCGCGCCGGCGCTGTCGCTGGGCGTGTCGAGCCTCGAGGAGTACGTCGACGTGAAGATCACGGCGGACATCGATCCGGCGACGTTCCTCGATGCGCTCACCGAGTCGTCGCCCGAGGGGATTGCGTACACCGGTGCGGTGCTCCTTGGGCCGAACGATCCGACGATCGCCAAGGTCGTCGACAGCGCGCGCTACGTCGTCGGCATCTCGCGGGCAGCCCTCGAAGAGCACGGCGGCGAGGCCTGGCTGCGCGACTGCGTGGCGCGCGCCCTCCAAGCCCGCGAGCTCAAGGTGCTCCGCCGCATCGACGGCATCGGCAAATGGGTCGACGTGCGCGAGTACTTGCGGCGCATCGAAATCGCCTCGCCCGAGGCGGCGACCGCCCTCACGATTGCCGGCATGGTGGGCGATCTCGTGCCGCTCTTGGTCGACCTCGAGATTCGCGGCTCGGGCGCGGTAAAAATCAGCGAGCTCCTCGAAGTGCTCACGCGCGATGAGGCGCCCGTCGGCGTCGACGCGCCGGTGGAGCGGTTGTGGGGGAAGAGCAAGCGCGCGCGCGTGAACGACGACGTGCTCCCCCACCGCGCCGTGCGCATCGCGATGGGCCTTTGGAAAGACGGCGGGCAGATTGCGTCGCCGCTCGATCTCGATGCGGTTCGAAAGTACCCGTCGATCAAGAACGACGTCGACGTCGAGCTCGGTCCGCACTTCGACGACGCCCGCGTCGTGCTCCACGAGGACGCGCTGACGAACGCGATGAACGCGCCGGTGATGCAGCTCGCGCCGCAGCCCGCCTCGCCCCCCGCATGATCGGCGAGGTAGGTCCGGCCACGATTGCACTCTTGGCGCTCGCGGGGTTTGCGGCGGGCTTCGTCGACGCCATCGCGGGCGGCGGTGGGCTCGTCACGCTCCCCGCGCTTCTCGCCGTGGGGCTGCCGCCGCACTTGGCGCTCGGCACCAACAAAGGGCAGGCGGTCTTCGGCGCAATCTCGTCCGCGTATTCGTTCTTCAAGCGTGGCGAGATGGACCGCGCGCGAATGCCCATCGCGTTCGTCTTCGGGTTCGTCGGCTCGTGCCTCGGCGCGCTCGCCCTCTTGGCCGTACGCCCCGAGCCGCTCAAGCCCGTCGTCCTCGTGCTTCTGGTCGCGGTCGCAGCACTCCTCGCCGCCCGACGTGACGTGACTCCGCGCGCGACACCCGTCCCGTCGCCGCGCCTTGTCGCCGGCGCGATCGCGTTGATTCTCGGCGCCTACGACGGCTTTTTCGGCCCGGGCGTCGGCTCGATGCTCATCGTTGCATTCGTCCTGTTCCTCGGTGATCGCCTCACGCGCGCGTCGGGGAACGCGAAGGTCGTGAACCTCGCGTCGAACATCGCCGCGGTTCTTCTCTTCGCGTGGCGCGGTACGGTGTTGTGGCCGCTCGCGCTGCCGATGGCCGTCGCGAACGCCATTGGCGCCGCCGTCGGCGCGCGCCTCGCGGTGAAGCGCGGCGACAAGTTCGTACGCGTGGTCGTGCTCTCGGTGGTCACGCTCCTGGTCCTTAAGCTCGCGAGCGACCTCGTGCACCACGGTATGGCGACGTAGTCGAAGTACCGGTTCTCGCGCCGCGCTGAGCCCGCGAGGCACGCGTAGGCGGACGTCGGCGCAGGTCGATGCACGTCGCGCAAGCTGCTCCAAATCGTTCGCATTGGACGAGCCAAACGCGATTCTCGCGAGTACCGATCATTACGCGAGCCTCGCCCTGATCTCCCCCCGCGCCCAAGGAGCGTTCCCGTCCCTTTGCATCCACTCGTACGCGACGCCCTCCTTACCTCGCCCGAAGCGTTCTACGTAAAAGGGCTCGACGGCCGATACGTCTTCTCGAACGCCGCCGCCGATACGCTCGTCGGCGCTGCCATCGTCGGTCTACGCGACGCCGACGTGTTCGGCGAAGCGGCCGCGATCGACGTTCTCCGCTTCGATCGCCAGGTGCTCGAAGAAGGCGTGTCGATTACCTACGAGGTCACGCGCCTCGTAGGCGGTGTCGAGCGGACGATGGCGACGACCAAGTGGCCCGTCCGCGACGCCGAAGGGAAGATCATCGGCCTCGCGGGGACGACGTCGGACGTGACCGACGTCCGCAAGACGATGCGCGAGCAGATGACCCACACAACGCGCCTCGCCGCGCTCGGCTACATGGCCGCGGGTGTCGGACACGAGATCGGCAATCCGCTCACGGCGATGACGGGGTGCATTCAGATCCTCCGTCGCGGCCTCGCCGGCGCGAACCTCCCCGGCGCCCTCGCGGATCAAGTGGCAGGCTCGCTGCAAATTCTCGACGTGGGCACCGACCGTATTCGCAGGCTCGTGGGCGATCTCCGGACGCTTTCGCGACCCGACTCGACCCACACCGAGCCGGTGGATTTGCGGCACGTCGTCGACATGGCGCTCGCAATGAGCGCGCACCTGGTCGAAGCGCGCGCCAGCGTCGTGCGGGAGACGCGTGACGAGCGGTTCGTGCTGGGCGACGACGGGCGACTCGGGCAGGTGGTGCTCAACCTGCTGATGAATGCGGCCCAAGCCATTGTGCCGAACAGCGCGGCGCACAACGAGATCCGCATTCGGACGCGCCGCTGGGAGCACGACGAAGGCTTCGTCGCGCTCGAAATCGAGGACACCGGCGAGGGGATTTTGGCAGAGCACGTGACACGGATTTTCGAACCGTTCTTTTCGACCAAAGCGTCCGTCGAGGGGAGCGGTCTCGGTCTCGCCATCACGCGGCAGATCGTCCTTTCGCTCGGCGGGCAGATCACGGCCGAAGCGCGACTGCCGCGTGGATCGCGCTTCCGCGTTCTCCTCCGTGCAGCCCCTTCACCTTAGATTTCGGCTCCGTGCTAAATCCGAACGTCGTGCGCACCACCCCTTCGCTTGCCCGCGTTCTTGCCGTCTGTCTCTCCGGCACCGTAGCGGCGGCCGCCATCGGCTGCACGAGCCTGCTCGGTGACTACGCGGTCGGCGGTTTCGTCGTCGGTGGCGATGCCGGCGCCGACGCGACCACGCCGCCGGGCCCGACCGACGCCGGAGCCGACGCCGACGCCTTCGTCGACCCCAACGTCCCCGCCCTCGTGCTCACCCTCGCCACGCCTCGTGTGGCGCTCGTTCGCGGCACTTCGGCCACCATCGGCGTAACCATCGAACGCCGCGGCGGCTACGCCGATGCCGTGGTCGTTAACGTCTCCGGGCTTCCGCGCGGCGTCACCGTCGACAATCTCTCCCTCGGCTCTGCCAAGACGACGGGTTCGCTCACGTTCCACGCCACGGTCGCCGCGGCGCTTGATCCGCACTCGGCCATCACGGTCACGGCAGCGGGCGGCACGCTCTCGCAAACGAGCCCGCTGGTGTTGCGCGTGCAAGACGCCGCCGGCACCCTCGACACCACCTTCGGCACCCAAGGCATCGCCGCGGCGGTCATGGGGAGCTCGACGTCGGGCCTCGGCGGCGGCGGCCTCGCCGTCGACGACGACGGTCGCATCGTCATCTGCGGCAACGGGCTCAGCGTCACGGGCACACGCGTCGCGCAGGTCGCGCGCATGACGACCGACGGCAAGCTCGACACGACCTTCGCCACCGCGGGCGTCTTCATGGGCAACTCCCCCGGACACACGCTCGACGTCTGCAACGGCGTTGTCGTGCTTCCGGGGGGCGCCCTCGCGCTCGCCGGGTTCACGCTCTTGCCCATCGCCGGCAGCCCGCACGCGCCCATCGCGGCGAAGCTCACGAACAAAGGCGTGCTCGACACCACGTTCGGCGGCGGCACGGGCTTCGTCACCATCACGGTGAGCCCGAGCGATGCGAAGGCCCACGGGCTTCTCGCGCAGAGCGACGGCAAGCTCGTTCTCGGCGGCTTCGGCAACAACGGCATCACCCTCTGGCGGCTCCTCGCGAGCGGCTCGCTCGACGTCGCGTTCGGCGACAGCGCCACGGGCCAGGTCACGTCGACCTTCACCAACGCGGGAGGCTTCGTCGGCTTCGGTTTCCACGGCGACGGGCGCATCTACGCGTCGCCGGCGTTCGCGACGTCGTTCCTCGCGTTCCGCTACACCGCGCTCGGCGCGCTCGATCCCAGCTTCGGTTCGGCGGGGCACGCCGTTGGAGGCACCGCGAGCCAAGTCGGCGACACCGGTGGCCAGCTCGTCGTCCAACCCGACAACAAGGCCGTCCTCGTCGGCTCCGTCGGCGTGGGCGCAGCGGACTCGGCGACGAAGGGCGTGCAGCTCGCGCGCTTCACGGAGGACGGCAAGCTCGACGCGACCTTCGGCACCGCCGGCGTCGTCACGACGTCGGCTGCCGACGGCCCGCAGTCGGCCCGCGCGCTGGCCCTCGCGAGCGACGGCACTCTCGTCGTCGCCGCCTCGATCATCGGCTCGATGGGGACCGGCGCCGGCGTCGTGCGCTACACGTCCCACGGCGCGCTCGACGCGACGTTCGCCGATCGCGGCTACACCGCCGCACCGAACACGGCCGGCACGCCCATCGCGCAGGCGATCACGACCGACGTCGACGGGCGAATCATCATCGCCGGCACGGTGACTCTCGCCGGCCGCCAGAGCGCGTTCGTCGCGCGTTACTGGCCGTAGAGCGTCCCCACCAGGCTGCGGCGGCGCGCTCTACCACGCGACGGGCTTCACCTACTCCACGAGCGTGCGGGCGAGGCCGCTGGTCGGATCGTGGCGCTGCGCGCCTTCGGGGACGCCGCCGGTGACCTCGTGCTGGGCGAGGGCGCCGCGCGCCCACAAGGTTCGCTCGACCATCGCGCGGAACACATGGATCAGCGCCTCTTCGACGTGTGCTCCCTCGAGCGCGCCGAACGCGCGGGCGATGGCCTCGATCGTCGCGAGGCCCGTTTCGTGCGCTTCGGTTCGTAGCCTGTAGATGGAAGGCTCGCCGAGGGGCAGGCTCACGCACGGCAAATCGCGCAGCCCGGGGACGCGGTTACGCACCTTCGACGCCTGCCGCCAGTTGCCGTCGGGGACCACGAGGGTGACGGGCCTGTCGGGCTTCGCGAAGTCGGTAATCGGCGTCGCGTCTTCGTGGGGGAACAGCAGCACCGGCTGCGTGTCGGGCGGAAAGTCGAGGGCGACGCTCGGCGCCTCTTCATAGCCGCGCACGAACATCTCGCTGTTGGGGAGGCATTGCATCGCGAGGCGGCCGGTGTTCGTCGTCTTCCGCACTTCCGTTCGATGGATCACGAGCACCAGACGCGTGCGCGTGGGGATCGTCGGGATGAGCGCGCAGACGCAAAGGCTTCCGTGCATTCTGCATATTTTGCATCGATGCAGCGCGTTCGCACGACGGGTCATCGGGAGGCTCCTCGCGGAAGATCCAGCGCCTCCAAGGGCCGGGCGAGGTCTTGCGGAATCGGCGCCGTCACCTCGACGCGCGCGCCCGAGACAGGGTGATCGAACCCCAAAAAGTGCGCGTGAAGCGCGAGGCGATGAAGGTTGTACGTCGTGCGGTAGTGCCGATTGATGGGGCCCGACCCGTGCTTCACGTCGCCGATGAGCGGGTGGTTGATATGGCGCATGTGGCGCCGCACTTGATGCAAACGGCCGGTCTCGGGGAACGCCTCTACGAGCGCGCATCGGTCGACGGGCGAGCAGCCGACGAGACGAAAGCGCGTGAGGGCAGGGACGCGCGGGCCGTCTTCGGCTTTGGGCACGGGGTGATCGATGACCCCCGACTGCGGCGGCGCGCCGCGCACGAGAGCGAGATAACGCTTCTCCATTCCGCCGTGCTCGATGGCGCCCGCGAGCTTTGCCGCGGTGACGGGGTCGCGCGCGAACAGCAGCGCGCCGCTCGTTCCGCGATCGAGCCTGTGGATCGGATGCACGTGGTTGCCGCCGAGGGCGTCACGCACGCGGAAGAGGGCGACATCGTCGTCGTTGTCCCACCCGCGGTGGACGAGCAGACCGGACGGCTTGTTCACCACCACGAGAACGTCGTCGACGTAGAGAATCTCGATCGATCGATCATTTGCGGGCGCCCGAGCGCCGGCCTCCTGCAGGGAAGGCGATTCGGGTTCGGAGCCAGCTTCGGGACGGTCAAAAACCTCGGCCATGGGCGGGCGCGGTCTACCGCACTCTCGGGCGCGGCGCCCGTTGCCACCGCACGAAGAGAAGAGCAATTTGGTGGTGTGCGCGGCAGCGAGCGACCGATCACGTTGAACCCGTACGCCGCGCCCCGAGGCCCTGAAGAGCCTTTTCGCGCGGCCTTCGACAGCGTCGACCTCTTCGTCGAGACGCTGCCGCCGCCGGTTCTTCGGGCCGCCATCGGCGTGCTCATCGGCATCGGCTTCACGATGCTCGTGCTCTTCGTGCGCATGACGATCGTCGTCGCGTGGAACCCGACCGGCGTGGTCCTCGCCGCGTCGCACATGGTGATGGCGCTCGTCGCGTTCATCGTCGCGTGGGGCGTGCGGGAAGGGCGAATCTGGCTCGCCGTCGTAGGCTTCGCGCTGAGCCCACTCGTCGGCGTCGCGTCGCTATTTGCACTGTACACGCGATCGATCGCAGGCCTCGTCGGCGGGACGTTGGCCCTCGCGAACGTCGGGCTTCTCGTGGCGAGCCTCGCCGCCGTCGAGACGATCGGCCGCGCGAAAGCCGAGCTCGCCCGCGTCGCCGCTCGGGATGCACGGGTCACGGAGCTACGAGCCCCGCGCGCGTGAGATACGCGCGAAGCCGCGCGTCGTCGGCCGCGACGGGTTCTAAATAAAGGCCCAGTCGCGTGCGGTTCCACCACGTGCGCTCGCCGTGGAACGGTCTCGTGAACGCGTAGCGATACAGCACCGCACGCACGTACTTCGGCGGCGCCTTGGGGTCCGGGAACGGGTTCTCCGCGAGCAGCGCCGCGCCGTTCGCGTCGCCGTGGAGCAGCTTCCACACGAGGAGGCGCAGGTGCACGAAACGCGTGAGGGCCATGGCGACCGTGACGGTATCGCGCTGGGTGGTCCATCGAGCCTGGATCGCGCATGGGCCAACGCATGCGGCTTTGGGCGCCAAGGTGCGCGTGAAGCGGCCGAATTACGCAGTTTTCGTGCGGCTTCGGCCCATCGGCCGCACGTGGCGCCGAGGCCCGCCCCTTGCTCGTTCGCGACTCGATACTTCGGTCGCCGCGAGGCGCTTCACGTCGAAAGGGCCTCCCCATGAAACTTTGGACAACCGTGCCGGCCTTCGTGCTCGGCATCACGTTCGCGGCGGGCTCGGCCTCGCTCGTGAACCACCGCACGGCGCTGAAGCGCACCGAGGCCGCGCGCCTTGATCTCGAACGGTCGGATCACGAGAAGGGGGAGAAGCTCCTCGCCGACACCGCCGAGATCGACCGCCTCGGGCAGCAGGTCAAATCGCTCGAAGACAAAGCCGGCTCTGTCGAGGCGACGCGCACCGAGCTCGCCGAGCTGCGCAAAGAGAAGGAAGAAGCCGACTCGCGCGCGGCGCTCCTCGACGACTTCGTGAAGAAGTTCAAAACGATGATCGACGCGGGGCATCTCTCCATCGACGTAAAGCGCGGGCGCATCGTTCTCGCCCTGCAAAGCGAGGTGCTGTTCGACACGGCGAAGGCCGAAATCACACCCGAAGGGAAGGCGACCCTCGCCGAGATCGCCCGCACGCTCAAGACTGTGCGGGGCCGTAAATTCCAGGTCGGGGGCCACACCGACACGTTGCCGATTCACTCGCCCGAGTTCCCGTCGAACTGGGAGCTGTCGTCGGCGCGGGCCGTCGAAGTCGTGAAGCTGCTCGTGGGCGAAGGGGTCCCGCCCGCGATGCTTTCGGCGACGGGCTACGGCGAATTCGAGCCGGCGGCGAGGAACACGCACAGCGCCCAGCGCGCGAAGAACCGGCGCATCGAGATTACCCTCGAGCCGAACATCGCGTCGCTCGCGGGCATCCCCCAGCTCAAGATGTAGACTGCACGCGACTCTGCTCGCGACTGCGCGGGCCTCGGCTTAGCGTGCCTTCGAGATGCGCTTAGCCACCGTCTGCGGCGGCGATGCGCCGAGGGCGCGAAGGGCTCGGCACAGCTCGACGTCTTTGCACGGGCCGACGTTGCCGCCGTGGGACGGCCACGGTGAGAGCCACGCTTCGCCCGGCGTGCGATGCATCGCGATGCCGTCGCGCACGTCGGGGCCGCGCCACGTGGGCGGTGCGTGGGGCATGCTGACTTCGCGCTCGTGCGCCCCCGCGCCGATGGGCGGCCGCTTCTCGTTGGCCTCGCCGGTCTCGGTGCCATCGCCGTCGCCGGCAACGCGCTCCGCGAACGCGAGCTTGTACGTCGGATGAAGCCCCACGCGCTGCACCGGCGAGCCGTCGGGGAGCGCGTAGAGCAGCGTCGTCAGTCGAAGCACGCCCGCGCTCGCGTCGTCGTCCAAGTACTCCTGCGCGCACCCTTTGCCGAACGTAAGAGACCCGACGCTCGGACCACGGTGGTAGGCCGTGAGCGCGCCCGACATCATCTCGGCGGCGCTCGCCGTGTCGCCGTCGACGAAGCTCGCGACGGGCCCCGTCCAGCGATCGATCATCGGCGGCTCGGGCGCTCTGTCGGTCTCGATGCTGCCGTCGCGGCGCTTCATGGGAAAGAGCGCAGATCCGGGCAAAAATAAGCCCAATGCGGCGATGGCGCCGTCCGTCGAACCGCCACCGTTGCCGCGCAAATCGAGAGCGACGCCGACGACTTTGCGACCTTCGCGCTGCCGCTCGCGAAGCAGCGTGTGGGCGAGCTCGTCGCCGAGATCGTCGTGCACGTCGGGGATGCCGATGACGAGCGCGTCGCCATCGCCATAGGCCACGCGCGTCGCCGTGAGGACGGGCGGGTGGGCCTCTTCGGACGACGACGGATGGACTTGATGAAGGCCGAGGGTGATGGCACGGGGCGTCGCTTCGCCCGGTCGCAGGACGACCGCCGTCGCGTCGGCTTTGCCGTCGGCCACGGCGAGGGCGAGCTGTTCGAGCTGCTCGAGGGGCAAGCCCGAGGCGACGATGCCGCCGAGGGCGAGCACCACGTCGCCCGCGAGGAGCGGCGCGAGGGGGCCCGAGTCGATGCGAAGGCCTAGCGCGGTGCGCGCCGATTTTTCCCAAAGGCGCTCGGGCGGTGCGGCCTCGAGATCGACCTCATAGACGCTCGCCTCTTCGTCGGCCGGTGCCCACGCGCCGTGGGGATCGACGAGCGGCACGTACGCCCGCACCGCGGCGGCGAGAACGACGCGGCTCCAGCCGATGGCGTCGAGCTCGGGGAAGAAACGCGCACGGGCTGCGCGCGCATAGTCTGCGCCGGCAGGGCCGAGCGTCCGCTCGATGGCGCCGACCTTCATGCCGATGCGCGTCGCGAGGGCGCGTGCGGGGCGCGTGACGGTGCCGCTCTCGAAGAGCGCGTCGGACGCCGCGGTGATGGCGTCGTCGGAGGTGATTTGAAGGCGGCCTGCGTCGAAGTCGCGACGGAGCACCGAGACCCACGTTACGAGCGTCGCGCCGACCTCGCGGGCCGAAGGGCAGTCGCTCGACGCCGACCCTTCGAGCTCGCGAAGAAGCTCGCGCGCGCGCCGCACGAGCGCATCGTCGACAGGGGAATCGGGGGCGGCGCTCCAGAGCCCGTGGGGGTCGAGCCAGTCCGCGGTCGCATCGGCGAGGGCGCGTGCTTGGGGCGAGCGCGGCTCGTAGGCCAAGTGCCGGCGCGTCTGCGCAACGATGGCGCGTGCGGCTTCGCAGCGAATGCCGCTCGGCTCGCCCGACGGCGCGCGAAACGCGTGGGCCTCGTCGTCCCCTTCTTCGTTCATCTCGGCGGAGGGCGCAGGAGCAATCTCGCCGTTGGGGAGCGACGACGATGACGGCGAAAGCGCGACCGACGACGAGCTCGCCGCCGCATCGTGCGCTTTCGGAACGAGCAGGGAGCGGCCGCCCACGAGCGCCAAAAGGCCGCACGCGACGGACGATCCGGCGATCAAGAGTCGGGTCGACGTCTCGCGGCGCATGGGACCTGAAAGGCTAGCAGGCGGCGCGCGAGACGCTCAGTTTGTGGCGCACTTAGGCGTACATGTATCTAAGTGCCGCGTCGTGCGCCACGCACGGCATCACGCGGCGTTCAAGCGCTCTGCCGAAAGCCTTCGAGCTGCTCGCGAAGCTTTCCGCGGGCGCGCTCTTCGAGCTGCCGAACGCGCTCTTTGCTCACGCCCAGCATGTCGCCGAGGGCCTGCAGCGTGAGCGGCTCGTCGTTCATCATCCGCTCGCGGACGATGAGGCGCTCGCGATCCGAAAGGCCGCGCATCGCTTCGTTCACGGCGACCGTCGCGTGACCGCGCACTTCGTTCGCGTCGGCTTCGTCTTCTGGGCTCGGCCCGTTGGCGGGCATGCGGTCGATGGCCGGCGGCATGTCGCCGAAGCTCGCGTCGAGGCTCATTTCGCGGGCTGCGAGCACGGGCAGAAGCATCTCGATGCGCGCCGGATCGAGCCCCGAGACTTCGGCGAGCTTCACGGGATCGGTCTCTCGTGTGGTTCGGTAGGCGCGCAGCGCACGCCGCTCCCCCTTCGTCGTACCGAGGCGCACGACGCGGTAGCCGCGCACGACGTACTCGCGGATCTCCGCGCGAATCCAATAGACGGCGTAGGTCGCGAGGCGGCACTCGCGAGCGGGGTCAAACTTCTTCGCCGCGCGCAGCAGGCCCACGTTCCCCTGCTGAATGATGTCTTCGAGCGGTACCCCCCAGCGGCGGTATTCGAGGGCGATCGAGATGACGAAGGGGAGGCACGCCTCCACGATTTTCTCGCCCGCTCGTTTGTCTCCGGCAATCCAACGTTGGGCGAGGGCTCGCTCGTCCTCACGGCTTAGCGGCGCGCATGCAGACAGATTCTCACGGTACGCCTTCAAGGAGGCGCCCTCGAAAACAGAAGCCATCGTGACCTCCGCGCGACCCGCCTCATGCCCGTCTGCACGCCCATCACAGGCGCCGGCTCGAGCTGCGGTCGGGTTCGATAGCCACTTCTGCATTCGCGGTGCCATCGCGCCGAGCCGACAAACGGGCCTGTTTTCTAGGGGGAGTGAGCCTACGACCCGTTGTCACTCGCGCAACGCCGTCCGATGCCTCGCAAACGACGCGAAAATGTTTCGCGATATGTCGCAGCGCATCAAGTGGGCGGCCGTGCCCCTCCGAGCGCCTGAAGCAGTCCAACGGTGAGGCGGGGAGGCAAGGAGGGAGAGGGAGCTTTT